>SFLG01000024.1 GCA_004553485.1 Bacteroidales bacterium | reverse complement strand
CCCTTGCGGTATTTCTCGGCGTCGCCGGCGGTGTCCTCGTTGAGGATGGAGAGGTACGAGTTGTAGCGCGAGTCGGCGATGCGGTGGTCGGCCACGGCCTCGAGCACGGCGCATCCGGGCTCGTGGGTATGGGTGCAGTTGTCGAAGCGGCAGTCGTGCGACTCCTCGAAGATGTCGGGGAAATAGTGCGCCACCTCGTATTTGTCAAAGTCGATCGTCCCGAAGCCGCGTATGCCCGGCGTGTCGATGATGCTGCCGGCATCGGGGCCTCCGGGCAGATGGTAAAGACCGCTGAAGGTGGTGGTGTGCATGCCGGTATGGTGCACGTCGCTGACGGCGGCGGTGCGCACGTTGGCATCGGGGATGAGGTCGTTGATGATGGTGCTCTTTCCCACGCCGGAGTTGCCGGACAGCAGGGTTATCTTGCCCTTCAACAGCTGTCGCAGCCCGTCAAGGCCCGTGCCCTCGCGCGCCGAAATCTGCACAACCTGATAGCCTATCGAGCGATAGAGGTAGGTGACGGCGTCGAGGAGCTCGGCATCATCGGGCGAGGTAAGCAGGTCGGTCTTGTTGATTATCAGGGCGGCGGGGACGTTGTAGGCCTCGGCCGTGGCAAGGAAGCGGTCGATGAAGACCGTCGACGTCGCCGGCTCGGCAAGCGTCACCACCAGTGCCGCCAGGTCGATGTTGGCGGCGATGATGTGGCTCTCCTTGGACAGGTTGGACGCACGCCTTATTATATAGTTGCGGCGCGGATGTATGGCGTAAATCAGCCACACATTGGGGTCGTCGGTGCGATGGCAGTCGACGATGTCGCCGACAGCCACCGGATTGGTGGTGCGGATGCCGTTGATGCGGAAGCGGCCCTTCACCTTGGCCGGCAGCTCGCGGCCGTCGGCGGTTTCAACTATATAATGCGACCCCGTGTTGCGCACGACGGTCCCGGTTGCTGTCTCTGCCATGCTTTTAAATTTGATTGTAAAGGTAACAACTTTTACTGTATTTTATGTTTTGTCGGCGCAGATTTTTTTTCGTCAAAAAAATTTTGCCGCACAACGCAGTGTATGGCTCGGGCTGAAAAAAAATGCCCCGAACAATAAAAAAAAATTGTTTAAACAAAAATATTTTTCATTTGTTACAAAATAAATTGTTGGTATATGCAAAATTTTATTACCTTTGCAACAACTTATAAAAATCGCAACGCGTTATAAGATTGCATATTACTTCAAAAACAAAATATCGACGAATTTTTTTTATCGATGGAATGAAAAATTTTTCAGGTTTCAGTAAAAAATTTTTCGCCCCGAAATAAATTTTTTTCGTCCAATAGGTACAAAGAAACACAAGTCTAACATTAAACCCCAAAAACGATGAACAAAGACGTTATCGGCTTAAACGCCGGCAAAGTATGGGAAGCACTCAGCGCAGCTGACGCCATGGGCGTAAAACAGCTTAAAAAAGTCACCAAGCTGAAAGATAAAGAACTTTTCGCCGCTCTCGGCTGGCTCGCCCGCGAGGACAAAATCGCTATCGCCACCGACGACAAGGACGAGAAGGAATTCATCATCAGCCTTATCTAAGTACTTTTAGCCTGAGACATTGACGGGCCTCACGGCCTTTCTTAGCTAAGCATACGGGGGTAACGCATATCAATGGCGCCACCCCCGTTGTTTGTGGTAACTGTTTACAATAGCTGGATAATGGAGAAAATTTCGGATGACAGAAAAACGAAGGCCGGGCGCTTCGTGCGGCGCTGGTGGCCGTCGACGCTGACGATGGCACTGGTGCTGTGGCTGACCCTCACGCCCGACCCGGCGCCGGATGTCGAACTGCCGTCGTGGCTGGGCGAGCATGCCGACAAGATTGTGCACGCCATAATGTTCGGCGGCCTGACGGGTGCCTTCATCTTCGACTACAAGCGACGGCTCCCCGGGGCGCCGAGGCCTCTCGACACCGGGTTCACGTCGGCGCTGGCAATTGCGATGATTGTCTTCAGCGTTTTCGACGAATGGCTTCAGGGCGCAATGGGGCTGGGACGCTCGGCCGACGTCTGGGACATCGGCGCCGACCTGCTGGGCATCACCGCAGGCTTGCTGTTAGCACCGCCCGTATGCAACGCCTTGATAAAGAAGGCGGTGTCGCATAGCCTTAAAGAGGGAAAGCCTTGATTTCGCGGTAGAGGGCGTGCAGGGGCAGACCCATGACGTTGTAGAAGTCGCCCTCGATGCCGCGCACGCCTATGCAGCCTATCCATTCCTGGATGCCGTATGCTCCGGCCTTGTCGAAGGGATGGAAAATTTCGATATAGTTGTTTATCTCGTCGATGGTGAGGTGGCCGAACTTCACCTTGGTCTGCTCGGCAAAGCTGCGGCTGTGGTGACGGTCGGCAAGCGTGACACCCGTGACGACGGTGTGCGTGTGGCCCGAAAGGCGGCGCAGCATACGGCGGGCCGTCTCGGCGTTGCTGGGTTTGCCGAGGATTTCGCCCTCGACTATCACCAGCGTGTCGGCGGTGATGAGCAGGGTGTCGGCATCGAGCAGGTCCGAGTAGACTTTGCTCTTGAGCTGCGACAAGGCGATGGGAACTTTCAGCGACGGCGTCATCGGGTCGCACTTTTCGGTGACCTCGCGACGGGGTGCTATCTCAAACTCGGGCACGATAAGTCCGAGCAGCTCCTGACGGCGCGGCGAACCCGAGGCAAGGATGACCTTGCCGGGATAAAGCGCAGGGGGGAGAGGTCTGTTCTTTTGTTCTGTCATTGGTATGCTTCTGTCTGAAGGGTAGATAAGGTTGATTGCTTTAGTCCGGAAACTTTAGTCCGGAAACGATGAATTAGTCCGGAAACGTTGAACCGGCTGCTGTCAAAAAGCCGACGGCGACGGCCTTAGGCCATTACCAGCCGAAGGCGTCGGCGTCATGCATCCACTGACCGCGCACACGCATGATCTGCTCGAGTAGCTCGCGGGCCACGCCGTAGCCGCCGTTGGCGGAGGTGATGTATCTGGCGACCTCCCTGACCTCGGATGCGGCGTCGGCCGGACAAACCGACAGGCCCACCATCCTCAGGCTGGGGATATCGGGGATATCGTCGCCGCAGAAGGCTACCTGCTCGGGCTGCAAGCCTTTGTCGGCCATCCACTTGCGCAGGACCTCAGCCTTTTTGCCGGCTCCTAAGAACACGTCCTTGATGCCGAGCATATTGTAGCGCTGACGCACCGACTCGGAGTTGCCTCCGCTGATTATCGCCATCTGCAGCCCGCACTTGGCGGCGTGCTGGATGGCATAGCCGTCCTTGATGTTGACCATTCGCAGGGGCACACCGTCACTGTCCATGGGGACGGTGGACGGCGAGAGCACCCCGTCGACATCGAAGACGACGGCTTCAATAAGATTGAGAGGATAGTCGGTTTTGCTCATCGTATATGTTGCTTGATTTTGTTATTGGCCGGGGGCCTGCTGGCTGCGGATGAGGTCGGTCATCAGGCGGTAGATTTCGAGGGGCACGCCTTCGAGCTTGTCCATCTGCCGGCTGAGCACCTTTGTGTCGTTGCGCACGGCGGGACCGGTCTGGGCCTGTCGCGGACCCATCGCCATGGCCTTGCGCAGGGTCTCCCTAAGCAGCGGCTCGAGCACAGTCAGGGGGTAGCCGGCTTTGGCGAGGATGCCCTCGGCGACAACCCACAGGCTGTTGGCGAAGTTGCTGGCGAAGACGGCGGCGAGGTGCAGCTGCGCGCGGTCGCTGCTGTCGGCCTCGTAGGCGTTGGCGCCCAAAAGGGCGGCAAGCTCCTTGAGCATCTCGGTGACGGCGGGGGCGTTGCCCTCGACAAAGAAGGGCACCTCGGAAATCTTTACCTCGACATCGCGGCTGAACGTCTGCAGGGGGTAGAACACACCGTAACGTCCCCCGGCGTAGGGCTCCTGAAGGGGCACGCTGCCCGAGGTGTGGACAACCACGCCCTCCACCGGCCCCAAGTCGGCGGCCACGGCGGCGACGGCGTTGTCGCTGACGGCAATGACATAGAAAAACGAGTCGCGCGGGATGTCGGCAAGGCTATCGAAGACCTCGACAGTATCACCGGCGTAGCGCGCGGCAAGGGCACGGGCGTGGGCGGCGTTGTGCGACCACAGTCCGCACGAGACCTGCGCGGCCACAAAAGCCTCGAGCAGGTGCGAGGCTACGTTGCCCGCCCCGAGTATTATTACCTTTGGTGACGACATTACGGCACTATTGAGACAGGCTGATGCCTTGTTACTGTTCGCTCTCGCGGTCCGACCAGCTGCCGATGAACACCTTCTCCCATTGCAGTTTGTCGGGATCGACGGGGCGGCGGGTCTCGGCGCTGTAGCCGAAGGTGACGATGCACTCGACGTTGTAGTTGTCGGGGATATTGAGTATCTCGCGCACAATCTCGACGGAGGGGGTGCCGTCGGCGGTGTAGCGGTCGCGCACCTGTACCCAGCACGAGCCCACGCCCAGATCGGCGGCCTGCAGCTGCATCATCAGGGCGGCCACGGTGCAGTCTTCGAGCCACATGTCCGAGTCGGCGGGGTCGGCCATTACAGCCACGGCAAAGGCGGCGCCTTTCAGCGACACTGCCCCGGCCTGCTTGCAGCCGCTGAGTTTTAGCAGGGTGTCGCGGTCCTCTACCACGACAAAACGCCACGGGCGTTTGCTCTTGCTTGACGGTGAGAGCAGTGCGGCCTGCAGTATCTTGGTGACATCGTCGGCGGGGACGGGTTTGTCGGTATAGCGGCGGATGCTGTGACGCTCCAGCAGCAGTTGATGCAGATTTTCCATAATGTTCTATGCTTTTTTGTTAGCCATCCCGTCGGTCTGTGCCGGGTGCCGATGACGGTGCACGGCTTTGTCAAAGGGATGGAGGAGAGTGTCTTATACTAATGTCGTGTGACGACCGGCATCAGTTCAGCGCAGCCACCCAGGCGTCCTTGAAGCGCTGGATCTCGGGGGTACGGAGGGCGGCAACAGCCTCCTCGCGCGTGTCGGCCGAAGCGGCGACGACAAACCAGACGCTTCCGTTGCGGACAACCCGTGTCTGGCAGTCGAAGGTGCCGGCAAACTGTGCCGAGGTGGTTTCGGCGGCCTTGAGGGTTCTGTGCGTGGCCACGACTACAACGTAGCGGTCGTTGCTATTAAAACGCGAAACAGCGTCGTTTGGTTCATTTGCCGCGGCGTCGGCGGCATCGGTGGATTTAAGGATGGACGCGGCGTCGGCGGCCACGTGGGTCTGCTGCCAGGCCGAGCGGGCGGCGGTGTCGAGGGCTTCGGAGCCGCTGCCGTCGACGACAATCTCCATCGACTTCACGCCCACGGAGGGCACGTATGCCTCTCGCGGAGCGCTTACCGAGGGCAGGGCCGTCGAGGCAAAGCCGGCGTTGCCGACCTCGATGGGTGTCGAGCAGACGATGGCCACTGCCGCTATCGCCGCCACTGCCGCCGCCGTGCGGGCAAGACGGACAACGCGGCGCACCATGCGGTTGGGCACGGGTTTGTGCGACCGTGCGGGGGCTTCCTCCTCGACCTCTTCGGCCACGGGAGCCACCACGGGCAGCCAGTCGGCCATCGGCGTCAGTGTGTCAGCGGCGGGAGCCTCGTACTGCATCACGCCCGAGTCGCCGTCAAGGGTCACTGCCCCGAGACGACCCATCGCGAGACGTCCGTCCTCGCGGAGCCGGCGCAGCATAGCGTCCACGTCGCAGGCCACACACTCTGCAGCACGTGCGTAGCTCAGCGCTTCGGCACGGGCCACCGACGACACCAACAGGCCATCGTCCTCGACCAGGGCGCCGTTGAAGGCGTAGCTGTGGCCGGGAGGGACAAGCCGACCCTGCTCGTCGCAGTACGACGGGCGACGGCGACGCAGCATGGCGCCAAAACCGGGAATGACCACACAATCGTGCATGGTCATCAGGTATTCGGTATGTCGCAGTACTGTTGTCATTGTCAGTCAGCTTATTGGATGTCTCGGTCAAAGGCGGCGCAGACACGCCGGAGGGGCTTTGAGGCTCCCCGGATGCCGTGCTCAGAGGTTGGCAGACAGGGCCGTTTTGGCTCCCTGGATGCTGTGCTCAGAGTCTTTGGTTTTGCTTTATGGGGCTAAAATAGTGATAATGAACAAGGTCGGGATTTTGTGCCTTTACACTTGTCGTTTTCCTTGCAAAGTTAGCAAATTTTTTTGCTCCATCCTCACCTTTTCCCGGGCAAAGTTTTCAACATATTGTTGATAAAACCCACAACCCCCTGAGCCACACATCTCCTCCCCCTCTCTCGCCCCTTTCTTTTTTTTGCAACCGCCCTCGCCACCTCGCCAGCCGGCTCTAAGGTCCTTAAAGTCCTTAAAAGCCCTTAAAGGCCCTAATGTCCCGGCCCAGTCTCCTGCTCACGCCCCTCGCCCCCTCGCAAGCTCCCCTCACGCCCGCCATTCACCAAATAAGCCTTAATATTGGTCTTTTCTTCCTTTTTTCACAAATATTAATTTACTGATGTATTTGTTAAGGGTGCCGCACCACATATATATTAATACAACACCTTAACTTTGCACCCGGTTTGACTCTCCCCTCATTATAAACTCGCAAAAATCACAAATTATCAAAATGGGAATAAGATATAAACGTTCAATCATCGCCGTTTCGGCCCTGACAGTGGCCGGCTGGCTGACGGCCTCGGCACAGACCCCGGCCGACAGCGCGGAGGTCAGCCTGGACGACTGCCTGCGCATAGCCCTCAGCGAAAGCCCCACCCTCCGCGTCGCCGACCTCGACATCGTGCGTGTCGACTACAGCCGCAAGGAGACCCTGGCACAGCTGCTGCCCCAGGTCAGCTTCGGCGGCCAGTACTCGCGTATGGTGGCCAAACAGGTGGCATATATGAATATGTCGGGCTTCCCGGGCCTGGGAGGCGGCTCGACCGACGAAGGCGGCAGCGGTGACTCCGGCGACTCCGGCTCCACCTCCAAGGCCGCCCGCCGCGGCAGCGACACCGGCATCAAGATGGGCCTCGACAACTCGTTCCAGGTCGGCTTCAACGCCTCGGTGCCCATCATCGCCCCGCAGATATGGCAGGCCCTCAAGCTCAGCGACGCACAGATAGCCACCACCGTCGAGCAGGCCCGCGCCTCGCGCCTCAACCTCATCAACAGCGTCAAAAGCGCCTACTACGCCTACCTGCTTGCACGCGAGTCGCGCCAGGTTATTGGCGAGAGCTACGATATGGCGGCGCTGACCCACGACATCTACGTCAAGCAGCACGCCGTGGGCTCGGCCTCAGAGTACGACGTCCTGCGCACGTCGGTGGCGATGAAGAACATCGAGCCTCAGATTACCCAGGCCGACATCGCCATCAGCCGCGCCCGCATGCAGCTGTTCATGCTCATGGGCATCAGCATCGAGAGCCCTCTGCGCATCAACGGCAGCCTGTCGGAGTACGAAAAGACGATGTACGACGACGTCATGCGCCTCGGCAGCGACTACAGCAACAACAGCCAGCTGCGCCTCAACACCCTGCAGACCGAGGCCCTGCGCCGCACCGTCAAGATGAACCGCATGTCGTGGTGGCCCACACTGTCGCTCAGCGCCAGCTACAACTGGACATCGTCGAGCGACGGCTCGCCCTTCAAGAATTTCCGCTGGAACCCCTACAGCGTCGTTGGACTCAACCTCAGCTTTCCCCTCTTCCAGGGCGGAGCACGCAGCGCACGCATACGCCAGGCCCAGATACAGGTCAAGCAGGCCGAGTTCCAGCGCCAGGACCTCGAGCACTCTGTCGCCATGCAGGTTGAGCTGGCAAAGGACAACGTCATGCTCAACGTCAAGCAGATAGCCTCGTCGGGCGAGAGCGTCGGACAGGCCGAGCGCGCCCACGACATCATGCAGCAGAGCTTCGAGATCGGCGCCGCCAGCTACCTCGACCTGCGCGACTCGGAGCTGGCCCTCACCAACAGCCGCCTCAGCTACATCCAGAGCATCTACAACTACCTGGTTGCCGGAGCCGAGCTCGAGCTGCTGCTCGGCAACGCTGTCGTGCCCGGCGAGGAGACCTCCACGGTGAGCTTCAAGCCCACCTTCAAGACCCTCTTCACCGGCGAGACAACCGTAGACGAGCCCGCCGCAAAGTAACAAATCGGCATTTCACACATTAGCATATCACTCATTTTCATTTTCCCCGTATAACAAGCATGAACCGCTACATAATTCTCTCGACTGCCGCCGCCCTCCTTGTCACGGCCTGCGGCAAAAAGGAAGAAAAAAAGGCCGAACAGACCGCCACGGACGAGACTCCGCTGGTCGAGGTGGACATGGCGCGCATCACCGCCGTCGAACAAATCCACGAATACACCGCCAACGTCGAGGCCTACAAATCTAACAACATCGCCCCCGCCTCCTCGAACCGCATCAAGACCATCACCGTCGATGTCGGCGACCACGTGCGCCGCGGCCAGGTGCTGGTGACGATGGACAACTCAGAGGCCTCGCGCCTGAAGGTCAACCTCGACCAGATACAGCGCGAGTACAACCGCGCCACGCAGCTGCTCAAAATCGGCTCGGGCACACAGGCCCAGGTAGACCAGATCAAGGCACAGCTCGACGCCGCGCGCACGCAATATAACAATGTGGTAGAAAACACCGTGCTCACCTCGCCCGTCAGCGGTGTGGTGACAGCCCGCAACTTCGACCCGGGCGACGTCACCGCCGGCCAGCCCGTGCTCACCATCGGCCAGATTACCCCGGACGTCAAAATCATCATCAACGTCACCGAGGCCGACCGCGCCAAGTTCAATACCGGCATGCCCGTCGACGTCACCTTTGACGCCTTCCCCGGCGAGACCTACCAGGCACGCATCAGCCGCATCTACCCCGCCGTCGACCCGCAGACACGCACCTTCCAGGCCGAGGTCCTCATCCCCAACCGCGACGAGAAGTTCTTCCCCGGCATGTTTGCCCGCGTAAGCGTCAACCACGGCACACAGGAGAATGTGGTGGTATCAGACCGCGCCGTCGTCAAGCAGACCGGCTCGGGCAACCGCTACGTCTACGTCATGCACGGCGACAAGGTGTCGTTCAACAAGGTTGAGCTGGGCACACGCACCGACAACGGCTACGAGATCCTCAGCGGCGTCGCCGACGGCGACACAGTGGTGGTGGCCGGCCAGTCGCGCCTCTTTGACGGCGCACAGGTCAAGATCAACAACAAGAAGAAATAAGCCACATCCGCCACACACATCACTTACATCACATACACCACTTACATCACTTACATCACATCCCCTTGTAAATGAGCCTATACGGAAGTGCCGTAAAACGGCCGGTAATGACAATACTGTGTTTTGTCACGGTAGTGATCCTGGGTCTGTTCTCGCTGATCAAACTCCCCATCGACCTCTACCCCGACATCGACACAAACACCATCATGGTGATGACGACCTACCAGGGCGCCAGCGCCTCGGACATCGAGCAGAACGTTACACGACCCCTCGAGAACGTCCTCAACTCGGTGTCGAACCTCAAGCACATAACATCCAAGAGCCGCGAAAACATCTCGGTAATCACCCTCGAGTTTGAATACGGCTACGACATCGACGTGCTGACAAACGATGTGCGCGACAAACTGGACATGGTGTCCTCGCAGCTGCCGGACGAGGCGGAGACACCCATCATCTTCAAATTCTCGTCCGATATGATTCCCGTGGTCATGCTGTCGGTAAACGCCACCGAGAGCATGCCCGGCCTATACAAAATTCTGGACGAGGGCGTCGCCAACCCGCTGGCACGCATCAGCGGCGTGGGCTCGGTGTCGATCTCGGGCGCACCCAAGCGCGAGATACACATCTACGCCGACCCGGCGCGCCTCGAGGCGTACGGCCTCAGCATCGAGCAGATTTCGGGCGTCATCACCGCCGAAAACCGCAACATCCCCGGCGGCACCATCGACATCGGCTCTGACTCCTACTCGATGCGCGTGCAGGGCGAGTTCACCTCGGCCGACCAGATGGCCGACATCGTGGTGGGCAACGTCGGCAGCCGCAGCATCTACCTCAAGGATGTGGCGCGCATCGACGACTCCATCGAGGAGCGCGCCCAGCAGACCTTCAACAACGGCGAGAAGGGCGCCATGATTATCATCCAGAAGCAGAGCGGTGCCAACTCGGTGGAAATTTCGGAGAAGGTGCTGGAGATGCTCCCGCGCCTGCAGAAACGCCTGCCCTCGGACGTCAAGCTCGACATCATCGTCGACACCTCGGACAACATCCGCAACACCATCGCCTCGCTGGTGGAGACGGTGCTCTTTGCCCTGCTGTTCGTCGTACTGGTGGTGTTCTTCTTCCTGGGACGATGGCGCGCGACGCTCATCATCACCATCACCATTCCTATCTCGCTGATAGCGTCCTTCATCTACCTGGCCATAACGGGCGACTCGCTCAACATCGTCTCGCTGTCGGCGCTGTCCATATCGATCGGTATGGTGGTTGACGACGCCATCGTGGTGCTCGAGAACGTTACCACGCACATCGAGCGCGGCTCGGACCCCAAACAGGCCGCCGTGCACGGCACCAACGAGGTGGCCGTGTCGGTAATCGCCTCCACGCTGACGCTGATAGCGGTGTTCTTCCCCCTCACCCTCGTGACGGGCATGTCCGGCGTACTCTTCCGCCAGCTGGGCTGGATGGTGACAATCATGATGATCATCTCAACCATCTGCGCCCTGTCGCTCACCCCCATGCTGTGCTCGCAGCTGCTGCGCCTCAACAACAAGCACGGCAAGCTGTACACCCTGCTGTTCACCCCCATCAACCGCGGCCTCGACGCCTTTGACAACGGCTACGCCCGCCTGCTGGGATGGGTTGTGCGCCACCGCCTCATCACCATCCTCATCTGTCTGGCAACCTTCGTGGGCTCGCTCTTCCTGATGAAGCACGTGGGCACCGAGTTCTTCCCCACCAACGACGACGCCCGCCTTAACGTCTCGCTCGAGACGCCCATCGGCACCCGCGAGGAAATCACCCGCGAGACAACACTGCGTCTGGTCGAGGAGTGGCGCAAGAAGTACCCGGAGATTGAGGTTATCAACTTCACCACCGGCTCGGCCTCGTCCGACAACACCTTTGCCTCGCTGCGCGACAACGGCTCGCACATCGTGTCGATGAACATACGCCTCAGCGACCCCGGCGAGCGCGACCGCTCGTCGTCGGAGATTGCCGAGCTCATGCGCAAGGACCTCAAACATTACCCCGAGTACAAGAAGGCCCTCGTCAACGTCGGCGGCATGAGCGGCGGCATGGGCGGACAGGCCACCATCGACTTTGAAATTTACGGATACGACTTTGCCGAGACCGACTCGGTGGCACAGCAGCTTAAGCGCGTGCTCGAGGGCATCCCCGGCACCGCCAACATCAACATCTCGCGCTCAGAGTACCAGCCCGAATACCAGGTCGACTTCGACCGCGAGAAGCTGGCACGCTACGGCCTCAACCTCTCCACGGCGGCCACCGCCCTGCGCAACCGCATCAACGGCTCGCTGGCAAGCCGCTTCCGCGAGGACGGCGAGGAGTACAACATCAAGGTGATGTACGACCCCGAGCACCGCACCTCGATACGCGACATCGAGAACATCCTGCTCTACAACAACGCCGGCTCGGCTGTGCGCGTGCGCGACGTGGGCACGGTAGTCGAACGCAGCACCCCGCCCACCATCGAGCGCAAGGACCGCGAGCGCATCATCACCGTCAGCACCGCCGTGCAGGGCGTGCCCATGTCCGAGGTGGTAATCCCCGCCCAGGCCGCAATCGAGGCCATGGACCTGCCGCAAGGCATCTCTATCGACCTGGCCGGCTCGTACGAGGACCAGCAGGAGAGCTTCACCGACCTGCTCACACTGGCCGTGCTGATTGTGATACTGGTATACATCGTCATGGCGGCGCAGTTCGAGAGCTACACCTACCCCGGCATCATCATGACATCGCTGCTCTTCGCCTTCTCGGGCGTGTTCCTGATACTGTGGCTGACAGGCCACTCGCTCAACGTGATGTCGATGATTGGCGCGATCATGCTCATCGGTATCGTCGTCAAGAACGGTATCGTGCTCATCGACTATATCTCGCTCAACCGCGAGCGCGGACTGTCGATACGCCGTGCCGTTATCCTCGGCGGCAAGTCGCGCCTGCGTCCCGTAGTGATGACCACCCTCACCACCATCCTGGGCATGGTGCCCATGGCTGTCGGCACCGGACAGGGCGCCGAGCTGTGGCGACCCATGGGAACTGCCGTAATCGGCGGTCTCACCGTCTCCACCATCCTGACACTGCTGTTTGTGCCCGTGCTCTACTGCGTCTTTGCCTCCACCGGCATACGCCGTCAGCGCCGCAAGCACCACAAGGCCCTTGAGCTGGCCAAAGCCGAGTCACACAAATAACCTCCACACAACCACCGACCATGCAAGCAATACTGATAACATTCGACCAGGCCCACTACCACCGCATCGTTGAAATGCTCGAGCGCAACAACTGCCGTGGCTTCACCTCCTGGCCCATCGTCAACGGACGTGGCAGCAATACCGGCGAGCCTCACCTCGGCTCCCACGCCTGGCCCAGCGAGAACTCGGCCATCATCACCATCGTCGAGGACGAGCGCGCCGCCAACATCATGTCGCGCCTGAAGGCCCTCGACGACGAGTCGCCCAAGCTCGGCCTCCGCGCCTTCCAGTGGCCCATCACCGCCACCATCTGACCCCCGCTCCCTCTCCTCCCCCACAGGGGGTAAGCCCCACAACGGCGCTTACCCCCTTTGCTTTTTGCCTTGGGCAGCCCCGGCTTCCCAAACGCCGTGCGCCACCCGGGCCTACCGTTATCGGTCGAGCTCGACCGATAACAGTGTTGCCACCCCCGGCAAGCTGCCAACCACGGCCCCCCGGCTGCCAACACGGCCAACACGGCTGCTACCCGGCCTGCCAAAAATACAAAGTGGCGGGGGTGCTTGTGCGGTTTGCTTTTTTTTGCTAATTTTGCAGACGGCTGAGTTGTCGGCCGAACATCTGAAGGCGCCCGTGGCGTAATTGGTAGCCGCGTTAGACTTAGGATCTAATATCTTCGGATGTAGGGGTTCGAGTCCCCTCGGGCGCACTATCACCCCCTGCAAAGGGCCGCTTCCGCTCTAATGAGAAACGGAGCGGCCCTTTGTCGTTGGCGCCCCGGCGGGTTGACCTCCGGCTCAGAATGTCGTTGCTCCCGGCCAAAAATGAACCAAGAGGCGCCGTGGCTCGTTTGTATTAAAACACATTAATAATATAGCAAATAACATAGCAATAATATAGCGCATGATAATCGAGGCTGAAAACACGGTGTTTTATGGTGTATAAGGCGACTTGTTCGGCTATGATGCGGCACAGTTTTTACCGGCGTACAGCCCCATAACCCGGCAACTAACTCCCTCCAACTCTTTAATTATGAAAAAAATTTTTGCATTGGCCGTCGCAGCCGTCTTGGCAGTCGGTATGGCCGTTCCCGCACGGGCCCAATATTACGAAATTGCCAACCAGCTGTCGGGGCTCATCTCCCCCGCCCTGTCCGGCTCGATGCAGTACCGCGGCTTTGTTGAGGCAAGCGGACTGGCCGGTATGGGCAAAAACCGCGCCAACTTCTTGGGTGTGAGCACGTCGCAGGGCTTCCAGTACAGCTCGTGGTTCTTTATGGGCGTCGGCATGGGCATCGACGTGGCAATGGCAAACCAGGACGACCGCTACGGTGAATGGGCTCCCGACGAGTGGAACTACGGCGGCACGGCAAAGACAAAATGTATGATTCCCGTCTTCACAGACTTCAGATTCCGCATCGGCAACGACACGTCCGTTTCGGCCTACATCGACCTCAAACTCGGCGCCGCGTGGCTCCTCGGCGACGATGACCTGATGATGAAAACGGCATACATCTCCAACGAGACGCAGTTCTACTTCCGCCCCTCGATTGGTGTGCGCATCCCCATCAATTCGCAGACCCCCAAACAGGCCGTCAACGTTGGCCTGACCTACCAGCTGCTTACGTCGAACAACAACTACACCTACAGGCACGATAACTCAGTGACGCTCAACAACCTGGGTCTCACCGTCGGCTTCGAGTGGTGAGCACATACGCAATCTAATAATATTCCCTCATACACCAATCACACATGAAATTACCTGTAATCCTTACCTCTGCCGCGCTCGCCGCCGCACTGACAGCGGGCGCGCAGTCGACAGTGATAGTGGAGACGCCGGCCTACAGCTGGCACGGCGACACCATTAGCCAGGGCCCCTTCGTTGCCACCGCCAACGGCCCGTTCGAGATTGTCTCGACCTACTCGGCCCAGCCCGGATTCTACATGGGCATCGACAAGACGTGGAAACGCAAAAACGACATTTCGGGCTATCCGCAGCTCACAACGCCCAACATGCTGCACACGGCAATCTACAACATGGGCCTGGACGAGATGGTCAACGCCGTCGAGCCCGACACCACGCTGCGCACGGGCAAGGAATGGGCCGGCGTATGGACCCGCGACGTATCGTACTCGATACTGCTGTCGATGGCTTATCTGCAGCCCGAGGCCTCGCGTATATCGCTGATGCACAAGGTCAATTCCCGTGGCCGCATCATCCAGGACACCGGCTCGGGCGGCGCCTGGCCCGTAAGCACCGACCGCATAATATGGGCCGTGGCCGCCTACGAGGTCTATAAGGTCACCGGCGACCGCGAATGGCTGAAATATATCTACCCGATTATCAAGAACAGCCTCGAGGACGACCTTGCCGTCGGCCTGTACGACACAAAAACCGGCCTTGTACACGGCGAGACATCGTTCATCGACTGGCGCGAGCAGTCTTATCCCAAATGGATGCAGACGGCCGACATCTACCAGAGCCAGGCCCTGGGCACCAGCGTCGTCCACGCGCAGGCATGGAAGGTGCTGAGCGAGATCGCCGCCGACCTCGGCCACAAGGACGAGGCACGCAAGGCGCTGGAGCAGAGCCAAAAAATCGCCGACGGCATCAACCGAACGCTGTGGTTGGACGACAAGGGCTACTACGGTATGTACCTCTACGGCCGCGACAACCTGATGATGAACCCGCGCGCCGAGACACTGGGCGAGGCTCTGGCGATAGAGTGGGACGTGGCCAGCCCCGAGCGTGCCCGCACCATCACGTCGTCCCACCCCACCACCCCCTTCGGCGTGGCCATCTTCTACCCGCAGATACCAGATATGCCCGCATACCACAACAACGCGCTGTGGCCCTGGGTGGGCGCCTGGTGGGGTCTGGCATCGGCAAAGGCCGGCAACGAGAAGGGCGTGATGCAGGCCATCGGCGCGGTCTTCCGTCCCGCCGCCCTCTTCGCCACCAACAAGGAGAATTTCAACCTCGACAACGGCGACATCGCCACCGAGCTCAACTCATCCAACATGCTGTGGTGCCTGGCCGGCAACCTGGCGCTGACACACCGCATCCTCTTCGGCATAAACTTTGAAAAAGACCGGCTGCGCTTCAGCCCGTTCGTGCCCGAGGCCCTCGGCCAGGACCGCCGCCTCGACAACTTCAACTACCGCGGCGCCCGCCTCAACATCGAGGTCAAGGGCTATGGCGACTCCATTGCCTCGTTCACAGTCAACGGCAAGGACCATGCCCCCGTCATCACCGCCGCCGAGGCCGCCAAAGCCGCTAAGAAGGGTCAGCAGCTCGACATCGTCATCACCATGGACAACCAGCCCATCAAGTCCCTTCCCGTCAACGAGGTAGCCAACGCCAAGGCCGCATGGACACCCATCACCCGCCTCGACGGCACGCGCCTGTGGTGGGACCCCGTCGAGTACAGCAAGGTCTACGACGTCTACCGCGACGGCAAGCTGGTGGAGCAGGTGCGCAGCACAAGCTACGACGCCTCGGTGCCCGGCGAATATCAGGTTGTGGCATACAAGAACAAGGTGCCCGGCTTCGCCTCCATCCCCCTGTCGACGCGCGAGAGCAAGACATTCCAGATTCCCGGCGAGGGCACGGCCATGACGTCGGCCGAAATCCTACATCAGCCTAAGGGCAAGGTCACCGACTTCCGCGGCAACGGCTTTGTCGAGACCGACCACAAGACGTCGGCCGTCGAGGTGCCCTTCACCGTCGACGCTGACGGCACATACAGCATCGTCCTGCGCTACGCCAACGGCAATGGCCCCGTCAACACCGGCAAATCGTGCGCCATCCGCACTGTCCTTGTCGACGGCAACAGCCTCGGCTCAGTGGTGATGCCCCACCGCGGCCGCGGCACCTGGAGCGACTGGGGCCTCACCAACAGCCTCGACGCCGTCCTCACCGCCGGCCCGCACACCCTCACCGTCACCTTCGAGCCGCAGAACGAGAACATGCACCTGCACACCAACCACGCCCTCATCGACGAGCTCATCGTCACCCGCAAGTAACATATCCCGCCATTTACGACAAAACCGGCTGCCCGTTCAAGGCAGCCGGTTTTGTTGCGGTATGGGTTGTCAATTTTTGTTGAAGAGGCTGGCGGAGAGGCGGTTGAGGGCGTCGATTTTGTCGGAGGCGCGCACGAGCATGGCGATGTTGTAGGTTGAGCCGCCGTAGCTGATCATACGCACGGGGATGTCGCCGAGAGCTTCGATGGCGCGGCTGGCCATGCCGCCGTTGTGCCAGTTGAGGTCGCCCACCACGCAGACGATGGTCATGTCCTCGTCGGTGGTGACGGTGCCGAAGTTCTTCAGCTCGTCGACGATGGCGGCCAGGGCCGGTGACGAGTCGACGGTGACCGACACGCCCACCTCGCTCGTCGCCACCATGTGGATGGGCATGCGGTGCTTCTCGAAAGTCTCGAACACCTTGAGCAGGAAGCTGTAGGCAAGGAACATACGGCCCGACTTGATGTGGATGCACGTGATGTCGTCCTTGGCCGATACGGCCTTGATGGTGTTGCGCACGCTGACGTTGTGGATGAGTGTGCCCGGCTTTTCGGGCTCCATCGTGTTGAGCAGGCGTATGGGGATGTTGTGCAGGCGGGCCGGCAGCACGCAGGCCGGGTGCAGGATTTTTGCACCGAAATAGGCCAGCTCGGCGGCCTCCTCGAAGTGCAGCTCGCTGACGGGGCGGGTGCCCTGCACATAGCGAGGGTCGTTGTTGTGCATGCCGTCGATGTCGGTCCAGATATCTATCTCGTCGGCCTCGATGGCGGCGCCGACGATTGAGGCCGTATAGTCCGAGCCGCCGCGCTGCAGGTTGTCGATGTCGCCGTACTCGTTGCGGCTGATAAAGCCTTGCGTGATGTACAGGTCGGCGTCGGGGTTCATCGCTATAAGGCGTTTGAGCCGCACGGTGATGTATTTGAAGTCGGGCTCGCCGTTCTCGTCGGTGCGCATGAATTTCAGCGCCGGCAGCATGGCCGCGTTGACGCCGGTAAATTTAAGATAAGCCAGCATCAGAGCCGTCGACATAAGCTCGCCCTGCGCCAGTATCTCCTTCTCGTCTGTCTCGGTGAAATCGACATCGATAAGCGAGCGGATGTAAGACAGACAGCGGTTGACGTCGGCCGTGGCCTTCTCGCGCATCTCGGTAGCCGCCTGGCTCATCATCGCACCGCCGCGGGTGCCCGACGACGGCGTATTGAACAATTCGGCGATAACCTGCTCGTACCGGCTCTGCATGGCGTTGACCGTCTCGCGGGCCCCCGCCTGGTTCTTTTTGTATAGATAGTTGCAGATATCCACAAGCGTGTTTGTTGTCCCGGCCATCGCCGAGAGCACAATGATATTGCACCCGCGTGTCGACACCAGCCGCGCCACATGCTTGATGCGCTCGGCACTGCCCACCGACGTTCCGCCAAACTTTAGTACTTTCATTACTCTTAATTGTTAATACCGGGGTCACGTCGAAATTACGACACACGAATATCGGCATAGCCTCATGCGCCCTACTTTCCGCATAATCCCGAAAATACCTTCGTTTATACTTTCAGCCCACGAAATTACAAAATTTACCGCTAACCACGAAACCCCTGCCCCAATAATCCCCAAAAACTAACGATAGGCTTCTGGAAGCCTTTTATGTCATTCATCAGCGATACGATTAGTGAACACGTCTGCTATAGTGTTCAGCACTTTGACCACAGCAGTAGAAACCAGAGTCCTGCGTGTTTCGATTATCTGCAATATGAGGCGGCTTTCCTCGGCAAGGGTAGCTTCTTTTGCCAGAATATCACGGCAATACGTCAGTTGATCCTTAGAGCCCGTTAGGCGCAGCAGC
The DNA here is from genome assembly GCA_004553485.1 of Bacteroidales bacterium. Classification (GTDB taxonomy): domain Bacteria; phylum Bacteroidota; class Bacteroidia; order Bacteroidales; family Muribaculaceae; genus CAG-873. The sequence continues at coordinate 4,972 of SFLG01000024.1, read as the reverse complement.
GGTATCCGTGATGAAAGCACAGTATGTGTTGTGTAGTTGAAACGTCTGTATATGTAAAAAAAGACAAAAGTTTATATTTAAAACCCACAAAAGGTTAAAATGGTTTTTTGCCCGTCCTGATAAAAAATGTTATCTTTGCAAATCATATAGGCGTTGCAAAACTGTCATAGGCGACGATATGCAGGGACGCACCCCGGTGCATCCGCATGACTGTCAGCTCATCTATTGCGGACGCACAATGGTGCGTACCAACATCCCGGCAATCTGCAACACCTTAGTTCACCCCGGGCCCGAGGCCTGATTAACTCCCTGACCCCCAAACCTTAGAATTGGAAACAATAGGCAATTTCATAGTAACACTGGCCGACTTCCTTGGCGGCTACCCGCTGTTTTTTCTGCTGATAGGCGGCGGCCTCTACCTGTTCATCCGCTCGGGAGCGGTGTCGCTTCGGCGTCTGCCGGCCGCCGTCAAGGCGCTGCGTGTAAAAAGCGGCGACGAAAAGACGGGCCAGATCTCGTCGGTACAGGCTCTTGCGTCGGCCATCGCGGCCACCGTCGGCCTGGGCAACATCGCCGGCGTGGCCATCGCGCTCACCGTTGGCGGCCCCGGCGCCATCTTCTGGATGTGGATAAGCGCCCTGATAGGCATGTGCACAAAATACCACGAGGGCACGCTTTCGGTGATGTACAAAGGCACCGACAGCGAGGGACGCACACGCGGCGGCATGATGTACATCATCGAGCGGGCCTTTGGCCCGCGCTGGCGTTTCGCCGCAATGTTCTTTGCCTTCGCCGGCATGTTCGGCACCCTCTGCATCCTCAACGCCAACCAGCTCACCCAGGCCGTCGTCAGCGCCACCACCACGCCCGACTACCTGGCGCAGAGCGAGTTCCTCAATATGCTGGGCAGTCTCGTCGGCTCGGGCCCCGAGACAGCCCTGCGTCTTATCATCGGCCTCACCATCGCCATCGTAGTGGCCGTGGTGGTGCTCAACGGCGTCAAACGCATCGCCCGCGTAGCCTCGGTGTTGGTGCCGTTTATGGTGGCGGTGTACTTTGTGATGGTGCTCTACATCATCATCACCCACTTTGAGCGCGTGCCCACAGTGATAGCGATGATCTTCGAGGAGGCCTTCAACCTGCGTGCCGGCATAGGCGCCCTGGCGGGCATAGCCCTCATCGGCGCGCGCCGTGCGGCGCTGGTGAACGAGGCCGGCATAGGCACAGCCTCGATAATGCACGGCCAGAGCAAGAACACCGAGCCCGTGCGCGAGGGCCTGGTGGCAATGCTGGCGCCGGCCTTCGACTCGGGTTTTGTCTGCACCTGCACGGCCATGGCGCTGCTGCTGTGCGTCGACTTCACCAACCCGGGCGAGATACGCGGCCTGGACATGTGCATGGAGGCCTTCGGCAAAAACGTGCCCTTTGGCTCGACGCTGCTGCTGATAGTGGTGGCAAGCTTCGCCCTGTCGTCGATGTTCAGCTACTCGTACTACGGCACCTCGTGCGCGTCGTACCTCTTCGGCGAGAAACGCGCCCGCCTCTACACGTGGCTGTACATCCTCTCGCTGGTGGTGTTCGCCGTCATCCCCGTCGGCGTCGCCGTAGGCTTCACCGACCTCTTCTACGCCCTGATGGCCATTCCGTCGATGGCTACCCTGCTCATCCTCGGCGGACGTGTACGCGCCGCCACCAAAGAATATTTCAGCCGCACAAAAAACTCTACCGGCCAAAACTCACCCGACCAAAATACAACCAACCCAAACTCACACACTGAACAATGACCGAAATACTGGGTTATATAGTCTGGGATGTCAATCCCGTCCTCATCGACTCTTTTGTGCAGATACGCTACTACAGCCTGATGTTCGCCATCGGCTTCTGGCTGGGCTTTAACATCGTCGCCAAGATGTTCAAGCACGACGGCGCCCCTGAGAACTGGCTCTTCTCGTTGCTGATATGGGTGGTATGCGCCACCATCATCGGCGCCCGTCTGGGCCACGTGTTCTTCTACGAATGGGACTACTACAGCCAGCACCCCGAGCATATCTGGCGCACGTGGGAGGGCGGCCTTGCCAGCCACGGCGGCTCAATCGCCATCATCATCGCCGTCTTCCTCTACAGTAAGTTCACCACCAAACTCAGCCCGCTGTGGACGTTCGACCGTCTGGTGATACCCATCGCCCTCGTCGGCGCCCTGATACGCATGGGCAACCTTATGAACAGCGAAATCTACGGCTCGCCCACCGACCTCCCCTGGGGCTTCATCTTTGTCCGCGGCCACGAGTGGCCGGGAGTGCCCGTGCATCCCACGCAGATATACGAGGCGCTATGCTACCTCGCCCTCTTTGGCGTGCTGATGTGGATGTTCTGGAAAAAGCACGCCCAGCAGCGGCCGGGCCTGATTTTCGGCGTTTTCCTGACCTGGCTCTTCGGCGCACGCTTCCTCATCGAGTTTGTCAAGAACGACCAGGTTGCCCGCGAGGCCACAATGGCCCTCAACCTCGGCCAGCAGCTGTCCATACCCTTCATCCTCATCGGCATCAGCCTCATCGTGTGGGCCATGAAACACCCCAAAGTGCCCCTGACGCTGAGCAAGAGCCAGCTACCCAAACCAAAGAAATAACAAAATCTAACAATTTCATCTAAACTCCCAAAAACACATCTATGAAAAAGTTTACAATCTGCGCCGTACTGGCTGCCGCAGCAATGCTGAGCGGCGCAAAGGCCTCGGCATCGGTATTCGAGGCCAACGACAACTCGCTGTCGATACGTCCCGTTCTGTCGCTCGACATCACCTGCCCCGGCGATACCAAAATCGACGACCTCCTCAAATTAGACGCGTTTAAAAGCGGAGCCGGCCTGTCGTTCGGCGCCGTTGTGGATGTTCCTGTCTGGATGAACATGTACCTCGAGTCGGGTCTCAAGTTCTACTACCACACGGCAAAATACAACAAGGACTTCTTTGACACGGTGTTAGCATCCCCGTCCTCGTGGGCTACCACTTCGACTTCGACCCCGTACGCCTTCACGTGTTCACCGGTCCCGAGTTCAACATCGGCTTCAGCGGGAAGGAACACCTCAACTACACCGTCAGCAACCACAAGGTCAGCGAGTCGGAGTCGATTTACGACGACCTCCGCCGCGGCGACGTAGCCTGGGTAATCGGCGCCGGCGTGCAATACGAATGGTCAACTGGAGCAAGAACGACGGCATGCACCTCGACCGCACCAACGTCGACCTTGGCATCAGCTACTTCTTCAACCTCTGATAAAATCACACACAAGCGCAGACACCCCCGGTCAACAGCTGTTGACCGGGGGTGTCCGGTATGAGGGAGTGTGTGTTGTTTGTCTGTCGAGGCTTTCAGTATCTGAAACTTATCAGAACGACTTATTACCTCTGACTTATGACTTATTCAAATTTCTAAACCTATAAATTTATAAACCTTAAGTTGTGGTTGCGAAACTTAAATTACTTAAGATGGAGTGGCTGTGCCGGGGCGGAGGCAGTGAAAATCAGCGGGTGAGCTCGATCTTCTTTTCGCCGGCCATACGGCGCAGGTTGAGGAGGGCGTAACGCATACGGCCCAGGGCGGTGTTGATGCTGACACCGGTGCGCTCGGCAATCTCTTTGAACGACATCTGGCTGTAGTAGCGCATCACAAGCACCTGACGCTGCTCGGTGGGGAGAGCCTTGACAAGGTGACGGATGTCGTTGCGTACGGCGGCATCGCAGAGAACGTCCTCGACGTTGCCATCGCAAAGGTCGCGGTTGTTGAGCAGGTTATAGTCGGCGTCATCGGTGCTGACAAGCGCTTCGGCCTTTTCGCGGCGGAAGTGGTCAATGACGACGTTATGGGCTATGCGAAGTATCCACGAGGCAAACTTGCCGTCGGCAGTGTAACGTCCCTGTTTGACGGTCATGATAACCTTTACAAAAGTCTCCTGAAAAACATCGTCGGCGACATCGGCGTCTTTGACAATGCGAAGTATGTAATTGTGGACACGCTGTTTGTGTCTTTCGAGTAGCTCATCAAATGCCCGGTTTTCGCCCCGGACAAATTCAGCGACCAACTGATCGTCGGTCAACCTCTTGAGATTTTGCATTGTATGAACAAATTTTAATGATTAGAGTAGAATTGTTCAATAGGCAATTTCTGTTTTTGGTGAACTAAATAATTGATTATTAAATAATTGGATAAAAGTGAAGGGCTGCTTGTCCCTATTGGTGATGACCCGTCTGAAATTGTGAAAACACTATTGGCGGAAATCGGATACAAAGTTACACACAATAAATTAACCTTACAAGCGTTGCACCGTTCGTTTAAATATTTTTATAGGTTTTGATACAATAACTATCCCTGTTTCTGTGTTATAAAGACATAACGACAGCCTCGCCGAAGCATGCCGCCACGCGATAAAAAGCGCAGCGGTACCGCAATAAAAGCGCGAGGGCGACGTTTAAATAATATCCAACCCTTAACAAATTTGCCTATGGACAAAACCTCTACTCAACAACCTCAGTCTATGACTCAGACACCAACCCGCGCCCGTAAATCGCGCGGTCCCAAAAACTCCACGCTGGCCATTCTCCGCCAGTTTGCACGAGCCTACCAGCCCACCGCCATCGGCGGCTACGTGCTCAACTAAAAGCCCGCCCTGCGTTAACATAAATTCTTGCTACGCAAGCGCCAACGCGATTAGGGCAACGGGCTCTAAAACCGAGAATACAGAATTGAAAACCGAAAAGGGCTGACGCGCGGCGTCAGCCCTTTCTTATGGTCGATAGTTTAGAGCCCATTCCCCTAATCGGGAAGGTGGACCGGTCAGTCAGCCACTGGGCTGAACTGGTCCTTGGAGACGCCGCAGACGGGGCATACCCAGTCATCGGGGAGGTCTTCAAAGGCAGTGCCGGGAGCTATGCCTGAATCGGGGTCACCTACAGCGGGGTCATAGATGTAACCGCAAAC
>SFLG01000097.1 GCA_004553485.1 Bacteroidales bacterium | reverse complement strand
CAGTGGGTGACCACTGAGCTCACCGAGCGTCTTCTTTATACAATCGAGCGCACCATCGTTAGGGGTGACCCGAACGCATCAACAACTGCGGACGCTATCACGTGTTTCGAGTCGATCGGTATAAAGACCTCCGCAGACGCGTTCACCCTCTATTACGGTATGAACACCTCAGCCACCGCGGCTAATGTCACCGACATTTACAAGACTCTGATTACCGCGGCTCTTGAAATCCGCAACAACGGTAGGGACACTTGGCTCTTTATTAACAAGACCGACCTTGGTGCACTCCTTACTGCAGATTTCAACGTGACGGGTGTGCCTATCGGTGCGGGGCTTGACACCCTCGCCGCACGTCTTGGCGTTGCTAAGGTCGTGGCAGTCGACTATCTCGTTGGTTGCCTTACCAAGACTGGGTGCGAGGGCACGGCTGCAGTGTTCATTACCCCCGACCTTTACTACCGTATCGGCGGTGACATCTTTGGCGACACATGGACTATCTTTGAAAAGAACCAACAAGGCTATATGGCTGAGGTCGCCACGGGTGGCGGTATAGCGGGTCTTGAGAGCACGGCTGTTATCGCCGCTACAAGCAAGTAACCAAACGAGGAGTGGCGTAGGGGAGGAGCTGCGCCGCTCCTCATTCAAAATTCCGACGATGACATTAGCAGATATATTACACGTGATTGGCGAGACGATGCCGCCAGCCAAATTTCGGGAGCAGTTCAGACTAACGAGGCTCGTGACCGATGCGCAGATAAATGGCGCATTCTCCAGTGTCGCGACTGCTTACGTATTGCCTTGCGTGGCTTCGGCTTCGGCTGACGAGGTGGATAGCGAGCTACTCTCAACGGCTTCGGCTAATCTCGCCTATGCTCTAATGCTCACGACCACATCCGAGATAACTCGCTATACGGTTGTGCGAGCCAACCACGAGGAGAGCCAACCCGCAACGCCCGCCGAGATAACACGGGAGGTGAGGCGGTATCGGGCACAAGGGATTGCGGCGCTAAACGCCTTGTGCGCTCATTTGGAATTAGAGCCGTCCGTTGCGGGGTCCTGTCGTCTCTTGGGTGATTATCTCTAATGCGTATGTTTTTTCACAATGTAATTAGAACGGCTTTGGCGGTGTCAATGCTTCTGCGTGTCTGCCGCCTCGCCAAAAAAATAGATAAAAATGGCTTGTGATTATTCGATTAGCGGACACTTGGAACAGGATTGCGTACCCTCCGCACCTGGCTACAATAGTAAATTCTACCTCTGCACTTGGGACGCGTTCCAAGCGTCTGTCCTCGCGGGCGAGATTACCGTGACCGAGAGCACGGACAAACTCGCGCATGTCGTTTCTTTCGTTTCGGAAGCACCCACACTGAAACCGCTGTATCACTTTGAAGACCCGAGGACTGCCGTATTCAGCGGCTCAACCAAGGCTAAGGCGGAAACCCCGATGAGCATTCCTTATTTCACGAAGTCAATTCAAATCGGAATTGATAAGAATGCACACTTTGGTGGCTCGACAACCGACGGTGCAATTGCTGAGTCTTCGAAGCTCATTAATGTTCTTGCGGCTGGTCGTTTCGTTCTATTCGCGACGAGAATCGATGCCAAAGGCGTTGAGGCCTTTGGCGCACTCTCTCCTCTAAAAGCTACCGCCACTGACCAATCACTTGCGAGTGATGACGCGAACAGCGGTATGGTAACACTCACATTGGAGTGTACTGAGGGTGACTTTGCGACGGCGGTTAAGGAGACAGCCGACAAACTCACTGCCTACATACAGGGGAACCAGTAACGAGTAAGCATCAGCGTCTTTTTTGTATTGCGGGGTGACTTTATGCCGCCCCGCTTTTTTTTGAAAGTATGGCGAACGAAAAGAATTTGCGCCCGCTCGAAAAGGGTACGGAGCGGGCCCGAGATATTGCGGCCATGGGCGGAAAAGCCAAAGGCGAAAATTCAAAAAAGCGGCGGGCGATCCGTGACACCGTAGACGCTTTCTTACTTTCGGCGGGAAACAAGTCAGGAGCGACTAATGTTGACCTTATCTTCGGACAGGCCCTGATGCGTAAAGGTCGGGCGGGTGATATTCGGGCGATGGAACTCATTGCAAAGATATGCGGAGAACTGACCACCTCAGCCGCGACGGGTGATGCTGAACAATCCGAAGCCGCCACGATAGCACCACCCGCTAAGATTGGCAAAATCCACTCTTGGCTGTCGTGGCAGTCTCAATCGGGTAATAATTACGCCTTCCTTTATGGCACGACCCGTTCGGGAAAAACATACGCCGTATGCCAGTGGCTTTGCGAGGAGATCGCGAGCGGGCGACTGCGTGGACAGGTGCTTATCTGCGGCCAGACGATACCGTTTTTAAGGAACGGATGCGCGGCGTATCTTAAGGAGATAGCACCGCACTACGATCTAACGGTCTTTGATGACGGCTTGAAAGTCAGTGGCGATAATGGAGTAATACTGCTCCAGTCGTTTGAGAAGCCTGAGAGGGTGTTGTCGGCGCAATGGTCGTTTGTCTTCGTAAATGAGGGTAACGTCATTCCACAATCAATAATTGACGGTCTTAGTATCCGTTGCGCGGGCCTCCTCTTGGCTGATTTCAACCCGTCCGCAAATGATTGGTGGGGAAAGGAGCTGATGAGCCCCGCCAATTCCCTATTCTGTTCATTCAAAGACAACCCGTTTTTGGGGGACGGTCAACGTCAGGCAATAGAGCTGATCCGAGAACGAGGAGAAGCCGCACCAATCGGTAGCTACGCTAACTGGTATTATCGGGTGTATTACTTAGGTGAGTTCGCAGAAGCGGGGGGTGGTGTCTTCACTCGTGTTAAGCAGATACCGCGCGGACAGTTCGATACCGTTGACTTGCCAACGTTTCACGGCATAGACTTCGGCGATACATCAGACCCGAACGCCTTGGCTGCAGTCAAGGTGGATAAGGCTGGCGGCGTTATCCATGTCTGTTGTCAATGGTATAAGACAGGCACGGATGACAAGACGATGACCGACATATTAGTGTCTAACAATGTGCAGACGCTCGTATTTGAAACGGCAACTGGCGGCAATACTCGGGCGAAAAATTTCCGTATCTTTGGATTTAAAGGTCGGCTACTGCCTTGCATTAAAGAACGGATTTCACAATCCGTCTTCAATCTTGCTAATTATGAAATTGTTTGCTACGATGACGACTCCGCGGCTGAGTTCCACGGCTACCGCCTTGACGGTGGGAAATTTAAAGGTGCAGACCATATCATTGACGCAGTGCGGTATGCCGCGAACCTCATTCTAACTAATCGAATATAACACAAACTAATATGAACAACGTTCCAACCTCTGAACACTTCACAATCGAGGAGTTGTGCCGCAGCCAAGTTGCGGTGTGCCTTGGCATAGACAACGAGCCGAAGCGAGAGGACATAATCGCAAATCTCAAGCGATTGGCGTTCCATACCCTGGAAGCCGTGCGGATTCTTAATGGCAACAAGCCGATAACCATCACCTCGGGTTACCGATGCAAAGAACTTAACAGAGCGGTCGGGGGTGTGGCGACTTCTCAGCATCAGTGCGGATGCGCCGCAGACCTCGTTGTCGGTTCGGCTGAGGATAACCGTAGACTGTTTGAAAAAATAAAATCCTCGGGCAGCGTGCCATTCGACCAACTCATATTAGAACCCAAGGCGGGGTGGATACACGTCTCGTATGTCGAGGGTGGCAACCGATTTCAGATAATAGACAGGTCGTGACTATGAACGCAGAGATACTCACAAAGTGGCGAGAGATGGTTGTCAGCTATGCCGAGGGACGATTACGGGTTTTGCCTACTGCCGTCCAAATCTTCCTCACCTCGCAATATCGTGACGCTTTCGGTAAACTACCTCGTCAGTGCCGATGCACAAACGCCTTGCGTGATGCGGCTGTGGAACTCGCCACGCTGTGGCGGAAAAACGAACGAAGCAATGGAACTCAAGGCTAAGACTTTCGGTGACCTCGCCGCGTTCCTTGTCTCGGGTCTCGTCACCCGTGACGAGTGGCTCAGCCATTTGGACGGCTATAATGTTGCGGCTGTGGAGTTAGAACGGCTGACGATAGAACAATATGGCGATCTGTGCGAGACTTCTGATGACATAGATCAGTTATCGCGCTTCCGATCCATCAAGGGCGCAAAACCGCTTTCGGCTGAGGAACGGGCGGCGGCGGTTTGTCGAGAACTCGCCGCATTGAGGGCGGGAATGAAACGAATAAACGCCGCTTTCGATGCCATCCCGCGGGTCGGGTTGACGGCTGAGGAACGGGCGGCGGGGTTTGGTAAACGCAACTTCGGGCTATTCGGGTTGGTTGACAGACTCGCCCGCCGCCAATCAATCACGGACGCGGACGCGCGAGCGATGACGGTAGGTGATGCTATCGGTAAACTAACCATAGACGCGGACGAAAGCGTGTGCACCAAAAAGTGGCGAGAGATAATGAGACGCAAACAAGAAAAACAACGAAGACGATGAAACCGAGTGATATATTAGAGGTGGTGCAATCAGTCACCGACCTACCCGTGTTCTATGCTGAGGATG
>SFLG01000023.1 GCA_004553485.1 Bacteroidales bacterium | reverse complement strand
TGTATACACCAAGAGTGCCGCCCGGAGGGGCGGCACTCTTGGTGCGGGGCGGCGGTGAGGCCGCTACGGCGGGGGCAGGAGGGGGTTACTTGTCGTCCTGGGTGAGTTTGAGAAGGTTGTTCTCGATCTCGTTGTCGCCGAGGATGAAGGCGGGGTTGCCGAGGACGGTCTGCACGTAGCGGTTCTGGAAGGCCATCTTGTCCTGCTGGTCCTGGTTCTCGGGAGCCTTGTCCTTGATGGGGGTTGCCTTACCGGCTACGATGACGTAGACGGTGTCGCCGGCACGGAAGGGACCGACAACCTTACCGTCGGGAGCGCCTGCTACGGCACCCTGGAGGACACCCAGGCCGAAGCCGAGGTTTTCAACCTGCATGTCGCCGAAGACCGAGGTGGCACCCTGCACGGGCGACTCCATGGCGGCGGCATACTCTTCGATGGTCTTTTTGCCCTTGAGGCCGGAGATGACCTTTTCGGCCTTCTTGTCGAGGAGAACCTCGGGACGGAGCTGCTCACGAACATACTCCGAGGTGACGGGCATGTACTTGCCGTCGTAGATTTCGTCGACAGCGACTGCCAGCAGGTAGTCGTTGGTGCCGTCGTTTTTGCTGTAGATGGGGCTGACCTTGCCGGCCTTGTTGTCCATGGCCCACTTGATGGCGCTGCGGCTGTTGGGCAGGCCGGGGTTGGCGTAGCCGATGTAGCCGACGTTGGGAGTGGAGTTGGAGACGAGGGCCTTGCGGACGGTGTAGTCGCTCTTGGCGGCGTTGTCGGTGAAGGCCTTGGCGCTGTTGTTCTTGGCAACGTAGCTGTGGAACTTGTCGTTGACCTCCTTGATGGTCTGGGCGCTGGGCACGAGGGTGTGCTCGATAACGGTGACGTTGTAGACCTCGGCGGGGAGGTCGCGCTCCGACACGAGCAGGGCGTAGGTGAAGGGGGTAGCCTTGCCGTCGGCCGACTTCTCGGCGGCGATGGTGTCGGTGATGAAGGTCACCTGGCCGACGGGGCTCTCGGTGATGGCGTCGAACATCTTTTTGTCGTCGGCGGTGGGCTCCATGTTGAGCATCGACATCTCACGGGCGGCCATGCCGCTCAGCTTGCCGCCGGCGTTGACGGCGTTGGCGATGGAGTCGAAGCTGGTGGCGTTGAGCGACTGCTTGATGCTGTCGATGTCGGCCGACTTGCCCATGATCATTGCGTATTTGACTTTGTCGATGCCGGTGGTGACGTCAAGCACCTTTGCAATGCGGTAGGTGTTGTTGGGGCCGAGGGGGAGGGCCACTACGCTGCCGGCGGCGAGGGCTGAGCTGTCGGCGAGCATGCCGCGCAGGACTTCGTCCTTGGCGATGGTGCCGCGGCTGTGCTTGACAGCCTTGCCGGCGTGGAAGTCGGTATTCTTGGTGAGGGCTTTCACGCCTTCGGACTCACGCAGGTCGGCCACAACTTTCTCATATTTCTGCTGTGCTTCGGCAAAGTCCTTCTCGCTGGGGGTGACGGGCACCTCGATGTACGAGATGTAGCGTTTTTCCTCGTTGAGCTTGAACTGGCCCTTGCGCTTGTCGTATACCTTCTGGTAGTCGGCGTCCTGGATTTTGACGTCGCCGTCGGCAATCGAAGCCAGCGACTTGCCGGCGTAGCTGAAACCGCGACGCTCGTTGTTGTCATTGTAGATGGCCTGGCGGTCGATCTTACTCGAGGTGTATAGGGTGGTGATGAGGTTGCCGTAGGCCTGGGCGCGGAGGTTGTCCTCGGCGGCGTCCTCAAGGCCGAACCAGGCGTCCTTCATGGCCTGGGCGATTTCGGCATTGAGCTTGTACTTGGCGGGGTTCTCCATAGCCTCGGCGTATTGGGCGAGGGTGGTGATGCCAAGGCCCTGCAGAGCCTGGGCGTTTGTGCCCATGCGCTGTGCAAGAGCGCCGAGAACACCCATGCCGTTGTCCTGACCGTAGAACAGGTCGTGCAGCTGCTGGTCGGTAACGGTGATGCCGAGGCGGTCGTATTCCTTCTTCATGAGCTTCTCGTTGAGAAGCTGCTCGATGGCCATCTGGCTGATGACATCGGGATCGACGTTCTGGCCCTGGAACTGAGCCGAGAGCTCCTGCGTCTTTTTCTGGTATTCGTCAAATTTCACATCGACGCCGTCGGCCGAAGCCACAGTGTCGCCGGGGCCGAAGAAGCTGCGGCCCGAGGTGAGGAAGTCACCGAGAATGAAAGCGAGCAGCGCAACAATGATAACTGTGAAAAGTATCACCGATTTGCTGCGGATTTTCTCTAAGGTTGCCATTTAAAAATTAAGTATGAGTTGGTTTATATTTTTATCGAAAGAAAATAAACTGGTGATTAGCGGCTGACAGACAGCGTATTGGCGTCACTCAACCGCACCCGCTCCAAAGCGGGGCGGGCAATAATCGCACAAAGATATGAATTTTTAGGGACTTGCACAAATTCTGCACCCATTTCGCAACTCCCGCCCGCCACGAAAACCGCCCATGCCGTGCCAACCACCCGTGCCCGTGCCGGAGGGGGGCTGAACGGCGCCGCCCCTCGCTGCGGGGCAGCGGGGGGCGGGTAGGGGTAGAAGCCGGGGCGCGGGGGCCGGGCCGTTAGGGCCGTGGTTAGTGGTTAGCGGCGGCGTTTGGCTTGCTGTTTCTGCTGGGCGCGGAGGTAGGCTTCCTGCTTTTTCTGGGCCTCCTCAAGGCGGGCCATAAAGCCGGACTTTTTGCGCGGCTTCTTGGCATTCTCAAGCAGCTGGGCACGCACTTTCTCCTCGTTGGTGCACATGCGGAAGATGACGGTCTGCAGAATTGTCACAAGGAGGAAGACGAAGTAGTACAGCGACAGGCCGGCGGCGTAGTCGTTGAAGAAGAACAGGAACATCAGCGGCATCAGGTACATCATCCACTTCATACCGGGCATCTGGCCGGTCGAGGGCTGGTTCTGCATATTAATATATGTGTAGATGATGTTCACCACCGTCATAAGCAGACAGAAGAGGCTGAGCTGGTTGCCGAGGATGGGAATTGAGAACGGCAGGGTGAAGATGTAGTCGGGGGCCGAGAGGTCGTGGGCCCACAGGAACGACTGGCCGCGCAGCTCGATGGCGGTGGGGAAGAACGAGAACATTGCGATGAGCACGGGCATCTGCAGCAGCATGGGCAGGCAGCCCGAGACGGGGCTTGCGCCGGTGCGCGAGTACAGCGCCATCGTCTCCTGGCTGCGCTTGGCGGCGTTCTCCTGGCCGGGATATTTGTCGTTGATTTCCTTGATTTCGGGGGCGAGCACGCGCATCTTGGCCTGGCTCTTGTAGCTCTTGTAGGTGAAGGGGAAGAGCACCAGCTTGACAATCAGCGTGATGAGAATGATGATAAGACCGTAGTTGCTGAGGAATCCGCCCAGGAACTGGAACAGCGGAATCACGCACCAGCGGTTGATCCATCCGAAGATGCCCCAGCCCACGTTGACGAGGCTGTTGAGATCGAGGTCGACATTCTCCTCGCCCTCAGAGGCATAGCTCTTGTCCATCTTGTCGTCGAGGTCAGACAGCAGCGGGTAGCTGTTGGGGCCGAAGAAGAAGGTGAACTGTGCGGGATTGGCTTTTGCCGACGAGTAGTTGAAGACGGCGTCCATATCGAACTTCTTGAGCTCTGTCGGGCTCTTGAGCACCTTGCTGTCGAGCTTGGCGCTGGTGAAGCGGTCGCGGGCAATGACTACCGACGAGAAGAACTGGTTCTTGAAGGCCACCCACCTCAGCGAGCCGGTGACGTCCTCGGACTTGCTGTCGTTGGCCGACATGTCCTCAGCGTCCTCGCCGTCAAACTTGTAGTAGAGGGCCGAGTTGCGCTCCTCGAAGGTGCGGCCCGTCTCGTTGCGGCCGAGGTTCTGCCACCAGTTGAGGTGCATGGTGGTGCGGTTGCCGGGGATGATGCGCTCCATGTTTTTCTGGCGCATGTCCATCGTCACCAGGTACTCGGCGTCGTTGATGGTGTATACGATTTCAAACGACGACTCGCCCATGGGCAGGGCCATCACCACCGTCTTGGCGTCGGGCTGGCTCATCTCAAAGGTGAGGTCGGCGGTGTTGTAGCGCTGAGTGGCCGTCTCGAAGGTGAAGCCGTAGGCGCCGCCGTGGTTGCCGCCGAAGATAGTGACGTCGGTGGCCGGGGTGGTGGTGTCGGTCTTGTAGCCGGGGAGGACAACCTTTGAAATGCGTCCGCCCTTGCTGTCGAAGGTCACCTGCAGGTTTTTGCCCTTGACGGTGAGCTGTTTGCCCTCGCCCTCGACGAAGGGGGCCAGGGCGCCGTGCTTGGCTATGCGCTGCTGCTCGGCGGCGGCGATGGAGGCCGAGTCGGTGCCGGCGGGGATGGCCTCGGGGGCGTCGGCTTTCTTTTTATCGGTTACCTGCGTAACCTTGTCCATGTCGTTTTGCGCGGTCTCCGGACGGGGCTGGCACCAGGTGAAGGCCACGAGCACCAGGCCAATCAGCAAGAGGCCGGTAAGAGTATTCTTGTCCACTTATTTTCTTGGTTTGTAGGTTTTTATTCGCTTTTCAGTTTTTCTTCTCCTCACCCTCGGCCAGTTTGCGCTCGGCCTGGTACTTGATGGCGGCCTTGACAAACGAGAGGAAGATGGGATTGGGGTGCAGTACCGTCGACGAGTACTCGGGGTGGTACTGAGTGCCTATGTACCAGCGCTTTTCGGGCAGCTCCACCACCTCTACCAGGCCGGTCTCGGGGTTGGTGCCGGTGCACTTCATGCCAGCGGACTCGAAGCGGTCACGGAAGTCGCTGTTGAACTCGAAGCGGTGGCGGTGACGCTCGCGCACCTCGTCCTGGCCGTAGGCCTCGGCCACGCGCGAGCCGGGGGTGAGGCGGCAGCGGTAGGCGCCGAGACGCATTGTGCCGCCCTTTTCGGTGACGCTCTTCTGCGTCTCCATTAGGTCGATGACATTGTCGGCGCACTCGGGCTCCATCTCGGTGGAGTTGGCGTGGGGCATACCCAGCACGTTGCGGGCGTACTCGATGACCATGCACTGCATGCCCAGGCAGATGCCGAAGGTGGGGATGTCGTGGGTGCGGCAGTACTCGAGGGCGACGAACTTGCCCTCCACGCCGCGCTGGCCGAAGCCGGGAGCCACGATGACGCCGTCGAGACCGCTGAGCTTCTCGGCGACGTTGCCGGCGTCGAGCTTCTCGCTGTGGATGTATACCATCTTCAGCTTGTGGTCGTTGTAGGTGGCGGCCTGGAAGAGCGACTCGTTGATTGACTTGTAGGCGTCCTGCAGCTCGACGTACTTGCCTACCAGACCGATTGTCAGCGTCTTGGAGGCGCACTCCATGCGGTGGAGGAAGTTGAGCCACGGCTCCATGTGTATCGGACCCCAGGGCTCGGGGGTGTGGGTGCGCCTCAGCACCAGCTCGTCAAGGTGCTGGCCGTGCATGCCCACGGGTACCTCGTAAATCGACGGCATGTCGATGCTCTGTATAACGGCGTCGGGGGCGACGTTGCAGAACTGCGCGATTTTGCGGCGCACGTCCAGGCTGACGTCCTTCTCGGTGCGCAGGACGAGGATATCGGGCTGGATGCCAAGCTCCTGCAGCTTTTTTACGCTGTGCTGCGTGGGCTTGGTCTTTATCTCCTTGGCGGCGGCGATGTAGGGCACGTAGGTGAGGTGCACGCACACCGAGTCGTCGGGCAGCTCCCAGCGCATCTGGCGCACGGCCTCAAGGAAGGGCAGGCTCTCGATGTCGCCGACAACACCGCCGATTTCGGTGATGACGAAGTCGAAATTGCCCGTGATGCCCAGCTTTTTCACGCGGTTTTTGATTTCGTCGGTGACGTGGGGGATAATCTGCACTGTCTTGCCCAGGTACACGCCCTCGCGCTCCTTCTTTATCACAGCCTTGTACACGCGGCCGGTGGTGACGTTGCTGGCGCGGGTGGTCTGTATGTCGGTAAAGCGCTCGTAGTGTCCCAGGTCGAGGTCCGACTCATAGCCGTCCACCGTCACATAGCACTCGCCGTGCTCGTACGGGTTGAGGGTGCCCGGGTCGATATTAAGGTACGGGTCGAACTTCTGGATTGACACGCGGTATCCGCGCGCCTTGAGCAGATTGGCCAGCGACGACGCTATGATGCCCTTGCCCAACGACGACACTACGCCGCCGGTGACGAAAATATACTTTGTATTCACGGTTAGAATAACGTATTAATTTGCAATGAGTGAGCCCGTTGACACCCGGGCGCACAACACTGTCGCAAAGTTACAAAAATTTTTTCAGCCCTACCGCTAATTCCCGGTCCAATTTTGCCGCATCAGCGCCGTTTGATGCCGTTTGTCGCCCGGACTGCCGCGCCGCGGTACGCCGTCAGTTGAAGACGGGGGACGTCAGCTGAAGATGGAGAGGAAGTAGGTTGAGACCCAGACGTAGATCATCAGGCCCACCAGGTCGTTCGAAATCTGGATGAAGGGGCCGGTGGCCAGGGCCGGGTTGATGTGCAGGCGTTCGAGGGTCAGGGGCACGACGGTGCCCAGGATGGTGGCGAACATCGTCACGATGAACAGCGACACGGCCACCGATATGGTGACGGCAAAGTCGCCGGGCAGCATTATCAGGTTGTAGAGAAAGACCACGGCGGCGATGATGGTGCCGTTGAGCAGTCCCACCAGCACCTCCTTGCCGAGCTGGCGCGAGAACTGCTTGAGCTCGAGTGTGCCGTTGGCGAGCGACTGTACGACGATAGCCGACGACTGCACGCCCACGTTGCCGCCTGTGCCGCCGATGATGGGGATGAACAGCGCCAGGGCTGCCACGGCCTGCAGCTTGCTCTCGAAGGTGCCCAGGATTAGCGAGGCCATGATGCCCGAGCAGATGCCGATCATCAGCCACGGTATGCGCGCCTTTACCTGTTTGAAGATGGTGTCCTCGGCGTCGACGTCGCTCGACAGACCCGAAGCCAGCTGGTAGTCGCGTTCGCTGCTCTCGCGCACCTCGTCCATGACGTCGTCGACGGTAATTCGGCCCAGCAGGCGGCCTATCGAGTCGACTACCGGAATTGCCACCAGGTCGTACTTCTCAATCTCGAGGGCCACCTCGTCGATGGGCGTGTCAACCTTCACCGCCACGGGCTCGTTTTCCATGACGTGCTTGATTTTCGACACCGACGGGTGGGTAATCAGCTCCTTCAGCGGCAGTATGCCCTTTAGCTTGTTGTCGTCGTCGACAACGTAGACATAGTATATCTCGTCCATGTCCTCGGCCTGCAGACGCAGCTGCTTGATGGTCTCGGGCATCGACCAGTTTTCGTTTGCCACCAGCATCTCGGTGCCCATCAGGCCGCCGGCGGTGTCCTCGTCGTATTTGAGCAGGTCGATGATGTCGCCGGCCTGTTCGACGTCGTCGATGTGGCTGAGGATTTCGTCACGGTCGTCCTCGTCGAGCTGCTGGATAAGGTCGACGGCGTCGTCGGTGTCGAGGTGGTCGATTTGCTGGGCGATTTTCTCGGGTGTCATCGCCTCGAGCAGCTTCAGGCGCTCATCCTCGTCCAGCTCCATCAGCACGTCGGCGGCTGTCTCGGGGTCGAGCAGGCGGTAGAGGTATTCGGCCTCGTCGATGTCGAGGTTCTGATACAGCTCGGCGATGTCGGCGGGGTGCAGCGACTCCAGCTCGGCGCGTGCGTCGTCAGTGCGGTCTTCGCTGATAATGCGGCGGATGTGCTCCAGGTATTCCTCGGTATATTCTTTCATGATAACGTGCTCTTATTGGCGTAATTCGGCCACCATGTTGGTGAGTTGAACGAACTGCTGCACCGAAAGCTGCTCGGGACGCAGAGCCGTCAGTGCCTCGGCTTCTGCTCCGGTGAGGGCCTTCCCCGGCGGCAACAGGCCGCGCAGCGAGTTGCGCAGGGTTTTGCGGCGCATGCCGAAGGTGGTCTTCACCACCGTGCGGAACAGCACCGGGTCGCAGCCCAGGTCGGTGACGCCGTTGCGTGTCAGGCGCACCACTCCCGACTTCACCTTTGGCGGCGGGTTGAAGACCTTCTCGCTGACGGTGAAGAGGTATTCGACGTCGTACCACGCCTGCAGCAGCACGCTCAGTATGCCGCGGGCCTTTGTGCCGGGAGCCGCCGCCAGGCGTTCGGCCACCTCGCGCTGCAGCATGCCCGAGCAGCACACCACGCGGTCCTTGTAGTCGAGCACGCGAAAGAAAATCTGCGACGAGATGTTGTACGGGTAGTTGCCGATGACACAGAACTGCGGCATCGTGGACGGCGGGTAGAGCGTGTCGATGTCCATGCGCAGAAAGTCGCCCTCGACGATGCGCTCTCGGGCCAGGGCGGGCATGTTGTCACGCAGGTAGGCTACCGACTCGCTGTCAATCTCCACCACCGTGACGTCGTGGCCCTCCTGCAGCAGGAACTGGGTGAGCACGCCCGTGCCGGGGCCTATCTCGAGCACCGGCAGGCCCTTGTATGCGTCAAGGGTGGACGCGATGCGACGCGCCACCGACATATCGGTCAAAAAATGCTGTCCTAATGCCTTCTTGGGCTTTACCTGTGCCATGGTAGTTATACTTTTAAACCGGATTGACAAAATCTGAGAAGAGCACGGGCGGTAACCATACCCCGGGATTTGCTCTGGCGGCAGCGCGGGTTGGCGGGGGCGCTGCGTTATGACTCGCAAAAATAAGCAAAAAATTCCAACTTGGCGCCATTCCGCGGTCAAAATATCCGTCGGGTCACTGGCGCAGGTCGACGGAGGTCTTTATGCCGGGTCGGACGTGGAGGGTGAAGGCGGCGAAACGGTCGCCGATATGGTTGTTCCAGCGCAGATGGTAGTATTCGGGCCCCATGAAGTTGAAGATGAAGACGGCGTCCTGCACCGGCGGCGTCGACGGCGAGCGGCGTCCGGCCACAAGATGCTCCGAAATCTCCAGGTCGAAGCCTTTCTGCGTCACCTGCAGTGTTATCTCGCCCGTGTCGCCCACGCCCTTGACGTCGGTGCGGCGGACGATGACGTTGCCGTTGGGCAGGCACTCTATCTCGAGGCGCGGGTTGTCGCGCCGGGCCTCGGGGTCGCCCTCGCAAATCCAGCCCGTCACCGTGCGGGTGATGACGGCGCCCCTCTCGGCCGGACGCAGGCATATCGCCAGCAACCCGGCCGCTACAACCGTCATTATAACGTAGAATTCCACGCTATGCAGAAACGGGAAATACCGTGCGCACTGTATCGCCACAAGTTCCATGTTGCCAAATTTCGCAATAATTTTGCAAACAACCTAAACCACCGGCCGTTAAAAAGCCGGGGCCACGGAGGATTGCGCCTCTGTGGCCCCGGGTATGGGGTGCCGCCGGGTGGCCTTTGGCGGTTAGCTAACCAATTGGCCGGTCAGCGGATGACGACGATGTCGAGGGGGTCGGTGTAGGTGTATTGTGTGCCCAGGCGGCCGCGGACAACGGCTTTGTAGTTGCCGTCGGCGACCTTGTCGCCCTTGCCGTTATTGAGGTCCCAGGTGTAGGGGAACAACGGGTTGTCGACTTTAAGGACGGTGTCGCCCTTGCGGTCGGTGATGTAGAGCGAGACTTCGCTGTCGTCGGCCGAGGCCTCTACCAGGTCGCCGTAGAAGTTGATGACGGCCTCGGTGCGTGCCACCTCCTCCTCGGTCACGAGGCGGGGACGCTGGTCAAACTTGCCCGAGATAAACGACAGGTTTGCCGTGGCAAGCTGGCCCAGGTTGTCGCGGACGGACAGGGTGAGGGTGTGACGTCCGGCCGACAGGTCGGTAATGGGGTAGGACAGGGTGGCGTAGTCTGAGCCGTCGAGGATCATTCCGGCCATTGCGCCGGCAAAGTTGCGGGCGCCGCCGTCGAGGACGAGACGGCCCGACTCACCGGTGTTCTCCGAGGTGCTGAGGCCGCTTTCGCTGAGGCGTACCTTGGCGTGGACGGTGGCGCTGCTGCCGACGAGGGCGCCGTCCCTGAAGTCGGGGGTGTCGAGGTAGAATTCCTCGATGACGGGGGCGGCGGCGGTGATGGCCTCGCCCGAGCCGGGCAGGATGCGCAGGCGGTCGGTGCTGCCAAGGGCATATACCTTGCTGCCGTTGTCGGCGACACCTTCGGCAGTGGCTACGATGCGGTTGACCGAGCTCTTTTCAACGTCGTTGCCGGCATCGTCCTTGCCCATGTAGCTGAGGTAGGTCGAGTAGGGCATCACCACTTCGGCCGTCCATTTGCCGTTGGTGACTTTGGCGACGGTGGAGGTGAGCATGCGGTACTGCTGCTCGAATTTTTCGATGTATTCAACGCTCTCGCTGTAAGAGCCGTTGCGCTTGGTCTCGATAACCTCGTTGCCGTCGTAGATGCGAAGGTCGACCGAGCCGTTGAACGATGTGTACACGTAGTTGCCGGGGAGAACGATGTCGCCGCTGAGGGTTACCTTGGTAAGGGGCTCGACCTCGACGGGGTCGGTTGCGTTGACGATGTCAGTGCCGTTGACGCTGACCACGCGTGCCGTATACTGGTGCTTGGACAGGGGAACCAGGGGGTCGCCGACCAGGCCGTAGCAGTGGGTGTTGAAGCGGTCGCGGTCGTAGATGGTGGCGTTGACTGTCTTGCCGAT
Source organism: Bacteroidales bacterium (assembly GCA_004553485.1). GTDB lineage: Bacteria > Bacteroidota > Bacteroidia > Bacteroidales > Muribaculaceae > CAG-873. Next base: position 44,168 of record SFLG01000023.1, on the reverse strand, counting down.
TACGGCGTTGATGGCGGTCTGGTAAACGTTGCCGACAGTGGAGTTGCTGCCGGGGGTGGCGTAGGCTCGGCCCATGGCCTCGTTGAGGATCTGGTTGGACGACTGGTAAACCGAGCGTGTGGCGCCCACGGCGGCAATCATGCCTCCGTTGGGGTTGAGCACCATGGCCTGGGTGATGGAGGGGCTGCCGTCCTGGTCATACATATTGGTGTTGCACGACGAAATCATGGCAAAGGGATAGACGTTGTTGTCGAACGTGTTTACCGTAGAGACGTCGAGCAGACCGTTGTCGGTGAACGAGTCGGGACGGCCGTGGCCGCAGTAGTCGAAGAAGCCGATGCCCGACTTGAGGGCGTCGTTGAGTAGCTTGGCCGCGTTGGGGGCCAGGCCGTTGGGACGGTCGAAGAGGCTGATTTGCGAGCTGATGAATGTCAGCGCGTCGTTACATTCGGTCATCGCATTCATCATGTTTTTGCTATCTCTGAAGTGGCCGTTGTAGTCGCCGTCATCGGCCGAGAGCAGCACGCGGGGGTAGTTCTTGAAGTTGGTCGAGGCGTTGTTGAGGTAACGCTCGATTTTCTTGTTTACGCCGTCGGCTGTTGCGGCATCGGCGATGGGCAGACGACCTACGGGGACAGAGAGGAGGCTGCTGTACATGAGCGAGGGGTAATATGCGCCGTCAAGCATGCCGAAGTAGTGGTCCGAGCCGATGTGGAGCTCGGGGTAGATGCTGGCATTGGTCATCACGGTGCCCGTGGGCAGGGCCTCGTAGACAAGCAGCTTCTCGGCGGAGAACTGGCGGGTAATCTGTCGGTTGTCGCTCACCGAGGTGCCGTAGAGCAGAATGCCCTTGAACATGGACGTGTTGCGGTCGTACAGCATCTTGGCCATGCGGCGGTAGGCTATTGCGTCGGGTGTGCCCGACGAGAACTCGTTGAAAATCTGCTGCTGTGTGGCCACCACTACGTGGCTGCCGTCGTAGGCCTCGTGGATTTTTGCCAGCTCGACGGCCTTGTCGTACAGGTCCTCGGTGGTGATAATCAGCATGGCGGCGTCGTCGCAGCCGTGGAGGTTCTGGTTGGGGACGACGCCCATGAGCTCGACGGGCAGCTGTTGGTCGGCGGGGTCGAAGACGATGAGGCGTCCGCAGCCGGTGCCGTAGTCGAGGCAGTAGGTCGCGCCGGGGGTGACGCTGAGCTGTTGGGTTGCGGCGTCGTAGCTGCCGCCGAGGGTGCGCACGCGGTAGTTGTTGGTGACGTCCCACACCTGGGTGGTGGCGCTGGCGCCGCTCAGGAGCACGCCGGTGTTGTATTCTACATCGTTGACAAACATCAGCATGCCGCCGGGCTCGCTCCGGAAGTTGTTTTTGCGCGGGTAAATCAGCCAGCCTTTGTCAAAAGCCTGGTAGTAGGGCGTGGGCGACGAGGTGCCGGGCAGGGCGATGTTGGCGGTGAAGGTGCCGTCGGGGACGCCGGCGGCGTCGGTGGGACGGAGGTTGTAATAGCCGTTGTAAGTGGTGTATGCCGTGGCGCTGGGGCTTTGCGAGAGGCCGATGCTCAGGCCGAGGGATGTGCCGTCGCCGGCGGTGGCCTTTTCGATGTCGAAGCCGGTCATGCCGTCAACGGCATAGTCCTGGTAGTTGACGTAGCCGGGCCATCCTATGGCAACGCTTACGGCCATCTGGGCGGGTAAGGTCGATGTCTCGTCGTAATCGGTGACGCCGAACGATACTTCTGCCGATGACTGGCCGGTGATGTCGCCGCCATGGAGCACTGACGAGTTCATTATGCTGACAGTTCCTCCGGTGAGCTCGCATTTGGGCTGGTTGACCTCGTTCTCGACGTAGCTGAGGCTGAGGTGGCTGTCCTGCACCAGGTCGCTGGCGGGCGTATAGGGCTCGTCGACTGCCGTCGAGGCGACGTCGGCGTCGGTGAGCAGGTAGCATCCGTAGGCCGCGTAGTAGTTGCGGTGTGTCTCGATGTTGTACTGCCGGCTGCTCAGCGTCGAGCTGCTGCTGACCTTGTGCGAGTAGTAGCTGTTGATGGCGTTAATGACGTCGGGCTGGGCATAGAAGATTATGCGGCCGTCATCGGTATGCAGGAACTTCGTGGCCACGACGTCGTCTGGGTCCGAGGTCAGAAATCTGTCGTGGTAGAGCGAGGCGCCGCCGAAGCCGCAGACCTTGACCTTGGACGGGTCGCTGAAGCCGAGCTGGCGCAGCTGGTCGTAGGTAATTTGGTGCATGCCTTCCTTGCTGACCTTGATGCGGGCCCAGTGGCCGCTGCTCAGGGCCGACTGCGTGGTGTAGTAGCTCAGGGGAAGATGAGTCTGGGCCGCGGCGTCCTGCGGGAGCATGACGGCGGCACATATTGCGGCGGCTGAGATTACTAACCTGGCAATTAGTTCCTTAGAGTGCTTTAACATCGTTGTTGACTGGATTATTGTTGGTCGTCTACCCGTGCGGGGAAGCGAACGTTTTAAAATTGGCCTAATGTATAAAACGTATTTATATACTCTTTTATTTTGTCCGTGGTGAAGTTTAACGCACTTTGTAGTGCAGAAGCTGTCCCGCCGGGCCCGTTGCCGTGAGGTCGGCGCGGGTGGCGGCTTTGATGTCGAAGGTCACCGGCAGAGGCACGGCGATGATGTCGCCGGTGCGCAGGGTGGCGTAGTGCGAGGCGCGGGCAATGGCCTCGGCGGGGTCGGGCAGGCCCGTCACAGTGCCCGGCGACACGGCGGGCGCGGTGCCGATGGTCAGCCCGAGGGCGATTTCGCAGTCCGTGCCGACGGGCTCGCGGCCGGCGGTGATGCTGCCGTCGCGCAGGATGGCGGCGAAGGGGTCGTCGCAGGCGGCGCGGGTCTGCACCAGCAGCACCATGCGGCTGTAGTAGCGGCCGGCAAAGCGCGGCTGTATGTTTTTGCCCAGACGCTCTATCACCGCACCGGCCAGGAGGCGGCAGTGCAGGACGGCATCCGGGTCGTCGGGACAGAAGAAGGGCGTGCCCGAGGCGATGACGGCCGAGTCGGGCGCGCAGAGCATGGCGCCGTCGGCAGGGTCGACGACAATAACCTTCATCGGCCGTCCTCCCCGTTTTTGCCTTCGACGTTGCGCAGGCGGTTGTACATTACGGCAAGGTGCGAGTACAGCGAGGTGTTCTGCGCCACCACGCCCTTGCGCACGCTGATGCGGCGCGGGGTAAAGTTCCAGATGGCGTTGATGCCGGCGTCCATAATCTGGTCGGCCACCTCCTGTGCGAACTCGAAGGGCACGGTGACGATGCCGATGGTGACGTCGCGGCGGCGCGCTATCTCGCGCAGGCGGTCCATGCTGTAGACGCGTACGCCGGCCTTGTCAGTGCCGATGACGGCGGGGTCGGTGTCGAAGCCGGCCACGATGTTGAGGCCGTAGGGGTGCAGGCCGCGGTCGGCCATCAGGGCCGTGCCCAGGCTGCCCGCGCCGACGACAACGGCGTTGTGGCGTGCGTCAAAGCCCAGGAAGGCGCGCAGGGTCTGCTCGAGGGCTGCCACCTCGTAGCCGATGCGGGTTTTGCCGCGTATGTTGAGGAAGGATAAGTCTTTGGCTATCTGCGACGAGTCGACGCCCACCTCGGCGGCGATGCGGGTCGACGATACGTACTCGACGTCGCTGTGGCGCAGTGTCGTCAGAAAAGCCAGGTACCAGGGCAGACGCCTCAGCGTCGGCTCGGGCAGCTGTGTAAGACTTGTGTCGCTCATTTTCAAGTTTCGGTTATAATGGCCCGTTGGGACGGGTTATTTTTTCGTTTAAAAGTTGTGTCAGTCGGTGACGGCGATGCGCTTTGTGCCGCTATCGCAGGGCTCGCCGCCGGGCTCCGAGACGGTGGCGCGGTAGAGGTAGATACCGCGGGGGACACGTCGGCCGCTCTTGTCGGTGAGGTTCCAGGTGACGGGGGTGCTACGCTGCATGTCGCTCACGCCGGTCACCGAGCCGCTCCACTGCTCGCGTCCCATCAGGTCGTAGACGGTGACGGTGACGTTGAGGCGCTGGTCGGGGCGGTCGTGCTCGATGTAGAAGTTGGCGCTGACACTGGCCGGGTTGGCGTCGCAGTATAGACGGAAGGTCTGCACCTGGACGTTTTGGCCGACGTTGAAGCTGATGGTGCGCTCGCTCATGTTGTTGTGCGAGTCGGACACGCGCAGCGTCAGCTCGTGCGGGCCGGGCTGCAGGTCGCTCAGGGGGTAGTTGACGATGCCCGAGGGGCTGCCGTCGGTGGACGGGGTGAAGTACTGCGACAGATTGGTGTAGCGGTGGTTGCCGTCAAGAATTGCCACCATGCGTCCGCTCAGACCGTCCTCGTTGAGGTTGATGCCGTTGTCGTCGCTGATACGCGAGATGAGCATGGGGCTGGTGTTGACCATGGCGCCGTCGGTGAAGTCGGAGGTGTTGAGGTACATCGTCTCGATGACGGGGGGCAGGGTGTCGGGCAGCGATGTCTCGTCCACGCCGTATACATACAGCATGCGGTTCACGCCCACGGCGCGGCGGCCGGCGATGCTGTCGGGGCCGCTGACGGTGACGTCGGCGGTGGCGTACATATTAAAGGTGGCCGTGCGGTAGTTGTTCTCGATTTCGGCGGGGACGACGACGCGCATGTTGAACCGGCCCTTCTCTACCTTTGCCGAGCCGGCAAAGAGCTTGCTGCCGTGCATGTCGATGGGCAGCTGCACGCCCTCCTCGCCGTTGCCCTTGGACAGGACGGTCTTGTCGGCGTCGTAGAGGGTGGCGGTGACGGTGCCGTTGAAGTCGGTGAGCACGTTGCCGGCATTGTCGATTACCGAGCCGGCGAAGATGGAGGGACGGAGGGCCATCACGGTGGCGGGCTCGCTGATGCCGTCGGGGTCTACCCAGACGCCGTTTATCGAGTCGAGGCGCATCTGCAGCGACGGCGTGGGCAGTTTCATCGACGGGTCGCCCATGAGCACGTAGCGCAGACGGTTGGAGCTGCTGATGGGCTTCTCCTTGGCGTCGCGGATGTCGTTCTTGGCCAGACGGTAAATCTCGCCCAGGGTGTTGACCTCGCCGTTGACGTCGCGGCTGCCGAGCCAGCGGCCCATGGCGCGGCTGAGCAGGCCGTTCTCGTATATCCATACGGGACGGGTGGCGCTGATGGTGGCGATGGTGCCGCCGTAGCGCTCGTTAAAGAGGATTTCGCCGCCCGACTCGGTGTTGCTGTCCCAGCGCAGGAAGTTGCAGGTGGCGGCGTAGAATATGGGTACATGCTTGAAGAGCATGTTGTTGTTGATGTCGTTGTAGGTGAGCTGGCCCTCGTGCGAGAGCGAGTGGTTGTTGGCGTGGCCGATGTAGGTCCACCAGGCCGAGCCCGAGTTGAGGTAGCGGAACATGTCGTCGCGTGCGCGGGGGTAGACGCCGTTCTGCATGTCGTAGGTGTCGAGGTAGACCTTGTTCACCATCATGGGCTGGCCGTCCACCTGCATCATGTAGCGCTCCATGTGGTCGGCCTGTGTCATGTGCTCGCCGTTGTCCTGGTCGTCGACGAGCATCAGCACCTGGTTCTCCCAGCCTGTCATGGGGCGCTGGCGGTCGTACTCGACGAGTTTGTCGACGTAGTTGCGTGCCGAGGCCTCGGAGGTGGTGGGGATACGTCCGACGGCGATGCTGAGGTGGTCCATGCCCTTGTTGAGGCCGCTGCCGTCCTCGAGCATGGCAAGGAAGTCATCGGTGCCGAAGCCGTCGGTGTCGCTGAGGGCCTCGCGCATCGACGAGCCGTACCAGGCGGGCAGGGTGGGGGCGGCCTTGGCCATCTCGCGGGTGTTGTGGCGGTTGTCGTAGGTGCCGCGGGCCATCAGCAGGCAGTAGCGCAGACGGGTGGCGCTGTCGTCGCCGCCGCGGTCGTAGAGCATTTTGAGGTAGCGGCGCAGACCGCCGATGTCGGCCGAGCCGCTCGAGAACTCGTTGTAGATTTCCTCGGGGGTGAGCACGCGCACGGTCAGTCCCTCGGCGCGGCGTATGGCGGCGATGCGCTCGGCCTGCTGTTTCCATGCCGAGGGGGTGATGATGACCATGTTGACGCCGGCGTGGCCGTGCAGGTTCTGGTTGGCCACCTGCCCTACCAGGGTGGGCTCGGGAAGGCTGGCGCCGTTGCCGAAGGCCACGTAGCGGCGCTCGCCGCCGCTGACGGCGGTCCACTGGGCGCGGTTGTTGTTGAGGCTGAAGTTGACGCGCAAGGGATTGCGCTCGTCGGTGACGTCCCAGACGCGCACCTTGTCGTCGGCGCCACCGAGGCTGAGGTCCTGTCTGGTGGTGTGGAAGAGCAGGGCCCCGCTGCGGTCATCGGCGAGGGTGAGGTTGCGCTCGTAGTTGACGCTGATGTAGTTGAGCCACGCGCCGTAGACTGTGCTGCTGCGCACGTGGCGCAGGTCGATTTTGAGGCTGTTGCCGCTGATGCTCTCGAGCAGGCGGCGCGACAGGCCCTCGGTGCCGTGGATGTGCTCGTCGCCGGTGGAGCCGCTGATGTAGTCGGTGCTCTGCTCGGCCTGCTTGATGCCGTTGATGGTGAACTCGAGTCGCGAGCCGGCGTTGAGGGTGCGGGCGACAAAGGAGGTCTCCATCCACACGGGCGTGTCCTCGACGCGGCCGGGCATGCTGAAGGTGAAGCTGCGGCTGGGGGTGAAGCGGAAGTCGTCGCCCACAAGCTGCGCGCCGGCCTCGCCGGGGGTGGCGACGTCTTTCTCGTAGTGCAGACGCTCGTTGAAGGTGGATGCGGGGTTTGTGCCGCTGGCGACGCCGGGGACGCCGGTATCGGCCATCTCGTCTATCTCGCCGCCGCAGGCGTCGCTGACATAGTAATATGCCACGTTGGTGTAGATGTTGAGCGAGGCCGTGTAGCGTCCGTACGATGCGGCGCTCCACGTCTCGGGACCCTGGGCGAAGAAGACGATTGTGCCGTCGGCCTCGCGTGCCATGGGGGCCTGCGGCAGGTCGTCGGTGTAGTTGGCGCGGTTGAGCTCGTCGCCGATGCGGCGCGCCCCGTAGCCGAAGACGCGCACCTTGGACGGGTCGCTGAAGCCCATGCGGCGCAGGGTGGCGGCCTTGAGGGAGTAGACGCCCGACTGCGGCACGCTGACCTTGTACCAGCGGCCGGTGGCCAGACGCGACGTGTCGGCGTATAGTTCGACGGGCAGGGCGTTGGCGCCGGTGCAGAAGGCAAAGGCGGCGACGATGGTCGCCAACAGGCGCACGAGGGTGCTGCAGCCCGGTATACGGATGTGTGTGATATCGTTGGTTATTTTCATCGCCTGAAGCGTGGAAGTGTGATTATTGGTCGTTGCGGATGGCCCTCGCTTGCCGGATGGGCGCAGTCCATCAGTATATTAACGCCCTGAGGGCGGATTTATTGTGTCGGAGCCCCCCGCTGCGGCAAGATCAGGGGCGGTCCGGACGGCAGCCGGCGAGGGGGATATCCACCGGCTGTACTCGTCGCGCGAGCCGTTGAAGGTGTTGATGTCTACGGGATTGCTTATGCCCGGCACCTTGCCCTTGTGGCTGTGCTGCCACAGCTTGCGCGGGTCTCCGGCTTCGGGCTCGCGCTCGGTGGCGAGCCACAGGTCAAGGTCGTCGAAGTTGCCGCGGATGTAGCGCTCGTAGTCTTTGGTGTTGCAGTATATCATCACGCGTCGTCCGTGGCGCTTGAGATAGCCCGACATGTCGCGCAGGCGGCCCACAATGCGGTAGTAGTCAACGTTGTCCGGGTTGCCGCCTTCCTCAAAGTCGATTACCATGGGCAGACGCGTGTCAAGGCCTTCGGTGGTGTTTAGGAAGTGGCGTCCCTGTTTCACCCCGCCGCGGTCAAAGCGGAAGAAGTGGTAGAACCCCGTCGCCAGCCCGGCCTTGCTCGCCGACGTGTAGTTGGTGCGGAAGAGCGGGTCGGTGTGGTCGACGCCCTCGGTGGACTTGATGTAGACAAAGTCAATCGAGTCGGCGGCAACGCGCCTGAAGTCGATTTTGCCGTTGTGGTGACTGATGTCGATGCCGCGCACGGGAAACTTGCTGCGGTCGGGCACGACATTGAGCGACGACGTCTGCGGCGTACCCGTGACAAACGACACGAGCCGGTTGAAAAGCGACGGACGCACAAAAAACACCACCGCTGCCGCCAAAGCAATACCGGCGGCGGCGATAGCCGTTGTCTTTATCATGCGTGATCCTCTCCCTTTCATAATGCAGACACAAAGTTAGCGTTTTTTTCGCGACTTTTCAACCAGCCCCCGCGCCCCGCCCCTAACATTCCGTTTTTTTAACACCCTCCCGCACCACCCCGCGCCACCCCGAGTCAGGCAAATTATCGGGTTGGCAAGTCGCTTAAACCGTTCGAAATGTAGCGGCGGCTACATTCCGGTTTTTGGGGACGCGGGGGTGAGGATTTGTGCTAACAAATGTTATGGAACGGCGGGGTAATTGGTTATTGTAAATTAATATTGTACCTTTGCATTTGATTTGCGGGTTTGGCCGACAGGCATGGGTGAATCCCGATAAATTCCGATAAATCCCGATTAGTCTCGGTTAATCCCGGTTAGCCCGATTAACCGCGATTGACGCCGGCCGGAGGCAAAGCTTAATTCGATTACCAATCATAATTTTCATAACTCATAATGTTAGAGAAAACCAACGTAAAAGTTCTCGACAAAGTTGTCGTGAGATTTTCGGGTGACTCCGGCGACGGCATGCAGCTGGCCGGCAACATCTTCACCAATGTCTCGGCCGGCGTCGGCAACCAGGTTTCGACCTTCCCGGACTATCCCGCCGAAATACGCGCCCCGCAGGGGTCGCTGTCCGGCGTCTCGGGCTTCCAGGTCAGCGTGGGCAAGGGTGTCCACACCCCCGGCGACCGCTGCGACGTGCTCATCGCCATGAACCCCGCGGCCCTCAAGCAGAACATCCGCTTCCTCAAGCCCGGCGGCGTAATCATCGTCGACATAGACTCGTTCACCGAGGCCGATATGAAAAAAGCCCTCTATGTCACCGACAACGCCTTCACCGAGCTGGGCATCACCAGCCAGGTGCTCGAGGTGCCCGTCACCTCGATGACCAAGGCCGCCCTGGCCGACTCGGGCATGGACAACAAGAGTGTGCTCAAGTGCCGCAACATCTTTGCTCTCGGCCTCGTCTGCTGGCTCTTCGACCGTCCCCTTGCCGCCGCCGAGGACTTCCTGCGCAACAAATTCGCCAAAAAGCCCGCTGTGGCCGACGCCAACATCAAAGTCATCGAGGCCGGCTACAACTATGGCCACAACATACACGCCACGGTGTCGACCTACCGCATCGAGAGCGACGACCCCAAGCCCGGCATCTACACCGACATCAACGGCAACACGGCAACGGCCTGGGGCCTGATCCTGGCCTCCGAGAAGTCGGGTCTGCCGCTGTTCCTGGGCTCGTACCCCATCACCCCCGCCACCGACATCCTGCATGAGCTGGCAAAGCGCAAAGACCTTGGTGTAAAGGCTATACAGATGGAGGACGAGATTGCCGGCGTATGCTCGGCCATCGGCGCCTCCTTCGCCGGCAACCTTGCCGTCACCTCCACCTCGGGTCCCGGCCTGGCGCTCAAGAGCGAGGGCATCGGACTGGCCGTGATAGCCGAGCTGCCCCTGGTGGTAATTGACGTTCAGCGCGGCGGCCCCTCGACGGGCCTGCCCACCAAGACCGAGCAGACCGACCTCATGCAGGCCCTCTACGGCCGCAACGGCGAAAGCCCCGTGGTGGTAGTGGCTCCCGCAAGCCCCACCGACTGCTTCACCATGGCCTTTGAGGCCTGCCGCATCGCCGTCGAGCACATGACTCCCGTCATCCTCCTCAGCGACGCCTTCATCGGCAACGGCGCCTCGGCATGGCGCATCCCCGACGACGACGACTTCCCCGAAATCAAGCCCAACCGCGTTCCCCGCGAGCTGTGCGAGAGCGGCGAGTGGAAACCCTATATGCGCGATGCGCAGACCCTGGTGCGCTACTGGGCCACCCCCGGCACCGAGGGCTTGCAGCACCGCCTCGGCGGCCTCGAGAAGGACGCCGTGACTTCGGCTATCTCCACCGACCCCGTCAACCACGAGAAGATGGTGCAGACACGCCGCGAGAAGGTAGCACGCGTGGCCGACGACATACCCCTGCTCGAGGTTGCCGGCGACAAGGACGCCGACACCATCCTCGTTGGCTGGGGCGGCACATACGGACATCTCCTCACCGCCGCCGGCGAGCTCAACGCCCAGGGCGTGCCCACGGCATTCGCTCAGTTCCGCTACATCAACCCGCTGCCCAAGAACGCCCTCGACGTGCTCAAGGGTTACAAGAACATCATCGTGGCCGAGCTCAACACCGGCATGTTCGCCGACTATCTCCAGGCCAAACTCCCCGGCAAGGACATCCGCCGCATCAACAAAATCCAGGGCCAGCCCTTCCTCGTGGCCGAGGTTGTGGAAGGCGTAAAGAACATCCTTAACAACAAGTAAATCGCTATGGAACAGAACAACAATAACGCCGAACAGGCCCAGCAGTTTGCCCCCGGCGATTTCAAGAACAGCTCGCCCGTGCGCTGGTGCCCCGGCTGCGGCGACCACGCCATCCTCAACACTCTGCACAAGGCTATGGCAGCCCTGGGCGTACCCCCGCACATGACGGCTGTCATCTCGGGCATCGGCTGCTCGTCGCGCCTGCCCTACTATATGAACACCTACGGCTTCCACACCATCCACGGACGCGCCGCCGCCATCAGCACCGGCTTCAAGGTCGCCAATCCCGAAATGACAGTGTGGCAGATTTCGGGCGACGGTGACGGCCTGGCCATCGGCGGCAACCACTTCATCCACGCCTGCCGCCGCAACATCGACATCAACATCCTGCTGTTCAACAACAAAATCTACGGCCTCACCAAAGGTCAGTATTCGCCCACCAGCGCCCGCGGCTTCGTGTCGAAGTCGTCGCCCTACGGCACCACCGAAGACCCGTTCATTCCCGCCGAGCTGGTGTTCGGCGCCCGCGGCAACTTCTTCGGCCGCTCCATCGACGTCGAGCTGGCCACCTCTGTCGAGGTGATGACCGCCGCCGCACGCCACAAGGGCACGTCGGTGGTTGAGATTTTGCAGAACTGCGTCATCTTCAACAACGGCATCCACAACCCCATCACCGACCGCGCTGTCCGCGCCGACAAGACCATCCATCTGCGCCACGGCGAGAAGATGCTCTTCGGCAAGAACAACGAGAAGGGCCTCGTCCAGGACGGTTTCCTGCTCAAGGCCGTCACCATCGGTGAGGACGGCTACACCCTCGACGATGTGCTCGTGCACGACGCCCACACCCCAAGCAACTTCCTGCACCAGCAGCTTGCCATGATGGACGGCGACAGCCTCCCCCTGGCTGTCGGCGTCATCCGCGACGTCGAGTCGCCCACCTACAACGACGGCGTCACCGAGCAGGTCGCCGCCGTACGTGCCAAGAAGGGCTTCAAGACCCTCCGCGACATGATCCTCGCCGGCGAAACCTGGGAGGTAAAGTAAGGCATACAACGACACATAGCAACAGGGCGTCCGCCGGATGGCGGACGCCCTGTTGGTGATTAGGGGGCCTATTATATTAATGTGGGGTGAGGGTCGGGCGGCCGAGGAGGGTGTCGGGACGGGCCGTGCCTTGCACGCTGATTTCGACGGCCACGCCGGGACGGACGCCCAGGCGCAGCAGCAGCGGCGAGCGCACGGCGCCTTTGACGTGGTAGCTTTTGAGCAGCGCCGACCGGCCCATGTAGGAGCGGCGGACGCTGACGGTGAGGTCGGCGCTGTCGGTCCACAGCGGTATCTCGGTCAAGGCTGCCGCAAAGCGCTGGCCGGCGCGCACCGCTTTCGGCGTCACCGTCGCCGTCCACGATACGGGCACGGGCTCGTTGCCGCGACGGCCCAGGTCGACCAGGCCGTCCTCGGTGGCGGCGTAGACCGATGCACCGCTTTGCAGCAGTCCGCTGTGGCCGCCGAGGGGACGCAGGACAAGCGGGGTGGTGTAAACGCCTGAGCCGCCGACAGGTAGCGATGTGGCCTCGTTGTCGTCGGTCGAGGCAAGCAGCAGCTCGTCTCGGTCGGCGCAGTAGACAAGCCGGTCGAACTGTCGCCATTCGCCGTCCAATGCCGTCAGGCGCGAGTTCTCGAGTTTCAGCAGTCGTCCCGCCGACAGCAGGTACACCGCCGCTCCGGCCCGGCAGACATGTCCCGCGTCGGCCACCACGGCCTCGGACAGCAGGGTTACCGACATCGCCGAGGCCGAAACGGTAAGCATGCGTATGCCGTCGGCGCCGAAGAGGTAGAAGCGGCTGCGGCCAAAGTCCCACGCGCCGCCCGAGCCCCGTGCGGCAAGCACCGCCACCGGCGTCTGCGACAGTCCCGCCGTCCCCGTCACCTCGCCGTTGACGGTCACTGCCAACAGCCGGTCGACGGGCTCGAACGAGGCGTCGGGGGCGAGGTCGACAGTCAGGCCCGCGCCGCCCGCCGTTATCGTCAGCTGCCGCGCCGACGGGTCGGGATAGCTGATTACCGGTCCGACGAGGGCTGGAGTGCCGAGGCCGTCCACCGCCGATACCCTGGTCGTGCCGTCGGCCATGACAACGCGTACCTGCCCCTGCCACGGCATGTCGTCGCCAATCTGCGATGCAAAAGCCCCGGCCCCGTAGCCGCGCCACGTCCGGCGCGACAGCCTTCCCCAGAGACGGCGTCCGCCGTTTTCGGCCGTCATGGCGGCGGTGAAGGTGTGCGGCAACGACAGCAGCGACTCGGCACGGCCGACGCGGGCACAAGGGCTGCCGAGAGCTTTGACGAAGGCTTTGGCCGAGGCCGTGACGTCGGCAACCTGCGGGGCGTCGACGGTCCACTGCGCGGGCGACCCGGCGGCGAAGGGGTTATCAATCACCGCTATGCGCTCGCCGAGGCTGTCGAAGCGGCTAATGGCGCGCAGCAGGTTGGAGCTGCCGACGGCGTTCTCGCGTCCGGGCAGAAAAACGTTTGCCGAAGCCTCCACCATCGCCGCCCCCGACCGGCGCGACACGGTGACGGTGGCCTTCCCTGACATGTCGCAGCAGTGGAACTGCGGCGAGGCAAACACCTCGATGGCCGTCACGCGGTCGCGCCACGCCTCGGGGATGTCGCCGCCGAGGGCGACGCTCAGCCTGAACCCCCGCGCCTCCATCGAGCAACCGTTGTGGCTGTCCTCGGAGAGGGGGATGTGCAGCGGGTCGGCGAGCTGGCTGCCCGTGGCGGGGGTGACACACACCGGCGGCGTGACGTGGAGCACGCGGCCCCCTTTGTCGACGAGCAGACAGCGCGCCATAAAGGGCTGCATGAACTGGCCCAGGGCGTTGAGGTCGGCGGCGAGGCTGCGGTAGGCGTCGACGGCGGTGACGGCAAGGTCGCCGACGGTACCGGCCGGGACGGTGGTGCTGATTATCGAGCCCTCGGCGGCGGTCAGGGCGATGTCGGGCCAGTCCGGAGCGAGGCCCGGCACCTTGTAGCCGCTGCCCGTCCATTCGAGCAGCCATGCCCCGTCGCCGGTCATCACCGTTATCGCCGTCCCCTCGGCAAAGGCGCACAGCGGCAGCGACGGCAGCGTGCCCGCCACGCTCACGCCCGGGTCGCCGGGCTGCAGCCCGGCCTCGGGGTCGAGCCAGCCGATGCTCAGGTCGGCGGGCCTGTATACCAGCAGTCGCTCGCCATCGGCAATCAGGGGCATCCATCCCTCGGGCGCTATCACCCGCGGCGCCCCGGCCACTTTGAGAATTTCGGAGCGGCCCTCGGCGGGCCTAAGGTTAAGACAGTCGGTCACTCGCAGCTCGTCGCCGCTCTCAGTAAAGTTTTTCAGCATAATAGGTTGTGATAAAGGGTTATGGTTGGTAATTATGGTAAAGAGCCGCACGGGCGACACCGTTGCCGGCCCCCCGGGCGGCCCGTTACGGCCCGTGGGCAGCACGGTTGCCGGCACCCCGGGCGGCACCGTTATCGGGCGAGCTCGCCCGATAACAGTAACGGGCCCCGGGGCCCGTTACGGCTCCCCTCCCGGGCGTTGCCTGCCCAAATTTAGGCCCGGGCGGGTGCCTCTGTCAACAATTTTAACACAAATTCACTCTTTGCGGCCCCGTTGGCCTGCCCGGGCGGCCCTGCGGCGGCCCCGGTTGGCGGGAATAGGTAGTGTTAAATTTTGCTAATAAAGAAAAATTTCCATAATAGGGCGATTTTGCCCCCTTTTTTGTTAATTTTTCTTCGTATATTTGCAGTGGATAAACAAGGCGACGCCGAGCGGCGTTAAAGTGTAGATGGCAAGGTTGTCCGCACAGTCCGCCGCGATTTGCGCATCAGCCTATGGTACAGCATTTTGGCGTAATCAGGGCCTTTTATCCCGACATAACTCAGGTTCTCAATAGCGACACAAAACAATTTATAAATTCCCATACAATTTTTTATTTTCAATTATGAATATAGAAGAAGTAGTGCAGGCCCGCCTGCCCAAAGTGATGGAAGATCTGGCCAAGGCCGGCATCAAGGACATCAAATCAGTTCAGTACAACCCTAGCTACGAGAAGCTCTACGAGGACGAGACCAACCCCGACCTCGCCGGCTACGAGAAGGGTTACGTAACCGAGCTCGGCGCAGTCGACGTCTTCACCGGCGTCTACACCGGCCGTTCGCCCAAAGACAAATTCATTGTCAAAGACAAAAACAACGAGGACAAGGTGTGGTGGACAACCCCCGAGTTCAAGAACGATAACAAGCCCGCTACCGAAGAGGCCTGGAAAGCTTGCAAAGATCTGGCCATCAAAGAGCTCAGCGGCAAGGACCTCTATGTTGTAGACGGTTTCTGCGGTGCCAACAAAGACACCCGCATGGCTGTCCGTTTCATTGTCGAGGTAGCCTGGCAGGCTCACTTCGTAAAGAACATGTTCATCCGCCCCTCCGCCGAGGAGCTGGCCGAGTTTACCCCCGACTTCGTGGTTTACAACGCCTCCAAGGCCAAACTCACCAACTACGCTGAGCTCGGCCTCAACTCGGAGACCGCCGTTGTCTTCAACACCACCAGCCGCGAGCAGGTCATCATCAACACCTGGTACGGCGGCGAGATGAAGAAGGGTATGTTCTCGATGATGAACTACTTCCTCCCCCAGAAGGGCATCGCCTCGATGCACTGCTCAGCCAACACCGACCTCAATGGCGAAAACACCGCCATTTTCTTCGGTCTGTCCGGCACCGGCAAAACCACCCTGTCCACCGACCCCAAGCGTCTCCTCATCGGTGACGACGAGCACGGCTGGGACGACAACGGCGTCTTCAACTTTGAAGGCGGATGCTACGCCAAGGTCATCAACCTCGACAAGGACAGCGAGCCCGAAATCTACAACGCCATCCGCCGCGACGCCCTCCTCGAGAACGTTACCGTCGACGACAAAGGCAAGATTGACTTCGCCGACAAGAGCGTGACCGAGAACACCCGCGTATCGTACCCCATCCACTTCATCCCCAACATCGTCAAGCCCATCTCGCACGGCCCCGCCGCCAAGAGCGTCATCTTCCTGTCGGCCGACGCCTTCGGCGTACTGCCTCCCGTATCGGTACTGACCGAGGAGCAGACCAAGTACTACTTCCTGAGCGGCTTCACCGCTAAGCTCGCCGGTACCGAGCGCGGCATCACCGAGCCCACTCCCACCTTCTCGGCTTGCTTCGGCCAGGCCTTCCTCGAGCTGCACCCCACCACCTACGGCGAGGAGCTGACAAAGCGCATGGAAGCCAGCGGCGCAAAGGCTTACCTGGTTAACACCGGCTGGAACGGCACCGGCAAGCGCATCTCGATCCGCGACACCCGCGGCATCATCGACGCCATCCTCGACGGCTCGATCCTCAAGGCTCCCAAAAAGAGCCTCCCCATCTTCAACTTCGAGATTCCCACCGAGCTCCCCGGCGTAGATCCCAAGATCCTTGACCCCCGCGACACCTACGCCGACGCCAAGGAGTGGACCGCCAAGGCCGAAGACCTCGCCGCCCGCTTCATCAAGAACTTCCAGAAGTACGAGAATCACCCCGCCGGCAAGGCCCTCGTAGCCGCCGGTCCTCAGCTCTGAACAACACCCCCTGAGTGATGCGCCGCCCCGCGCCGCGCATCACCCTGCCACGGCCCCCGTGCCCCGGACCCCTCCGGCGCACGGGGGCCGCCGTGTCTCCACCCCAACAGCCAATTTAGTGGGCATATTTTTTTTGAAATTAAGGGCTATTTGAGGGTGCGGTTTATTTTTTTAAGGTCGTTAAAGACCCTAATGCTATGCTTTAATAAATGCCGTTTATTTAGGCGGGGCGGGATAAAATTAGCGGTTTGGGGCGGTTTGGCGCGTTAAATGGGAACTTTTGGGCGATTGCATTTGTTAATATTAAAAATGTTGGCTACCTTTGCAGTGTTAAAACGGCAGCGGTAGAGTTGTCAATGATGACGGGCCTGCAATTGGAGCCCCGAAATACCGACCGGTGCCGGTGAGTTTGCCCCGGAAATACTCCCCTTTTATTTTGCCGGAAATTCGCAGACCCCACATTCCAAGGGCACTTCCGGCGGTTATACCCTCACTCCGATAAATTTCCACCCCTCCCCAAACCCAAAAACATGGACAAAGCCGTCCCTGCGTCGGTGTATGTGTAGTCCGTCGGGTTTACCATATTTATATCGCTGGTGCAAAGCCCCTTAAGCTTTTGGCTTTTCTCCGTAATTCGTGTAAATGACGCGGGGAAAAACAGCCCGGGGAAATTTTAAATGACATACAGCGGAAATTGAAACAAAATCCTGCCGGGGGGTCGGTTAAAAGACTGAAAATAATAAAACAATAATATAACGTGCACGCAAAGAGCCGAAACTACGGGCCCGGCGGCACGAATATCTTAAGAAATAATGTACAACATCATCGAACTCGAAAACATGGAGGACGTGCAGCTGCACGCCACTGCCGCCGAGCTGGGTATCAAAAAACCCGAAAACCAGGAGCGCGAGGCTCTTATCTACGATATCCTCGACCAGCAGGCAATAGTCAAGGCAGCAGCCGACGCCCAGCGTCTGCCCAAGAAGCGCGGCCGCAAGCCCGCCGAGGCCCAGGCCCAGCCCGCCCCTGATGCCACCGCCCAGCCCAAAAAGCGCGGCCGCAAGAAGAAGAGCGAGCTTGAACAGGCCGATGCCGCTGAAGCCGCCGTCGCCACTCCCGCTGCCGCCGAGGCCGAAAAGCCCGCCGAGGCCGCCGCTGCCGAGGATCCGGCCGTCAACACGCCCCGCAAAAAGCGCGGCCGCCCCAGCAAGAAAGAGCTGGCCGAGCGTGACGCCGCCCTCCGCAAAGAAACTGCCGCCTCCGAAGCCGCTGCCGAAGCCGCTGCCGAAGCCACTACCGAGGCTCTTACCATAATTCCCGACCAGCCCGTCGCCCAGGCCGAGCCCGTCGCCCAGGCCGCTCCCGCAGCTCAGTCCGAGGCCGAGGCACAGCCCGCCGCCGAGCCTGCAAAACCCGCCGCTCCCGCGCAGCCCAAGGCCAAAGGCCCCGACTCGTCGTTCAACGCTTTCTTCGGCAACAAGAATGCCGGCCGCACCTTCACACCCCGCTCGCAGCGCGAGCGTGAGGCCGCCGCTGCCGAACGCCGCGAGCGCGAGGCACGCCAGGCCGAGCAGCCCGCTGCGGCACAGGCTCCCGCCGAGGCCTTTGCTCCCGCCATGCGCTCGGGCTTCAACGCCGGCCTCCCGCCCATCAACGTCACCGAGCCCGCCCCCAACACGCAGATTGTCGCGCTCCCCGGCCAGGGAAAGAAGAAAAAGAAGGGCAAAAACGTCCGCGATCCGCGCATGATCGACGGTTTTGAATTCCGCGACTTCATCGGCGCCATGGGCGTCCTCGACATCGACCCCCAGGGCTTCGGCTTCCTGCGCTCGGCCGACTACAACTACCTGCCCAGCCCCGACGACATCTACGTCACCCAGCAGCAGATCAAGGCCAACGGCCTGCGCATGGGCGACGTCGTGGAGTGCACCATCCGTCCTCCGCGCGAGAACGAGAAGTACTTCCCCATGAACACCGTCCTGCGCATCAACGGCCTGTCGCCCCAGTTTGCCCGCGACCGCGTACCCTTCGAGCACCTCACGCCACTCTTCCCCGAGGAGAAGTTCGACCTCACCGGCGGCGCCACCACCAACAACCTCTCCACCCGCGTGGTAGACATGTTCGCCCCCATCGGCAAGGGCCAGCGCGGCCTCATCGTCGCTCCGCCCAAAACCGGTAAGACGCTCTTGCTCAAGGCTATCGCCAATGCCATCGCCGAGAACCACCCCGAGACCTACATCATGATTCTGCTCATCGACGAGCGCCCCGAGGAGGTAACCGACATGAAGCGCACCGTCAACGCCGAGGTCATCGCCTCCACCTTTGACGAGCCCGCCGACCAGCACGTCAAAATCTCGCAGATGGTGCTCGAAAAGGCCAAGCGCATGGTAGAGAGCGGCCACGACGTGGTAATTCTGCTCGACTCCATTACCCGTCTTGCCCGCGCCTACAACACCTGCGCCCCCGCCTCTGGCAAAATCCTCTCCGGCGGTGTCGACGCCAACGCCCTGCAGCGCCCCAAGCGCTTCTTCGGCGCCGCGCGCAACATCGAAAACGGCGGCTCGCTGACAATCATCGCCACCGCCCTCACCGAGACCTCATCGAAGATGGACGAAGTCATCTTTGAAGAGTTCAAGGGCACCGGCAACATGGAGCTGCAGCTCGACCGCAAGCTGTCGAACAAGCGCATCTTCCCCGCCGTCGACATCATGGCATCGTCGACCCGCCGCGACGACCTGCTGCTGCGCCCCGAGACCGTGCAGCGCATGTGGGTGCTCCGCCGCTTCCTGGGCGACCGCAACTCGATCGAGGCCATGGACTTCATCACCGAACAGATGGAGCGCACCCGCGACAACGACGAGCTGCTGCGCACGATGAACTCGTAACGCGCGGCCTGTCAGGTCAGCTGCGCGTATAAAACACATAACGCGCAGATGGCCGGGACGCTGCGCACATTACTAACGTAATACCATTTTGTTATGAAAAAAATATTGTGTGCCTCGGCACTTATGCTGGCAATGGCCGCAAGTATTGCGGCCGAAGTCCAGGCCCGTGGCTTTGCCCCGATCAACTTCGGCGACTTTGACCACTGGTACGTTCGCAACATCAAGGAGTCGAAGCTGCTCGGCGGCCAGACTCGTAAGGTCTACGCCATTGCCCCCGACGGCGTGGACAACTCGGGCAAGGCCTACACCAACCGGGGCAACTCGCCCTGGGGCTCGTCAAACGTCCTTGCCAAGCCCGCCGGCATCGTCAAGGTCAGCAACGCTGTCTATCCCGAAGACCGCCCCGGCCACGGCAAGTGCGCCAAGCTGGTATGCCAGTTCGAGCACTGCAAGGTAATGGGCATGGTCAACCTCGATGTTATCGCCGGCGGCACAATCTTCCTGGGCCAGATGATCGAGCCCATCAAGAGCACCAGCAACCCGTACTCTAAAATCGACATGGGTGTCCCCTTCACCTACCGTCCCAAGTCGCTGCAGTTCGACTACAAGGTGCAGATCCCCAAGGACGGCAAGAAGGTCTACTCGTCGGGTTTCGGAAAGAAAAAGGAATATGCCGGCCCCGACCACGCCGAGGTCATGGTGGTGCTTCAGCGCCGCTGGGAGGACAAGGACGGCAACATCTTTGCCAAGCGCGTGGGCTCGGGCCGTCAGACCTTCGGCACGTCGATGTCGCACTGGCGCAACAACCACCGCATGCCCATCGTCTACGGCCAGTCGGGCGCTCCCGTGCCCCTCTTCACCGGCGACCGCGTCTACTATGCCCGCAACTCAAAGGGCCAGATGAAGCCCGTGAAGGAAGTGGGATGGGAGGCCAACGCCACCCCGACGCACGTCATCGTGATGTTCTCGGCATCCAGCGGCGAGGCTTACACCGGCACCCCGGGCCTCACTCTGTGGGTAGATAACGTCGGCTTCTGGTACGACTGACCGCCGTGTGCACTATCCGCGAGGCCAGGTAGGCCGCGCACAGCAGCAGCACGATAATGGCCGAGCAGGGCACGTCGATGACGGTGCCGATAAACAGTCCGGCCACGCTGCATGTCACCGACACGACGGCTCCGGCCACCATCAGCGGCCCGAAGCGGTGCAGCCACACCTCGGCAATCATCATGGGCAATGTCATCATCGACATCAGCAGCATGATGCCCACAAGGCGGATGGTGAGCACGATGCACACCGCGGTCATCACCGTCGCCGTCACCGAGATAAAGCGCACGGGCAGCCCGGCCACACGGGCAAAGTCGCGGTCGAAGGCCACGGCGACAATCTGGCGGTAGCGGCAGGCAAAAAACAATATCAGCAGGACAGTGAAAGCGGCAAAGACGGCAATGTCTTTGCCGCTTACCGTAAGTATACTGCCGAAAAGGAAAGAGTTAAGCTCGGGCACGTATCCCGGCGTGAGGAACACGAAGAGCACGCCCACGGCCATGCCAAGGGCCCAGACGACGGCGATGGCCGAGTCCTCACGCACATGCAGACGCCGCGACAGCCACTCGACGCCCAACGACGAGCCGATGGCGAACACCGCCGCCATCGCTATCGGGCTGACGCCTAAGAAGTAACCGAGGCCCAGGCCTCCGAAGCAGGCGTGGGTGACACCGCCCGACAGGGCCACGAGCCGGCGGGAGATAATATATGTGCCTATCATTGCCGCGGCGACAGCGATTATCACCACGGCCAAAAGGGCCAGACGAAAAAACTCGTATTGCAGCATTGTAGGGTATGGGTAACGGCGGCTAAAACCAGGTAGGTTATTGTAGCTATTATAGCTACCTTAGCTACCTTAGCTACTAAGCTAAGTTAGCCGCTTAAAACTCGGTAAAGGCCAGCGGCAGTGTCGATGCCACGCTGGGCAGCATACGAAAACTGTCTTTGCCGCAGAGGATTACCGGTACGGGACGGCCGGCCAGCTGCTCGTACTCGAGCAGTGCCTGGCGGCAGGCGCCGCACGGGGCCACCGGCTCGCTGACAAACTCGCCGTCGGTGCCGCGGGCGGCGACGACTATTTTGACAAACTTGCTCTCGGGGTAGCGCGCGCCGGCATAGAAGCAGGCCGAGCGCTCGGCGCAGGTGCCCGACGGGTAGGCGACATTTTCCTGGTTGGAGCCGCACACCACCTCGCCGTTGTCAAGCTCGATGGCCGCGCCGACGTGGAAGTGGCTGTACGGCACGTAGCTGCGGTAGGTGGCCTCGCGGGCCATATCGACAAGGCGACGGTCCTCGGCGCTGAGCTCGTCGTAAGTATATTCGGTTATAGGAACAATAATGTCAATCTTGCGCATGCGTTATTAATCGCTTTAAGTAATAATCAGTTATTCAGTTATGAGACCTGTTGGGTTATGAGTCCGCCCTGCCCGGCACGGAACTTTTTGCCCCGGGGGACACTGCGGCACTACAAATTTAACGCTTTTCGGCCGATAAAGTGCAAAAATCCCCCATAATATTTTTATTATTGGCGGATTTACGTTAATTTTGCAATCTGAAAAATAGGGCAGCACCATTGCCCCCGATTGTCCGTGCCGTGTCGCGGACCGTATAAACTCGAAAAATATTATCACAATGGACAAGAATAATTCGAAAGAAACCCCCAAGAAGGAAACCCTCACCGAGCTCCCTGGCGTAGAGGCCGTTCAGGCCGCCGGTATCGCCCGCGTTAACAAGAAAATCATCATCTGGTCGGCAGTTGCCATCGTTGTCGTCCTGGCTATCGCCGGCGGCTTGTACTGGAGCCACTACTCGGGCACCAAGAAGGCCAACGAGGCCATCGGCAAGGCCGACATGGAGCAGAACGACAGCATCCGCTTCGAGATGTACAAAAAGATTGCCGACGACGGCGACTACGATGCCAACAACCGTGCCCGCGTCATGGTTGCCGGTCACTACTACGAGCAGGGCAAGTATGAAGAGGCCCTGAAATACCTCGACAAGGCAGACCTGGACGGCGAGCGCGTCGAGGCCGGCATCTGCCTGCTCAAGGGCGACTGCTACGCCAACCTCAACAAGCTTGACGAGGCCATCAATTGCTACAACGAGGCACTGAAGGAGGCCAACAACAACCCCGCTATCATGCCTTACTGCATGCTCAAGCTCGCCAACGTATACCGCGCCCAGAAGAAGTACGACAAGGAGTACGAGGAGTATCTGAAGATACAGAGCCAGTACCCCAGCTTTATGGGTGACATCGACAAATACGTCGAGCGCGCCAAAATACAGGCCGGCAAGTAAACCGACCCCGCCACAAAAAAAAGAGCGGAGCCTCCGGCTCCGCCTTTTTTATGGCCCGAAATTTAATTCTACGCCTGTCGCCACCGTTATCGGTCGAGCTCGACCGATAACAGTCCGGCTCCCAGCGGCCCACAACGGCACCCCGGCCCCAGCGGCCCTCAGCTAGCCCCGCCTAACCCCTAACGCTTAACCTTTAACTCCTCCCGCAATTGTCCGGTATTAACGAACTGGCCACCGAACCGGTTGGCCGACTGCTCTGGAAATACAGCCTGCCCTCGGTGGTGGGTATGACAGTGGCGTCGCTGTACAACGTCATCGACCGTGTGTTTATCGGTCAGAACGTCGGACACGAGGCCATCGCCGGTCTGGCCATAACCTTTCCGGTGATGAACCTGTCCACGGCCCTCGGTGTCCTTATCGGCGCCGGTGCCTCGGCGCGCGTGTCGATGCTGCTGGGGGCGAAGAACCACGAGGAGGCCGAGCGCACGCTGGGGAGCGCGCTGCTGCTGTTAGCGATAATCGGTACCGTTTATGTCAGCTGCTTCGGCTTCTGGCTCAAGGACATCCTCCGGGCCTTCGGAGCCTCGGACGTGACGCTGCCTTACGCCTTCTCGTTTATGAGCGTGCTGCTGCCCGGACTGCTGATAATGAACTTCACCTTCAGTTTCAACAACATACAGCGCGCGTCGGGCTATCCGCGACGGGCGATGATGACGATGGTGTACAGCGCCCTGGTCAATATCGTTCTGGCTTGGCTGTTCATCTTCCCGCTCAACATGGGCATCGCCGGCGCCGCGCTGGCCACGGTGATTGCCACCACCTGCGCCGGTGTCTTTGTCTTCTGGCATTTCTTCCGCAAGACGAGCGTCGTGCACTTCCGCCGCGGCATCTTTACCCTGCGGTGGCGCACCGTCTGGCCCATCCTTGCCATCGGTTCGGCCCCCTGTGCCGTCAACGCGGCGGGCTGCCTTGTCAACGTCATTATCAACCGCAGCCTGGTGTTCTATGGCGGCGACGATGCCGTTGGTGCCGCCGGCATCTTCACTACGGTGACGCAGCTGGTGGTGATGGTGGTATTAGGTATCTGCCAGGGCATGCAGCCCATCGTGGGCTACAACTATGGCGCCGGCCGTCTCGACCGGTCGATAAAGACTTTCTGGCTTGCCGTAGGGGCCGCCACGGTGCTGTGCGTGCTGTCGTCGGTAGCCGGTATAGCGTGCCCCGAGGCCCTTGCCCGCGCCTTCACCAACCACCCGCGCCTCATCGAGGTGACGGCGACGTGCCTGTCGACGTCGATGCTGGCCTTCTCGCTGGTGGGCTTCCAGATTGTCTCCACAAACTTTTTTCAGAGCATCGGCAAAGCCGGCGAGAGCCTGCTGTTGGGCCTTGCCCGCCAGGTGATATTCCTGCTCCGTCTTCCACCTCAACGGCGTATGGATGGCCTTCCCCATCTCCGACGCCCTCGCCACCGTCGTCACCGCCGCCCTAATCTTCTGGCAGCTCCGCCGCCTCACCGCCTCCCGCATCCCCAACCGCGCCTAAACCGCGCGACTTTAGCGGTGTGGGTTATTTTAGGTTGAGGTCGGTTTTTAGGGGGATGACTTTGCCGAAGAGGATGATGCCTTTGGCGATGGTGATGGAGGAGTCTTCTCGTTTTGCTTTGCAGTTGAAGGTAGAGAAGAGGACGCAGTCGTTGACCTCGGTCTCTGATAAATATTCGAGTATGTGCGACGAAAAGGTCATTCCGATAAAAGCGCCAAGTTGTTTGAGGCCGTCGTTTTCTTCGTTGGTCATTTCGTCACGTAACTTATCATTGATTTTTTCGACGATATAGTTATTGACCAATTTTCGGCTTTCGCTCTCGCTGGGGTTCTTTATCGCCGCTACCATGAGAATTGCCACGAGCAGAATAAACGTCACCAGTGCGCCGATGCGTCTTGACCCGGACTGCGATTCCACAAGGACGTATTCGGTTTCGACGTGCCCGCGGGGCTCGTCCTGTTCGGGCGTTTCCTCGGGGTTGAACTTGCGCTGGCGTATCCTTTGGTTCTCGAGCGCTTTTTTGTATGACTCTAACGACATAAACTGGGGGGTGTGTGGGGGGTCAGCCTTTGGGGGTGAGGGTGACAAGGGGGATGAGCATTTCGTCCAGGGAGATGCCGCCGTGCTGGAAGGTGTCGGTGTAGTACTGGACGTAGTGGTTGTAGTTGTTGGGGTAGGCGAAGAAGTCGCGGTTACCGGCAAAGATATATACGCTCGATACGTTGGGCAAGGGTAGCCCAAAGCGTTCGGGCTTTTTTATTTCGTACACCTGGCGCGAGTTGTAGGCCAGGTTTTTACCCACTTTGTAGCGCAGGTTGGTGTTGGTGCCTTTGTCGCCGACAACTTTTATGGGGTTGGTGACACGGATGGTGCCGTGGTCGGTGGTGAGCACCACGCGCCAGCCCGCGGCGGCGGCGCGGCGCAGGAAGTCGAGGGCGCCCGAATGGCGGAACCACGACGTGGACAGCGAGCGATAGGCGGCGTTGGTGCCGGCAAGCTCGCGTATCATCTTCGACTCGGTGCGCGCATGGCTCATCATGTCTATGAAATTGAAGACCACGACGTTGAGGTCGTTCTCCTTGAGTGCGTTGAAGTCGCGCAGCAGACGCTCCATCCCCTGGCCGTCGTTGACCTTGGTGTAGCTGAAACGGCACTGGCGGCGGAACCGGCGGAACTGCGTCTCAAGCAGCGGGCTCTCGTTGATGTTCTTGCTCTCGTCGGCGTCCTCGTCGACCCACAGGTCGGGGAACATGCGCTCGATGGCCACGGGCATCAGGCCCGAGAAGATGGCGTTGCGGGCATACTGCGTGGCCGTGGGCAGGATGGACGTGTAGAGGCGCTCGTCGATGTTGAACGACTCGGCAAGCAGCGGCTGCACGGCACGCCACTGGTCGAGGCGGAAGTTGTCTATCACCACCAGGCACACCTTATGGCCTGCGTCGAGCAGGGGAAAGACCGACTCCTGCACCACGCGCGGCGACATCAGCGGTGTGCCGTCGCCGGGGACGGGAGGGGTGTCGCCGCCGCTGACCCATGTCTCGTACTGGCGGCGGACAAACTTGTTGAACTCGGAGTTGGCTTCGTTTTTCTGCATCTCCAGCATCCCGTTCATGCCCGTGTCGGTGTCGGTGAGCTCCATGTCCCAGAACACCAGGCGCGAATGGATGTCGTACCAGTCGTCGATGGTGGAGGCCGAGTTGATTTGCTGCGACAGCTGGCCGAACTCGCGGCTGTAGTCGCTGGTGGCGCGCGAGGTGACAAGCTGCTCGGAGTGCAGATGCTTCTTCAGCGCCAGCAAAATCTGGTTGGGGTTGACGGGCTTGATGAGGTAGTCGGCGATTTTGTTGCCGACGGCCTGGTCCATGATGTTCTCCTCCTCGCTCTTTGTAATCATTATCACGGGGATGTGCGGGGCGGTCTGCTTGATGGCGCTGAGGGTCTCGAGGCCGGTCAGACCGGGCATGTTCTCGTCGAGAATGACCAGATCGTATGTGCCGTTCTGCACCATGTCGAGGGCGTCGCGGCCGTTGTTGGCGGTGGCGACGTCATAGCCTTTGCTACGCAAGAAAAGGAGGTGGGGCTTCAGGAGGTCTATCTCGTCATCAGCCCAAAGGATATTGAAAGCCAAAGTATTGAGTATTATCAGGGTTCGTCTGTTTCTTCGTCGCCCTCGCTGCCCGGGTCGTACTGCTGGTACTGCGTGGGCTTGGGCACTGGTTTCTGCTCCGGCTTGGCGGCGGGTTTGTCGGCGGGTTTGGCCGGTTTTTGGCCGGGCTTTGCCGTCGGCTTGGCGGCGGGCTTTGCCGGCTTTTGCGCGGGCTTGGCGGCCGGTTTTTGCGCGGGCGCCGGAGTCGCCTGCTCGGGCTGAGCTGTCTGTTCGGGCTGCTCAACCTGCTCAGTCTGCTCGGAGACCTCGGCCTGCTCGGCGGCGCGGGTGTCGGCTTCGGGGAGGGTCTCGATTTCGGTGTATGGCAGCAGGTCCTTCTGCGCGTCGATGTAGTTCTGCTCGTCAAGGAAGCGGAAGTAGTCGTCGAGCGAGGCGCCGCTCTTGAGCAGGGCGTCGAAGTTGGCCTCGGAGATGACGATGGGACGCACGCCCGCCGGCAGCCTGAACTGGTCGCTGCGGGCCATTACCTTGCGGTAGTGGTTGAGCTCGTCCATGTTGCCGAAGCGGCGGATGACAATCATGCCCAGGCGTCCGAAGTTGAGGTATTCGAGGTCGTAGTCCTTGACGACAAACGACGAGAAGTTGTGACGTGCCACGTTGAACAGAAGCTCGTTGGCCGAGACGGCGTCGGTGGGGAACGAGAGCACCAGCAGCTGGCGTGCGTCGGGCGAGATGTCCTCGAACTGGACGCCCTGACCCTGGTTGGCCTGTGCGGCCGAGTCGGCGCCGAGGCTGATGTCCCATACCATGCCGCGCATGTTGCCGCCCGTCGCGCCCGACTGCAGCTTGCGGCCCTTGGCCATGCCCTCGAGCCATGCCGAGACGGTGGGCGTGAGGTCGGTGTCGGGGTAGCGCTCGAGCAGGGTGCGCAGGGTGCTGTTGAATTTCTCCGGCTCTTTGTCGGTGACGTAGGCAAGAGCCTCGAGGAACATGAACTTGGGCATGAGTTTGCTCATCGAGTAGCGCTCCGACACGTCGGCGTAGATGCTGTGCACGCGCCGGTTGTCGTTGTCCATATATGCCTCGTAGGCCTGCTCGTACAGGCTGTTCTCCTCCCGGTCCATCTTGCGCAGGTTGTCGATGTATGCCGGGTCGCGCAGGGCCATGGCCTCCTTCGACTCGGGGAACTGGCTGAGCACCAGGCTGCGGTAGCGGTTGGCCATAGCGGTGTCGCCCGTGCGCATGTACATGAGGTAGAGGTTGAAGTATGTGTCGAGGCGGAAGATGTTGTCGGGGTAGTCGGTGAGCAGACGGTCGAACTGCGTTTGCGCGGCGGGGTAGTCGTCCATCTTGTCCTTGAGGATGACGCCCATGTTGTACAGGCCCTCCTGGATGACGTCGTTGGCGGTGGCCTTCTGCTCGTCCGTCAAGGGGATTTGCTTGAGGTAGTATTCGGGGTAGTGCGGGTCGTCGGCGCGCTGGCGGCGCTGCTGCTCCTCGGGCGACTCGGTGGTCTCGGCGGCGCTTTCGCCGCCGGCGTCTGTGGCCGATCCGTCCTCCTCGCCGTTCTCGCCCGCCGAGTCAAAGTCGGCGGTGTTGAAGCTCGACTTGTTGCGGCGGCGCCAGTTGTCCTCGAGCTTGCGCGAGCCCCAGCGGCGCTGGAACTCGGTGCGGCCGGCCGAGCGGGCGCTCTGGTTGTAGAAGTACCACGAGTTGTCGTTGTTCATCTGGAATTGCTGGGGAGCCTGCGAGGCGTTGCCCTGGCTCGAGCCGTTGGCGGCCTGTTCGGCCATATATGCCTCGCGGGCGGCCTCCTCGGCCTCCTTGCGCTCGCGTGCCTTGAGGTTGTCGATGGCGGCATTGATGACGTCCATTCGGGCCGTCGAGTCCATCGCGGCCAGCTTCAGCAGCGAGTCCTGCTCGGTGACGTTCTGCGAGTAGGTGGCCAGCTCGTCCAGGACGTCCGAGCGTCGCTTCAGCGTGTCCAGGCCGGGATAGTCCTTCGGCAGCTGGGGCACGGCCTCGGCGTAGCAGGGCTGGGCCTTCTCGTAGCGGCCTTCGTCGTAGAAAAGGCCGCCGAGGCGGATGTTGAGGATGGCCTTGTCGATGCCGTTGCGGGTCGATTTGGCCGCACCCTCCTCGTAGTTCTTGATGGCTTGGGCGGTGTCGCCGCGGCTGAGGTAGAGGTTGCCGATGGCGTAGTAAATCTGGTCGAGGTACTCCTTGTTGCGGTCGTAGCGCGTCATGCGTCGCAGGGCCTGCACCTCGCCGGCGATGTCGGTGCCGCTGAACACCTCGCTCTGGCGGATGCGGGCGTTGAACTGCGTGCGGTAGGGTGCCGACGAAGCCGAGGCGGCGCGTCCGAAGGCCTTGTAAGCCTTCTCCTTGTCGCCGGCGCGCTCGTATACCTGGCCCAGGAGGAAGGTCAGACGCGTTTTCTGTGCCGTCGACCCGTGGCGTGCCGCCGCCTCGAGGAAGGGTGCGGCCTCGGCGTACTGCTTCTGGCGGATGTGCAGCATCGCCCGGTCAAGGTCGTAGAGGTACTGCAGGTTTTTGTCGGTGAGGTCCTCCTTTTTTATGCGTATGAGAATCTGCTCGGCCTCGTAAAGCCAGTCCATGGCCAGGTAGGAGCGGGCCTGCCACAGCTTCGACTCGGTGACGGTGGCGGGCAGCCAGCTGAAGTGGCGGCCGGTGTAGAAGAAGGTGGCGCTGGCGCCGAGGAAGTCGCCGTTCATGTACTGACTGCGGCCCATCATCAGCCAGTCGTTGTGCAGAAACGGGTTGTACTCCTCGCGCTTCATCCACTCTTTGTACTTGGGGTCGTTGGACTTGCCGCGCTTGCGGGCGGGCTTTTTGGTGATCGAGCGCAGCTGGATGGCCTTCTGCGCCTTCTCTATCGAGCGGGTGAAGTCGCCGTTGGGCTGCGGCGCCTTCTCGTTGCCCTTGGCCTCGGCGGGGTGGGTGAGCACCAGGCCGGTGTAGTCGTCCTCGTAGCTCTTCTCCATCTCGTCCAGCGTCTCGCGGTAGTGTTTGTCGCCGTTGTAGTGGATGTTGTATTTGGTGATGAAGGCCGTGTACTTGCGCGACATGGCGGTGTTGCGCTTGCGCGCGTTGCAGCCCGAGAGCGTCGCACACAGCAGCGCTCCCAGCACCAGTATCACAAGCGAGTATTTACGGAAGGGCTTCGTCAAAGGGGGAGGGGTTGAGGTTTTGGTGTTTTATTAGTCTAATTGGACTAATTGGTCTGATTGGGAGTTGTGGCAGGGGTGGGCAGGGCGCACCCCGTGGCACGGGCTCTTAGAGCCCGTGCCCCAATTTATGTTAACGCAGGGCTTTCGATTTGTTCATCAGTCGTGTAGCTCGCTACACTCCATCTTCACAAATCAAAATCCATCCCAAAATATGCGACCCTGCGTTAACAGAAATTGGGGCACGGGCTCTAACTTATAACGCCTCTGAGGCAGTGTTTATTGCGCCGCGGGCGGTGGTGACGGCCCGCTAGGTGGCGCCGCGGGCGGTGGGGGTGCCCGTCACCTGCCGTCGACGGTCACTTGGGGGCGTTTTTGCGGGCGGGGGCTTCGGGGTAGGCTATGCGCGAGTGGTACATTGTGCGCAGACGCTTGACAAAGGCGGCCTTGATGACGGGCACGTCGCGGTACGACAGGGTGGACTCGTTGTGCAGGCCGTCGGCAATCTGGCCGTCAATAATCTTGTCTACCAGCTCGGTGATGGCCTGGGGCGTGTGCTCCTTGAGCGAGCGCGAGGCGGCCTCTACCGAGTCGGCCATCATCAGTATCGACGTCTCCACCGACTGCGGGTTGGGGCCGATGTAGGTGTATGGCTCCGGGTCGACGTAGGCGTCGCCGGCCTGTCGGCAGGCGGTGATGTAGAAGTACTTGGCCATGCCGCGGCCATGGTGCTCGCTTATGAATTTTTTGATTTGCTCGGGCAGGCCGGCCTTGTCGGCGCGGCGCAGGCCCTCGGGGACGTGGCCGGTGATAATCTGGGCGCTGCGCTCGGGCGTGAGGCCGTCGTGCGGGTTGACGCCGTGCTGGTTTTCGGTGAAGAAGATGGGGTTGCTCATCTTGCCTATGTCGTGGTACATGGCACCGGCACGCACCAGCAGCACGTCGGCGCCGACGGCGCGGGCGGCGTCGGTGGCCAGGGTGCCCACCGATACCGAGTGCTGGAAGGTGCCGGGGCACTCCTCGCTGAGGGCGTGTATCAGCGGCGTGTTGACGTCGGTGAGCTCGATGAGGGTGAAGTCGGAGACAAAGCCGAAGAGGCGCTCGACGGGCAGCATCATCACGTATGCCAGCGAGGTGAGGATGGCGCTGAGGGCGAGGATGCCCACGGCGTACCACGAGAAGTCCTCGAACGAGCCGTTGTGCATCAGCTGCAGGGTGACGTAGGTTATCCAGTATGTCAGCCCCACGAACAGCGAGGCGCGGAACAGCTGCGAGCGCCGTTCAAGGTTGCCCACCGAGTAGACGGCGGCCGAGATGCCCGTAAACTGTATGGCGATGTACTCGAGGGGGAAGCTGGCAAGGCCGCCGCAGAGCATGACGCAGGTGAACGATGTCATCAGCGCCAGGCGCGCGTCGAAGAATATCAGCACCAGCACCGCCAGCAGCGGCAACGGCACGAGGTAGATGCCGCCGTTGGTGATAAACCGGTCGCTCATCACCACGGCGACAAAGAACAGCATGATTAGCGCCAGCAGGTACACCACGGCGCGAATGCTGTCGTACACCTCCTTGCGGGCGAAGGAGTGGACGTAGTACATAAAGGCCATCAGCAGCAGAGCCACGTACAACGCCTGGCCGAGGGTGATGAGTATATCGTTGCGGCGTGTCTTGTCGCGCTGCTCCTGCAACATCTTCTCGTAGGTGCGCAGGTTGGTGTAGTCCTGGGCGGTGATGATGGTGCCCTTGTTGATGATTGTCTGGCCGCGCTGTATCATGCCCATGTCGAGCGACTGCAGGGCGCGCTCGTTTTCGAGCAGTCGCTCGCTCTCGGTGACGTCGCAGAACAGGTTGGGGCGTACCACGGCCTCCAGGCCGGCGCTCTTGGCGCGGCGCAGGCCGTTGTAGCGCTGGGCCAGCGAGTCGATACGCGCTATCAGCTGCGCGCAGGTCATCATGCCGGCGGTGGACTGCTTGACCAGGATGGCCTGCTGCTTGCCGTCCTTGCCGCGTTCGGCACGGTAATAGCGTATCTCGCCGCGGTTCTGCGTCGCCGCCGACACGGGCAGCGAGTCGGTGAGCATGCCGGCGTCGTAGGCCGCGTTGAGCAGCTTGATGAGGTGGCGGAAGAGGCTGTCAGGCTCGTACGACAGGTCGTCCAGCTCGAGGGGGACATTGGCCTCGTTGATGCGTTTGCGTATCACGCGCGCCATGGAGTCGGCGTTGACCTCGATGCGGGTGTAGACGGGCACAAAGGCCTCGTCTATCGAGTCTATGCGTGCGGCCATGGTGGCCGAGTCGGGGCGGATGGGCACGTCGAAGGGGGCGATGAGCTGGGCGTAGTTCCACGGCCGCCCCTGCTCGTATTTGTAGTGGCTGACGGTGGGGTGGGGGTAGAACCACACCACAGCCGCCAGCGTCAGCAAGGCAAGCGTGATGTATATCGGCAGCTGGTGCCGGCGATAGAGCGAGGATATTTTGCCTGAAAACTTTGATTTCATTTAAGTAAGCTTGTTGTACGGTATGATGTGTATGCGCTGACGTGAAGATGCGCGGATGGGTATGTGCTGACGGGTAACGCGGGCGTGTAAGCGCGGGCGGTGCGTCACTGGATGCGTGTGGCGCGCTCCACGCCGGAGACGCCGGTGAGGACGTCGCAGAGCTGGCCCACGACGTCGGTGTCCTCGACGCGTATCCAGATGTCGGAGTGGAAAATCTCGCCGGTGGCCTCGATGTCGAGGCGGCGCAGGTCGATGTCCTTCTGTATGGAGATTACGCCGGTGATTTCCTGCAGGATGCCGCGGCGGTCGATGCCTTCGACGCGTATGTGGGCCATGAACTTGCTGCCGCTGACGGCCCAGCGTGTCGACAGTATGCGGTTGCCGTATCCGGCTTTTAGCACCAGTGCGCGCGGGCAGTTGAGGGAGTGCACCACCACCTGGCCGTCGTCGTCGATAAATCCCATCACCTCGTCGCCGGGGATGGGGTTGCAGCAGTCGGCCAGGCGGAAATTGGCCTTCTGGCCGTCGTAGCGCAGCACGTAGGTCTCTTTGGTGTTGATTTTGGGACGCTCGGCGGGGGCGTCGTCCGCTGCGGCGTCGGCACCCGGAGCGTCGGCGTCGGCGACGGGCTCGGCGGCCTTTTTGTCCTTGTTGCTGCGGGTGACGATGCTGAAGGTCGAGCGCAGCAGGCGGTTAAGCAGCTTGCGGTCGCCGTTTTTGTTGCCGTTGCCGGTGAGCCAAGCGGCGAGGTTGTCGTCGAGGGCGAATTCACCTTTGCCAACCATATACCACAGGTCTTCGGCCGAGATGGCGCAGGCGCGCGACATCAGGCGCGAGCGCACCTGGTTGTTGTCGGCGATGCCGTTGCGCGACAAAAAGTCGTCGAGCATCTCGTGGCCGCGCTGTGCCAAGGGCTGGCGCTCGCGGCGCAGGGCCTGGCGCAGACGTGTCTTGGCCTTGGCGGTCTTGAGGAAGTTCATCCACTCGCGCTGGGGCTGCTGGGTCTGCGAGGTCAGCACCTCCACCTGGTCTCCCGAGCTGAGGCGGTAGTCGAGGGGCACCAGCCGGTGGTTGACCTTGCCCGCTATGCAGTGCAGGCCCAGGTCGGTGTGCAGGGCAAAGGCCACGTCGAGCACCGTCGAGTCGGTGGGCAGGGTGATGAGTTCGCCCTTGGGGGTGAAGATGACGATTTCGCTGGCGAAGAGGTTTAGTTTCAGCGTGTCAAGGAAGTCAATGGCGCTGGGCTCGGGGTTGTCGAGGATGTCTTTGATGGTGCGCAGCCAGACT
The DNA here is from genome assembly GCA_004553485.1 of Bacteroidales bacterium. Taxonomy (GTDB): domain Bacteria; phylum Bacteroidota; class Bacteroidia; order Bacteroidales; family Muribaculaceae; genus CAG-873. The sequence continues at coordinate 11,183 of SFLG01000023.1, read as the reverse complement.
GACAGCTCGCTCTCCTCCTCGCCCTCGCCGATTTTGTATTTCCAGTGGGCGGCAAAGCCCTTCTCGGCTATCTCGTCCATGCGCTCCGAGCGTATCTGCACCTCTATCCAGTTGCCGTCGGGGCCCATGACGGTGAGGTGCAGGGCCTGGTAGCCGTTGGCCTTGGGCACGCTTATCCAGTCGCGCGTGCGTTCGGGGTGCAGCCGGTAGAGGTCGGTGATGGCGCTGTAGATTTTCCAGCACATCTCTTTCTCGCTTTCCTTGTCGCTCTTGAAGACGATGCGGACGGCGTAGAGGTCGTACACTTCCTCGAAGGGTATGTGCTTGGTCTGCATCTTTTTCCAGATGGAGTAGCACGATTTCACGCGGGCTTTTACCTCGTAGTCGAGGCCCATTGCCTCGAGGCGCTCGCGTATGGGAGCGGCAAAGTCGGAGTAGACGGCCTGGCGGCGCTCCTCGCTCTGCCGTATCTTTTCGGTGATGTCCTGCCACGCCTTGGGGTGCTCGTATTTGAAGCTGAGGTTCTCCAGCTCGGTCTTGATGGCGAAGAGGCCCAGGCGGTGGGCCAGCGGGGCGTAGATGTAGAGTGTCTCGCCGGCGATTTTGTATTGCTTGTTGGGGGCCATCGACCCCAGGGTGCGCATGTTGTGCAGGCGGTCGGCCATCTTGATGAGGATGACGCGGATGTCCTCGCTCATCGTCAGCAGCAGCTTGCGGAAGTTCTCGGCCTGGGCTGAGGCGTGGTCGCCGAAGATGCCGCCGGAGATTTTGGTGAGGCCCGAGACAATCTGCGCCACCTTGTCGCCGAAGTGGGCGCGGATGTCCTCGACGGTGTACTCGGTGTCCTCCACCACGTCGTGCAGCAGCGCCGCCACAATAGAGGTCGAGCCGAGGCCTATCTCCTGGCTGGCGATTTTCGCCACTGCGATGGGGTGGAGAATGTACGGCTCGCCCGAGCGGCGGCGGATGCCGGCGTGAGCGTCCTTGGCGAACCGGTAGGCCCGCTCGATTATCTCTACTTTCTTGCGGTGGTTGCTGGCCAGATAGCCGTTGAGCATATCGCGGAAAGCTTCGTCGACCATCCGGTCTTCCTCAGGCGTGGTAAGATTGGCTTTGTTGTCCATAAACGTTGACTTTGAGCGCGTTGGCGGGATGTCGGGCGCCGCGGCAGCCGCCGCGGCACGCTTCTATCCCAAATTAGCCACAAATATAACAATTTTCATCGACCCCCGCAAGACGCGCGGCCCGCTCCCTTGCCCCCGGCCCTCTCCCGGCCGGTCCGGCCCTCGACAGGCCCGCACCTACAATAGCTACCTTGGCCACCTTGGCTACCTTAAGGTCCCTGCTTCCCCCGTCACAAAAAAAAGCCCGCCGGAAGTCGGCGGGCTTTTTGTGGGGGGGCTGTCAGGGGGTTACTGCACCGATACGGTGTAGGGGAACTTCGACAGGTCGACAGTGACGGTCTTCTTGCCGGCACCGGGGGTGGGGATGTTGCTGCCACCGACGGTGAGGTTGTTCATGTCGCCACCGAGGTTGTAATCCCAGTTGTCGTTGAAGCGGATCTTCCATTCGCCGGTGCCATTAAAGTCAATCTGTCCACGGTAGATCATGGGATTGCCAGCATCCTGGACGAGGTTGGTCTGGCCGCCCCAGCCGTTGGGAGTGGCGTCACCGATGACACCGCAGCTGGTCATAAGGGTGGTGGTGTAGGTGAGGTTTGCCAGGTTGGCGGTGACGTAGTAGCAGCCGTCTTCCTTTACCTCGATGTTTTTGCCGTTGGGAACAAGCTTGCCGTTTTCGCCGCCCCAGTTGACATCCCAGCTGAGCGTGCCGCAGAATTTGAACATGCTTGCAACGTGAACAAAGCCTTTGTAGTTGACATAGTCGGTGGTGTAGATGGGGGTTGAGGCAGCCTGGCTCCAGCTATTGGCACCGCCGGGGGTGTAGAGCTGCGGGTAAGCCACGTAGATCTCGAAGTACTTGGTCTCCATGTTGAAGGAGAACATGACGGGGCCGTTGAGGTCGACGTTGCCGGTGGTGCCGGCGGTCATTGTGCCGTTCTGGCCTTCGCCTGCCCACTTGGCATCGCCGGCGGCGTTGGTGACGTACCAGTCGGTAGCGCCGGTGAGGTCGCATACAACGCTGAATTTGGGATCGTCGTATACGCTCTCGCTGCTGGTGTGGTTGAGGGCAACCTTCTTGTCGCCGAGGACGAGGGTGTAGCTGTCTTCGATAACCACTACGGGGTCGAAGGGCTTGATGGTCAGAGTCTCGTCACCGAGGGTGAAGCCGGGGCCGCCTAGGAGGAACGAGCTGTTCGACTCGGCCAGCTTGGCCTTGGGGGTGAAGTTGACGCTGATGGTGGCTACGGCGGGGTCCTTGGTGATGGTGTAGAACTCGTCGTTGAGGGCGTCGGGAGCCACGTAGACGGTGTCGTTGACGGTGGTGGTGGGCACCTGTACGGTCTTGCCTTTGTAGGTGACGTTCATCGTCAGGTCAAGCAGATAGTTTGCGGGCCAGTCGATGGCGTGGGCCAGGGCAACGGCAACCTGCTGGCCGTTGTTGTTGGCAGAGGTGAGGTCGAGGGTAGCGCCCTCGTTCTCTGACAGAGAAGCCACCGAGAGTTTGTTGATGTCGAAGGGAACCTCGGCGGGGTTGCTTTGTGCCGGGGGATTGGGCAGATCATAGTTGCCTGTGCACGAAGCCAGGCCTGCCACTGCCATCACCGACAATGCGATTGCTGTTTTTTTCATCTTTTTATTTATGAGTTTTACTTAGCCGCGTGTGCTCCGCCGGGCGGGTGCCCGGCGGGCACAGTGGCTATTGTCGGTTACTGATCAGTTGTTGAAGGTCACGGTAAGCTTTTGGGTATTGGTGTCGAGCGAAACCGAGAAGGTGCCCGAGGTGCCGACGCCGGGGAAGCTCCAGCTGCCCTTGCCGGCGACGTAAGAGCCGGAGAAGACGCCGTTGGTGACGGTGGCTTCAACAGGGTTGTCCTCGGCCTGGGCGCCCAGCGAGTCGCCGCCGTCCCAGCCTGTGAGGGCCGTGTAGATGCGGAACATGGGAGCCTCGCTGTAGCTGAAGGGCTGGTCGGGCTTGCTGACGTAGACGCCGTTGCCCTCGATGTCGTAGATGCGCCAGTCGGCCAGCGAGCCGGCATTTGCCTCTTCGGGACCCTTCCAGCCGCTGACGTTACCGATAATGTACATGCAGGGGAGCACGTCGTAGTTGATGTTGCCGGTGATGTCGATGCGGACGGTCATGTTGTTGGTGTTGACAGTCAGGCCTACCATGGTCTCCTTGTCGAGTTTGAACTTCCACGAGCCCTTGCCGGGTACGCATGAGCCGTCGTATATGCCGTCGAGGAAGTCGCCCTGGATGTCGATGGGGTTGTCCTCGGCCTGCGAGCCCAGCGAAGCGCCGCCGTCCCAGCCGGTAAGCTCACGGTAGAAGCGGAAGATGTTTTCGCCTGCGGGGAGCTTGAACATGCTGTAGTAAACGCCGGTGCCTACGCCGGTTTCGGTGAGCTGCCAGTTGGAGAGGGCAGCCTCCGACTCAGGCGAGGGAGCGGGCCACGAGTTGGGAGTGCCGACGAGGTAGATGTGGCCGGGCTCCTGGATAGCCAGGTAGAACTTGACGTTGTTGAGGGTGATGACGTTTGACACGCACTGTGTGCCCTCGACGCCGGCTATCTCGCATGTTGCGCGCAGATAAACCTTCTCGGCGGGGAGGTCCTGGTAGTTGGAGGCGCTGAAGCCGTGGAGCTCGCACATTGCGAGGGCCAGATCCTGGTCAAGGATTTCGATTTTGGCCAGTGCGGGGTTGACGGGCGTGATCGAGCGGAAGTCGGCGAAGTCTTCGGTGAGCGAGACCTCGATGCCGTAGGTGGCGGCTGCTGCGTAGCCGTAGTCGGGCTGCGTGCAGGTTACCTCGAAGCTGTTGCCCTGAGTGAGCTGAAGGTACTGGTCGGCAAAAGCCGGCTGGTTGAGTACGAAGCTGTGGTCTTCGGGTATGGTGAGCTTGGGGTCGGTATTCTGTTCACAGGCTGTGAGCCCGAACATTGCGGCCGCGCAAGCAAAAAATATCGAAAGTTTTTTCATTGCTTTTTCTTGTATCAGGTAGTTTGGTAACAATGTTTCGGGTTATCAGTAACCGGGGTTCTGCTTGTAACCGGCCTGTGTAACCACTGCCGAGGGCAGGGGATAGAGGTTGAAGTTAGCAGCGAAGTCGGTACCGTTGGCGACGCCGCCCTTCCAGTTCCAGGTGTAACCGCTGATCCATTTGCCGTAGCGGATGAGGTCGGTGCGGCGGTTGCACTCGGTGTAGAGCTCGCGGCAACGCTCGTCCTGGAGGGTCTCCAGGGTGAGGTCGGCGGTGCTCCAGGGCTCGATGCCGGCACGCTCGCGGATGTAGTTGACATATTTGAGGGCGAGGGCGCGGTCGCCGCCACCCTGCAGGGCTGCCTCGGCGTACGAGAGGTAAATCTCGGCCAGACGAACCATGGGATAGTCGACGGTGAACTGGTTGGGGATGGCGTTACCCGAGGCCTCGGCGTCGATGTTGCCGAAGTCGTCGATGACCCAGTTGGTGAACTTGACGGGGAGGTAGCCGTTCTTGCCCCAGTTGGCCTGGACGAAGGTGGCGTTGCCGATGGCGAAGCCGTGGGCGCTGGTGGCCCAGAAGCGTACGCGCTGGTCGGCGCTGGTCGAGCACTCGGCATCGTCCCAGTCGAACTTGCGTACAAACTGCTCGCGGGCGGTGACGCACTTCCAGCCGTCGGAGGTGTTGTAGTCGGCCAGCTTGACCTGGTAGGTGTCGTTCTCACCCAGGAAGGCGTCGATCATCATTGTCGAGTTGCCCCACGAGGTGGTCTTGTCGGCGCAGCTGGGGATGGCCCAGAGGATTTCCTGGACGGGGCTGCCGCCGCCGGGGGTGAACTTCTGGTTGCCCTGGCCGAAAATCTGGCTGTAGTTCATGCAGAGGCCCGAGCCCTGGAAGCCGTTGCCAGCGTGACGGTCGATGATGTTCTTGGCGTGGGTGCAGGCGTTGGCCCAGTCGGCCTGGCCGCAGAAGACGCCGGCGTTGAGGTAGAGCTTGACAAGGTAGGCTTCGGCGGCGTCAACTCCGAGGTAGCCGTAGACTACGGGGCGGTTGGCGGCCTTCATCTGTGCCACTACGTCCTCGAGGTCGGCCACGGTGCGGCGGTAAACCTCGGCGCGGTCAAGCTGAGCGGGGGTCGAGCCGATGAGGGTAGTCTCGTCGGCGTAGGGGACGTTGCCGTAGCAGCTGAGCAGGTAGAAGTAGCAGATGTTGCGCAGGGCGCGGGCCTGCAGGCAGTAGTCTGCGGCCTTGGCCTGCAGCTCGGGGGTGTCGAGGTGGAAGTCGCCGTTGTTGACGGCCTGCAGGAACTGCACGCACAGGGCGACGTTGGTCATCAGACGCGAGTAGCCGGCGGTGGCGCCGGTGTTGGTGGCGTCGACGATACCGAAGGTCATGCGGCCGAAGTTGGTGTCCTGCTCGGCAATCCAGTTGGCCTCGTCCGAGGGTACCTCCTCCATGTTGAAGATGGCACGCTGGAAGGTGGACATACCGCCGTCAAAGCTGTGGATGATGGCGTCGCCGCCGGGGCCGTACGACTGGAAATTGAAGAAGATGTCGGCGAAGACGAGGTCGAGGTATTTCTCCGGATCCTGGGGGAAGGTGCCCGAGGTGGTGGTGTTGGGATCGGAGGATACGAGGTCCAGGTCACCGGTGCAGCTGCTCATTGTGGCGGCTGTGGCCACCACTGCAGCGCCTATGAAAAATTTATTGAGTAATTTCATAATTATTTATGTGTCGGTGTTGTGGTGGTTTAGAAGTTGGCGGTCAGACCGAAGGTGACGGTGATGGGACGCGGATACGGGTCGTTGTCGATACCGTTGAACTGTTCGGGGTCGCGGCCGGTGTACTTGGTGAGCACGAACGGGTTCTGTACGACGCCGAAGAGGCGCAGACGCAGCTGGCCGAGCAGGTTCTCGAAGGTGTAGCCCAGCGAGATGTTGTCGCAGCGCAGGAACGAGGCGTTCTCGACGAAGTAGTTGCTCAGTGCGAGGTTGGTGTCTTCGGTGGGGAAGAGATACGTGTCGGCGAGGACGTTGTTGAGGCCGTAGCCGCCGCCGATGTTGTTGATGCGGCCGTAGGTGTACTTGGGACCGTTGTAGACGTAGTTGCCGATGTTGGCGCGGAGGGCGAAGCCGAAGTCCCAGTTCTTGTAGTTGAAGGTGTTGGACCAGTTGAAGGTGTATTTCGGGTCACGCGAGTGGTAGACAATCTTGTCGTCCTCGGTGATCTTGCCGTCGCCGTTCTGGTCGACATACTGGCCGGGGATGGGGTTGCAGTCCTTGTCGTAGACCTGCTCGTAAACCCAGAATGAGTAGGGGGCTTCGCCTACGAGGTGGTATTCGAGGCCTGCGCCTGTACCGCCGGGAGTGTTCTCGGCTTTGATCTGCGAGGTCTTGCGGTCGCCGGTGAGCCGGGTGATCTCTGACTTGTTCCACGACCAGTTGATGCCGGTCTTCCAGACGAAGTCCTTGGTGTCGATGACGCGTGCGTTAAGAGAGAGCTCGACACCGATGTTGCGGAGGCTGCCGATGTTGCGGTCGGCGTAGTCCGAGGTGGTCAGGATCGACACGGGGGTGTAGGCCAGCAGGTCGTCGGTGTTGCGCAGGTACCAGTCGGCGCTGGCGGTGATGCGGTTGTTGAGGAAGCCGAAGTCAAAGCCGACGTTCCAGGTGGTGGTAGTCTCCCAGGAGATGTCCTCCGAGTAAGCCTTCGGATAGAGGGGGTATACCCACTGGCCGCCGCCGTTGGGGCTGGGGTAGTAGAACTGGTTCTTTGATAAGATGTACTCGGGCTGGGCGGGGAAGTATTGGCCTATATCCTGCTGACCGGTCTTACCCCAGCCGAGACGCAGCTTGAAGTCGTTCCAGTCTTCGCGGATGTTCTCGAAGAAAGGCATATTGGCGATTTTCCAGCCGAGGGCGACGGCGGGGAAGAGGCCCCAGCGGTGACCTTCGGCAAAGCGTGACGAGGCGTCGTCGCGGAGGGTGAAGGTGAGCAGGTAGGTGTCATCGAAGCTGTAGTTCAGACGTCCGAAGAACGAGAGGAGCTGCAGGTGGTTGCCCCAGCGTTTGGCCGAGTTGTTGACCAGGGTGCCCAGAGCGGGGCTGTTGGGGTTCCACTGGATGTCGTAGGTGCCGTTGCTGAAGGGGATGCCGCCGTTGGCGTCGGTGATGAAGCCCGGGGTGTTGAGGAAGGTGGCCTCGTGGCCCAGGTAGCTGAAACGCTGCCAGTCGTAACCGGCGGTGACGTCGAGGTTGCTCTTGATGGCCTCAAACTCCTTGCGGTAGTTGAGGTAGAAGGTGAGCATGGTGTTGCGCTGCAGCTCCCAGCGGTGGTACTTGGTGCCGGCGCCGGCTGCGCCCATGTTGAGCAGGGTGCTGTTGCGCCATGCGCTCATCGAGTTGGGCTCGGTGAAGTTGCGGTCGTTGTTCTTTGATACCTGGTAGCCCAGGTTGAGGTTGAGGTGCAGCTCGGGGAGGAAGTGCAGAGCGTAGTCAATCTGCAGGTTGCCGGTCGACGAGTAAACCTCGCCTACTTTGTTGCGGCTGTCCATAATCTGCTGGATGGGGTTGACGGCTGCCTGAACCAGCGAGCCGCCCGAGGGGAGCAGGTAGTTGAAGTAGCCGTTCCAGGGCTCGAGCACCGAAGCGGTGGTGTAGCCGTACTGCCATTTTACGGGAACGGTGGGGTTGAAGCCTATTGCTGCGGCCAGTGCGCCGGTGTTGCCCTGCTTGGAGTTGATGTAGGTGCCGTTGGCGTTGGCGTTGATCTGCAGCAGACCGTCGAAGAACTTGGGCGAGAGGTTGAAGCCCACTGTTGTGCGCTGCATGCCGCTCTCCTTGATGATACCCTGGTTGTTGGTGTACGAGGCGCTGACGCGGTAGGGGAGCCAGCTCGAGGTGCCGGAGAGGCTGAGCGAGTAGTCCTGCGAGAAGGATGTGCGCAGGGCCTCTTTCTGCCAGTCGGTGTCACGGCCAGCGAGCATGCCCAGGACGCCTTCGTTGTCGGGGTAAACCTGGTGAACGAGGGCGCGGAACTCTGTGCCGCTCATCATGTCAAGGGTCTTGCGGGCGGTGTTGACGTGCCAGTTGGCGGCAAAGTTGACTTTGGGTTTGCCGCTCGAGCCTTTCTTGGTGGTGATGATGATGACGCCGTTTGATGCGCGGCTACCGTAGATGGCGGTTGCCGATGCGTCCTTGAGCACGGTGATGTTCTCGATGTCCTGAGGGTTGACCATGCTCATGGCGTTTGTGCCGCCGAAGTTGGCCTGATTGGTCTGGGGCACACCGTCGATAACGATAAGGGGGTCGTTGGTTGCCGACAGCGAGGAGCCGCCGCGGATGCGGATGTTGGCGTTGCCGGTGGGGTCACCGCCGTTGGTGGTGACGGTGATACCGGGGCTTGCGCCTACCAGCAGGTCCTGGGTGGAGACGGCGATACCGGCCTCGATGTCATCGGGTTTGAGGACGGCTACCGAACCGGTGGCGTCGCTCTTCTTGACGGTACCGTAACCGATGGCGACAACCTCGTTGAGCATTGTGGTGCTGTCCTTGAGGGTGACGTCAATTTTGGTGCGGCCGTTGACGGCCACTGTCTTGGTTTCGTAGCCCACGCCCGAGAACACGAGAGTGCCGTTGGCGTCGACCGAGATGGTAAAGTTGCCGTCAATGTCGGTGGCTGTGCCGGTGGTGTTGCCCTGGGCAACCACACTGCCGCCGATGACGGGTTCGCCGTACTCGTCGGTCACCGTACCGGTGACCGTGATCCGCTGCGCTAAGGCAGGGAGCGAGAGGAACAGCACGAACAGCGCTGTCATCCACGCTTTACGACTCGTCTTAAAACAGAAGTTCTTCATGTGAAAGAATAGTTTTTTTAGAGTGTTGATTTGGTTAGTATTTGTGTTTTAGTCTTTGGTAGGGAAGTGCGTGGCCGGTGGCCGCGCTATCTTAGAGTTGTTTTGTCAGAGCGTTATGGGTCAAATGGTTAGGCTGTAAGGCAATAGTTTTTTTGGTTAGGCTGTTAATGTGATAAATAGGGCTATGAGGCGCTGATGCGCGGTAGGGGTGATTGCAGGCGGTGATGCGCAATGTCGTTTTTCATGGAGGTGAAAAGAGTGTGCCCGCAACACGGGCAAAGCAAATAACAGAGCACAGTTAGCCTTTTAACTCGGCAAATATAAGACAAAAAATGCAATAATTAGCTTTTTTTAGCAAAAAAAATCTGAAAAGAGTATAAAAAGCAAGGCGGAGCGGGTAAGATGGCAAAACTTGGGCTGTAATTTTGCGCTCTCAAAAGAATTGCTTAACTTTGCGGCGCATTGGGCGAGGCCCCCGGGCCGGCGTCGGTGCACCGATAGTCTTGTGGTGTAATGGTAGCACAACAGGTTTTGGTTCTGTTTGTCAAGGTTCGAATCCTTGCAAGACTACCTTAAGCGAAAGCCGCCGTGTCAGCTGACACGGCGGCTTTTTTTAAAGCCGGAGCACCGGCTTTAACGGTGTTGCATGCGGGGGCGGTAGCCGGGGGTCAGAGGCGGCGGGCGCCGTCGCTGATGATGACGGGGTAGATGGCGGGGGCGTGGCCGTAGCGGGATTCGAAACGCTCGATGGCGGTGGCGATGAAGCTGTCGACAAGGGCGTTGGGGACGAGGTTGATGGTGCAGCCGCCAAAGCCGCCGCCCATTATGCGCGAGCCGGTGACGCCGCACTCGCGGGCGACGTCGTTGAGGAAGTCGAGCTCTTCGCAGCTTACCTCGTAGTCGCGGCTGAGGCCTTGGTGTGTCTCGTACATCATGCGGCCGACGGTGTCGTAGTCGCCGGCGTTGAGGGCGTCGCAGACGGCGAGCACGCGCTCTTTCTCGCCGATGACGAAGCGGGCGCGGCGGTAGTCCTCGTCCGAGATGTCGCCGCGGACGGCGTCGAGCATCGCCATGTCGGCGTCGCGCAGGGTGTCGATGCCCAGGCGGCGTGCCACGCGCTCGCAGCTCTCGCGCCGTTTGTTGTAGGGGCTGTCGACCAGCTCGTGCTTGACGTGGCTGTCGACGAGCACCAGAGTGTGGTGTTCGGGCGCAAAGGGGAAATATTCAAACTCCATCGAGCGGCAGTCGAGGCGCATGAGGTTGCCCTTTTTGCCCATCACTGAGGCAAACTGGTCCATGATGCCGCAGTTGACGCCGCAGTAGTTGTGTTCGGTGGACTGGCCTATGCGGGCAAGCTCGAACTTGTCGATGCTGTTGTTGTTGAACAGGTCGTTGAGGGCGAAGGCGAAGCAGCTCTCGAGGGCTGCCGACGAGCTGAGGCCGGCGCCGAGGGGAATGTTGCCGGCAAAGACGGCGTCGAAGCCTTCGACACGTCCGCCGCGTTTGATGATTTCGCGGCAGACGCCAAAGATGTAGCGTGCCCACTGTGCCTTGGGGGCGTCGGCCTCGGTGAGGCCGAACTCGGCGCTGTCGTCCATGTCGGCCGAGTAGAGGCGCACGCGGTCGGTGCCGTTGGGGCGTATGTCGGCCACGATGACTTTGTCGATGGCGCCGGGGAAGACGAAGCCGCCGTTGTAGTCGGTGTGCTCGCCGATGAGGTTGATGCGGCCGGCCGAGGCGTAGAGGGTGCCTTTGCCGCCAAATTTTTTTTCAAAAAGGGTTTTGAGTTTATTTTCCATGGTGGTGGGGTAAGGGGAGGGCCGGTGGGTGAGGGCCGGCGTGGGGGGGGTGCGAAAGGCCGCGCCGGAGACGGCACGGCCTTTCGGGTGGGGTGTTGACCGGTGGCCAGGGGGGGCAGAGGGCCCGCGGTGGTGGGGGCCGATGGGCCCGCGGTGGCCGGAGGGTCAGATTACTCTACAAGCTGCTTGTAGGCCTTGTTGCCCTTGCGGACGATAACAATAGTGCCGGCGGCGGGGTTGCTGATTTCAACACCCTGCAGGTTGTAGTATACGGGGGCGGCGTTCTCGGTGTCGGCGATGATGCCTTCTACACCGGCCTCGTCAACGGCCTCGGCTTTGAAGTTGTCGACAAACCAGCGGTGCTGGCCCGATACGCTCCACTGTGCGTCTTCGGGACGAACTTTGATAACGGTGCTGGCGTCAACCTT
>SFLG01000096.1 GCA_004553485.1 Bacteroidales bacterium | reverse complement strand
TGGATAATCTGGCTTATAGCCTTTGGCGTATTACTTATAACGGAGGTGCTGACGCAGATGCTGTGGGCGCTGTGTCTGGCCGTCGGCTGCCTGCTGGCCGTTGTCGGCGACCTCTGCGACATTCCGCTGCTGTGGCAGTTCGTCCTCCTCGTCGTGGGCACAATGTTGGCCTACATACTCCTTGTGCCGCTGTTCCAGCGCTGGCACGCCCTGCAGGTCGAGCGTCGCGGCAAAGCCTCGCGTACCGGTATGGACGCCCTGTTGGGACGCCGCTCGGTGCTCAGCGACGACATCACCACCGAGCGCCCCGGCCGCGGACGCATCGACGGCGACAACTGGCAGATGGTGTCCGACGACAAAAACGTCCCCGCTATCCCCCGCGGCACCGAGGTGGTTGTCACCGGCTACGACTCCATCATCCTCCACGTCAAACCCGTAGAAACAAAAGGCTTATAAGACGTATAAGTCATACAAGACGTATACCCCACCTACCTCCAATTTTAGCTTGCCAAACTTAAATTAACTTATATCTTATTTTATGGAAATCTGGATTCTCATAGCAGTGTTAGTCGTGCTGGCGATAGTGATCATATCGGCCGGCGTGAAAGTGGTGCCTCAGAGCGAGACCCGCGTCATCGAGCGCCTGGGCCGCTTCCACAGCGTGCTCCCTCCCGGCATCAACTTCATCATCCCCTTCATCGACCGGCCCAAGGTCATCTTCCAGCGCTACACCGAGCGCCTCTCAAACGGACGCCAGATAGTGCGTATGGTATCGACCTACAAGATTGACCTTCGCGAGCAGGTCTACGACTTCCCCTCGCAGCAGGTGATCACCCGCGACAACGTCACCACTGAAATCAACGCCCTCCTTTATTTCCAGATTGTCGACCCCAAGAAGGCCGTCTACGAAATCGACAACCTCCCCAACGCCATCGAGAAGCTGACACAGACCTCGCTGCGTAACGTCATCGGCGAGCTCGAGCTTGACGAGACCCTTACCTCGCGCGACACCATCAACTCGAAGCTGCAGGTCATCCTCGACGAGGCATCCAACAAGTGGGGCGTAAAGGTCAACCGCGTCGAGCTGCAGGACATCACGCCGCCCGAGAGCGTGCGCATGGCCATGGAGAAGCAGATGCAGGCCGAGCGTAACCGCCGCGCCGAAATCCTCAACGCGGAGGGCGAGAAGCAGTCGCTCATCCTGCGCTCCGAAGGCGAGAAGGCCTCGAAGATCAACCAGGCCGAGGCCGTCAAGCAGAGCGAGATCCTGCGCGCCGAGGGCGAGGCAAAGGCCATCATCCTCAACGCCCAGGCCGAGGCCGACGCCATCCGTCAGGTGGCCCAGGCCGTCGAGTCGACAAAGACCGACCCCGCTACCTACATCCTGGCAATGAAGTACATCGACACCCTGCGCGAGATGACCTCCGGCAAGGACTGCAAGACCGTCTACATGCCCTACGAGGCCTCGAGCGTGCTCTCGTCAATCGGCTCCATCAAGTCGCTCTTCCCCGACAGCAAAGCCTGAGAGTAAGCATCCTCTGTGTTTACACGCCCTCTAAGAGGGTAAACTCATTGGGATTTGAAATAACCGAACCCGTCCACGGGCCGGCGCACGACAATGACTGCGCCGGCCCGTGCTGTATCGTTCAAAAAACACATTAACCGGGTTTTGCCGTTGACCCAAAAATTGGCCGAAATCGCAGCGCGTCTGTTACTTTTTTATCTTTTAGTTGTCGATTTTGTGCAAATTTTGTATTTTTACGGACTAATTTTAAAACCTAACGTTGTAAAACCAGCCTTTTGAAGACAAATAATCAAAATCCATAAATCGTACGATTCCGTGAAGAAACTTTTGCAATTATTTATAGCGGCGGTATCAACCTTCACCGTCACAGCCTCGTACGGCGCCACACTCAACGAGGGCTTCGAGGCCTCGACAGCCAATGGCTCATATTATACGACGGCCACCACCGTCACCGGCGACGCCTGCAAGTGGAGCCTGCTTGAAAGCGGTGTCTTCAGCAACGAGGCACGCACCGGCACCAAGAGCGTGCGCCTCAGCAAACAAGCCACGTCGTCGCTGACAATGACGTCCAACAAGAGCGGCGGAGCCGGCACAGTGTCGTTCTATGGCCGCAAATGGTCGTCGACCGAGGCCAACGCTGTCATCGAGGTGCAGTATTCGACCAACAGCGGCTCCACCTGGACGACGGCCGGAAAAACCACCGTCTCGGCCACCACATTTACCAAGTACAACGTCACGGTAAACAAGGCAGGCAACGTGCGCATACGCCTTGCCCAGACCTCGGGCCAGCGTGCCATCATCGACGACATCGCCATAACCGACTACTCGGCACCGTCCGCCGCGGCAATCACGTCGCCGGCAAACAACTCTACCGTCGACTTCGGCACCAACGCCGCCAACACCACCAAGACCATGCCGGTTGTTGTCAAGGGCAGCGGCCTCACCTCGGCCACCACCATCGCCGTCACGGGCAAGGGCTTTGGCGTCAACACCACTACCCTCAGCGCCTCAAAGGTAAACAGCGCGACGGGCGGCACGGCGCAGGTCAACTTCAAGGGCGCGACGGGTGGCACGTACAGCGGCACGCTGACCCTCACCAACGGGTCGATCAAGGTCACCGTCAAGCTTACGGCGACAGTCTCGGGCTCGGGCACATCCACGCCCACCACCTCGCCGGTAATCAAGACGCCGGCCTCGGGCAGCACCGTCGACTTCGGTACAGCCACCCCGGGCGCTCAAACCTTACGTCGGCCACCGCGGTGACTATCTCCGGCACAGGCTTCCGCACCGGCGCCACGTCGCTGTCGGCAGCCAAGGTCAACAGCGCCACCGGCGCCCAGCTGCAGTTGATTTTCAACAGCTCGACCGCCGGCAAACACATCGGCACGCTCACGCTCACGCTCACCTCCGGCTCGCTGGTGCGCAAAGTGTCGCTGACAGCCACCGTAAGCGACAGCGGCACTCCGGCCACCGCCGAGCCCTCCACACCCTCCACTCCGTTTGAGCCCTCGACGCCCTCGACGCCCTCGTCCGGTGCCACCAACAACAACATACCCTCGGGCTATTACTCGGCCGCCGAGGGCAAATGCGGCACCGCCCTGCTGACTGCCCTCTGCGACATCGTGGCCTCCCATACCGCCGTGTCATACTCCAACCTGTGGACGGCCTTCAAGCAGACCGACACCAAGTCCAACGGCAAAATCTGGGACATGTACTCCACCAAAGAGTTTACATACGGCACCGAGCAGTGCGGCAACTACACCTCGATAGGCATCTGCTACAACCGCGAGCACTCGTTCCCCAAGAGCTGGTTCAGCGACGCCACCCCGATGTACACCGACCTGTTCCATGTCGTTCCCACCGACGGCTTCGTCAACAACCAGCGCGGCAACTCGCCCTTCGGCGAATGTGCCTCGGGCACCTACGTGGCCACCAAGAACGGCGTGAGTGCCAAGGGCAAGCTGGGCAAGAGCACCGTCGCAGGCTACACCGGCACGGTATGGGAGCCCGACGACGACTACAAGGGCGACTTTGCCCGCAGCTACTTCTATATGGCCGCCGCCTATAACAAGAAAATCGCCGGCTGGAACTCGGACATGCTCAACAAGACAGCCTATCCCGCCTTCGCGGACTGGGCGATAAACATGTTGCTGCGGTGGAACACCCTCGACCCCGTCTCGACTAAAGAAACGGCCCGTCAGGAGGCTGTCTACGCCAAGCAGAAGAACCGCAACCCGTTCATCGACTTCCCCGACCTTGCCGAGTACATCTGGGGCAGCAAAAAGACAACCGCCTGGTCTGCCTCGGCTTCGGCGACGTCGCGTATCTCGCAGCCCGCAAACGGCTCAACCCTCAACTTCGGCACCGTCGCCACGGGCGCCACAAACGAGAAGATTGTCTCGGTGAAGGGCGTATCGGTTACCGACAACGTTCAGGTTGCCGTGCAGGGCGACGGCTTCGAGGCCTCGGCCGAGTGGCTTGACGCTTCGGCAGTCAACCCCAGGACTTCGGCACGCCGTCTGGCCGCTGCCGCCGAGCCCGAGGAGGACGGCGCACTGCTCAAGATTACCTTTATGGTGCCCGACCAGAGCGATTACACGGGCACGCTGGTGCTGAAGAGCGGCGACATAACCAACACGGTCAAGCTGCAGGGCAAAGCCCTTGACGGTCTGCCCGCCGCAGAGGCCGAGAACATCGGCGCCGACTGCTTCACCGCTCGCTGGGTAAACGTCGGCGACGCTCTCTCGGGCGGTTACTACAAGCTCGACGTCACCGATGACGGCGTCAGTCTGCCCGGCTATCCCCGCAATGTCGACGCCGACGCACTGGCATACGAGGTGACGGGCCTGCAGCCCGAGCACAGCTACGAGTACTCCCTCACCAACGCCACCGCGCAGAGCAACATCATCAGTGTCAGCACCACACGTCCCGTCCCCACCATAGAATATATGATTATGGAGGATGACGCCCATCTGGTAGCCCAGCCGGGCGCGCCCTCGACGTCAATAGGCATCGAACTGGCCGTCGAGAACATCACACAGGACATCACCTTCAGCGTCCAGGCTCCCTTCCAGGTCTCGGCCGACAACGTCAACTGGGACCGCCAGGCCGTCGTCAACGCCGATGCCGCTCAGGTATTCGTACGCCTGGGTGCCACCAACGCCAGCGGTGAGTACCTGACCTCGCTGCGTGCCACCGCCCCCGACTTTATTGACGACTCGGCCACAATCACCGGCGAGGTGACCTCGACCGGCGGCAGCGCCACATATCTGGTTGAGGACTTCGAGGCCGACGCCACCGGCTGCAACTCGTACGCGACCAAGACTTACAACGGCACCGCCGCCTCATGGGAATTGACCAACGCGCTGCTCGTCAAGGTTCCGGACGGTCAGGTATACTACGAGGGCAACTACTCGTTACGCCTGGGTACTGCCAGCGCTCATACTAATGTAGAAATGCTCGACGACGCCATCGAGCCGCAGAGCACCGTAACCTTCAAGGTCTCGAAGTGGAATTACGCAAAGGAGAAAGCGCTCACCATCGGCATCGACTTCTCGGATGACAAAGGCGCCACCTGGACAAACGCCAAGACTGTGACCATCGACAAAATCGCCTCGACCCCCGATGAGTACACTACCGTTTCGGTGCCCCTCAACAACGTCGCTCCCGGCCGCATCCGCATCCGCAAGGACGTCAATGCCGGAGGCCGCGGACTGGTTGACTATATCGCCGTCTCCAAGAACATGACGTCGGTTTCGGACATTGCCGCCGATGACAGCGGCTGGAAAGTCTACTCCTCCGCCGCCGGCGAAATCACGGTAACCACGGCCGCTCCCGCCACCGTCACCGTTGTCGGCGTGGACGGCAAGGTCTACTACAGCGCCGTCGTCGACACCACCGCCACCATCGCGGTACCCGTCGGCCAGCTCTACATCGTCACGTCGCCCGGCAAATTCCCCCGCCGCCTCGTCCTCTGACACATCCCCCGCACCCCCAAAACAGCCCCGCCCCTGCAAGCAGCAAGGGCGGGGCCGTTTTAGATTGACCGAGATCAATCAAGATCAATCGGGACTAATCGGGATTAACCAAAATTAATCAAGATTAATCGGGATTAATCAGGGTTAGTCGGGATTGGGCTTCCCATCCGGGTCAGGAGCCGTAGGCGCGGTGGTTCGAGTGGGTCTCGTAGCGGTAGCCGGCGGCGTTGAAAAAGACCGACGGGGCCTTTATGTCGTGGAAGATTACCTGGGGCTGACCGTCCTCGCCCTTGACGGTGGTGTAGAGGCGGATGCCTACGGCCGGGATGATGTACCTGCCGACGTGCTGGGGCGTGATGCTCAGCTTGACAAGGCGGAACTCGTAAGTCCCCGGCTCTTTCTTGACAGGCTTGGGCTTGAATTTGAGCTTCTTTTCATCGATAACGCATCCGTCAAGGGTGAAGGAGTTGATAATCTTCACCGAGTCGACGGTAAAAGGCGCCTTGACGTCGATGGTGTAATTTACCGAGCGTCCCATGGTGACGTCCTGAGTGCTGAGGCTGGCTTTGGCCTCCGGCTCGGCGGCCCGGACGGTGCCTAAGGCGCCGAGTGTCAGCGCCAGACCTATCATCATAAATTTTTTCATAAGCGTGAATTTGATTTTCTGCGTAAAATTAGCAACTCTGGCACACACAGCCAAAAAAATTGCGAAAAAACGCGCGCACAGCCACCCAATTAGTCTAATTAGTCTAATTGTCTCGTCAGTGACAATCCCCGTCAGCGCCGCCGGTGTGGATGACATCACCGCCGACCGCGCCCTGTACGGCGTTGAGGTCGATGGCGGCAATGTCACCGTCGACGGCCAATCGACCAAAATTGCCATACGGTGACGGAACACAGGCCGTTCTTTGGCAAATCCGAATTTTGTGTGTAAATTTGACAAATATTCAAATTTCCAAGTTCTAAAAAGAACTTGAAAATTTGAGGTTTATAGGTTTATAAATTTATAAGTTTATGGGTTTATAAGTTTATGGACCTGTGCCAGAAATAAGAAGATATGATAGAAAAGAAAATAGTGATAATGGGCGCGTCGTCGGGCATAGGCCTGGCTTCGGCGAGGGTTTTGCTCCGAAGCGGAATGAAGCTGGGCCTGGCGGCCCGGCGCACCGAGGAACTGGCCCGGCTTGCCGACGAATTTCCGGGTCGGGTGGAATATGCCTCCATCGACATCTGCTCGCCCGACGCCCCGGCGGCTCTGTACGCCCTCATCGAAGCCCTCGGCGGCATGGATATTTATTTCCACGTCGCCGGTATCGGTTACGACAACCCTACGCTTGACCCCGAGCGCGAGGCAAAAATCGTCAACACCAACGCCACCGCCTTTGCCCGCATGGTGAGCGCCGCCTACAAGTGGATGCGCGATGCCGGCGTGCGCGGCCAGATTGCCGCCGTGACGTCGGTGGCGGGGACAAACGGCATAGGGAATATGTCGGCCTATTCGGCGTCGAAAAAGTTTGCCCAGGCCTACCTCGTTGCCATGCGGCAGCTTGCCTTCACCGACAAATCGGGGGTGGACTTTACCGACATACGCCCCGGCTGGACGACGACGGCTCTGCTGAAGGAGGGTAAGCAATACCCGTTGCAGATGACGCTCGACCACGTTGTTCCCCTCATCCTCAGCGCCATCAACCACCGCCGCTGCGTTGCCGTCATCGACTGGCGCTGGGCCATAGTTGTGGCCCTGTGGCGCCTTGTCCCCAACTGCCTCTGGGTACGCATGGGCCGCGCCACCCAAACGCTGGTTTAACTGCGAGGGCCTGAAGCCTGCCTCTCCCGTTGCAGTGGCGGTCTTCAGCCCGCGGGTACCGGTCAGCGAACAAAACGCTGGGGGGGGTTATAGAATTAAGAATTAAGAATTAAGAATTAAGAATTAACCATTAACTATTAATATATTACTATTATGAAAAAGTACGTATGCGAAGTTTGCGGTTACATCTATGACCCCGCTGTAGGTGACCCCGATTCAGGCATAGCTCCCGGCACTGCCTTTGAAGACCTCCCCGATGACTGGGTATGCCCC
>SFLG01000022.1 GCA_004553485.1 Bacteroidales bacterium | reverse complement strand
CATTCCGCTCAAACACAACGTAGACAAAGACAAGCAAACCGATTACTCGTCGCGCATACTCTACCTCGAAGCGAAATAAAACGACAAAGCCACAACAACCCCAACAACGTCGTTGCGTCATAGTTTCTTTTAACGTGCACTTACTTTCTCAGCAAGTTAAGGCAACCATCTCAAAATAATTAACTAACTTTGCCACAACACACATCGAAAACAATTTAATGTCTTATACATCCGGATTATGAAATTTTGGAATTATGTAGGTGAGTTTTTTCTGTTTCGTTGGTTGTTTGGCAAGTTCCATAATGACAGCGACAACGAGGGCGTATCGCATCACAATCACGACAACTCATATAATGACGATTTTTCCTTCCATGATTATGGCGGGGACGACCAGTCTTTCAACGACTTTTACGATGAACAGGACGATTACGATATGATGGACGACTTTTAATATAAGGTCAGGTAACATTATTTGGCGTTAAAGCGTTATTAAGAAAATCCCGCACCGGGCGGGTAGGGGACATAGACAACGGCTACGATCTCATATTAGACTTATTAGACCCATAACCCCTATTGGCCGCCCGCTTTTGAGCAAAACTTACATGATATGAAACAAGCTGAGCCCCATCACAACATTTATGTCGATCATCACGAGCATGGCCATGCGCACAACAGCGAGGGTATAGTGTCGGTGAATGCTGCTTTCATCATCGGCATCTGCCTTAACACTCTGTATGTTGTTATCGAGGCTGTTTACGGCGTTCTATACAATTCGATGGGACTGCTGTCCGACGCCGGCCACAACCTGTCGGACGTGGCTTCGCTGCTACTGGCGCTGGTGGCTTTCAGACTGATGAAGCGCAAACCCGACAGCGAGCACACCTACGGGTACAAAAAGTTCTCTATTCAGGCGTCGCTGATAAACGCGATGCTTCTCTACATTGCCGTCGGAGCCATCCTGGTGGAGGCTATCAAAAAGCTCATCCACCCCACGGCCGTAGACGGCGATGTGATAGCGTGGGTAGCGGCCGCGGGCGTAATTATCAATGGTCTGACGGCCTGGCTCCTGATGAAAGGTCAGAGCCACGACATGAATATCAAGGCGGCTTTTCTGCACATGACCGCCGACACGCTCGTTTCGGTTGGTGTGGTCGTATCGGGCATCATCATCCATTTCACCGACTTCTACGTTCTCGACCCCACCATAGGTATTGTCATCGCCCTTATTATCGCCTGGACCAGCCGCGGTCTGCTTGTCGAGAGCACCCGCATGTCAATAGACGCCGTGCCGCGGTCGATTGACATGGACGCGCTGGAGAAGGCCCTCGAATCGGTCGAAGGCGTGCACCACGTGCACCATCTACACGTCTGGGCGCTCTCCACCACCGAGAATGCCCTGACGGTACATGTTGTCATCGACGACGTCAGCAAGCTCAACCCCACCATCTCCGCTGTGCGCAAGACCGTGGCGAAGTTCGGCATCACCCATCCCACTGTCGAAGTGGAGACCCACGGCCTCGACCCACACGAAAACCAGATGTTCGACACCAACTGACCCCTCCATTTCCGGTTTCTATTCAAACATATACAAGCACACACTAAATACTCACAAACAAAAGACGGGCTCCTAACCAGAGAGAGAGAGTTCGTCAAACTAATCGCTAATTTTGCACTTGCCGGTTGAACCCGCCCAAGCGGGGCGGGTGACCCGTTGCCGACGCAATAAGCTGTAAAAATTTTTGTGTTTCATAACAAATTTGTATTTTTGTAACGAATTGGGCATTTCGTATCAAGAACTGCCCTGAAACCGTATAACGTTATCATCCCGTCCGAGTGGTTATAACCTGTGATGATTCAAACGCCGCCCACCTCTGCAAAATGGACGAAAACGCCAGAGCAGGGGGTAGGGAATTGTTGTGTCAAAACGTTGCCATTACGACTTTTGACGCATACACCAGCGCAGGACATCCGACTGATAACGAAGATGTTGGCAACGAGGGCCTGCTGAAATTTCTCCGGTTCGCGTCCGCACAGACCAACACAAAAGCGCCATCGACATATACCCGGGCGCTCGACTCCTTCATCGCCTTTCTTCAGGGGCGAAACGCTACGTTGCTTCCCGGCCCCAAGGCGGCAGTCACCGACTGGACCGTGCATCTCTGCCTCAGCCGTATGTCGCTAAAGACCGCCATTCCATACATCAAGGCCGTAGGCAGTCTGTACAACAAAGCGGTGAAAGAAGGACTCGCTCCGTCCACCGATGTTTTCAAAACAATAATGGCAGAACTGCGCCAGGGCAAAGACACCATCTGGGCAACCGGTATAACAGACGCCGATTTCGACCGGCTGAAAGCACTGGTGAAGGCCCCAAAAGGCGCCTCCCGCGACGTTGCGACAGAGCTGTTGCTCTTCTCGCTCACCAACGGATGCGTCCCCGTAGAAGTCGCCGCTACATTGAAGCGCGACGATATCCCCGCGTACGACTTCAGTCACATCGACATTGACCCTACGCAGTTCAAAGGCAACCGCAAGTACCTCTTTGCGCTCGACCAGTCTACACTGACGCCAAAACAGCTTACAGAAAAAGCCGGCGCCGTCGTAACCGACCTGCTCGAACGCCACGACATCGCCCACACGGCATCGGCCAACATCACCATCCGAAGCTACTGGGCTCACGCGGCTCTCCTCGCCGGCGTATCGGCAACGACGGTAAGGTCGTTCCTCAACACCGTTCCCGCATATCTGCCCATACTGAAAATCTGCGGGACAAAGAAGCTTACCGATGCGCAGCGCGTCGAGACATCGGCAAGAGTGGCACGGATGTTCACGCCAAATCCACTGCGATGGTACGTGATGCGGCTGCGTCCCGGAAAACGCTTCGAACATCTCACACGCAAATTTGACTCGCTAAGAGGCTCGCTCGACCGCCCCGAACTCTTCTACCCCTGCGACGAGTTATTTCAGCATTCCGGCAATAAATTGTCACCGGTGAAGAAGCCTGTCATCCCCGAGATTGTCTTCTTCAAGAGCCGCGAGACAGAGATATACCCTATGTTCCAGAAGATTGGCGACATAGCCTGGTGCTACCGCGTCAACGGAGCGTCCAGCAGCGCCTACGCCGCCATCCCGCAAAAGGCCTTCGAGCTGTTCCAGAAGACAATAGGCCATTTCTCCGCCGACTACGAACTGGCGCCCATAGGCGGCCTCAGACCGGCTATCGGCGACAGGATTGTGGTGTTGGGAGGCCCTTTCCAAAACCACGAAGGCATAATCGACCAGATCAAGGCCGATCCGCTTAACGACAGAACGATATACCGTCTGAACCTTTTGGGCGAAAACGGTGCAAAATGGGACGTCGGCATCGACGCCCGAATAATCAGTAAAGATAATAAGAATTGATTTTTTCCGTTATTCACACAAAGACATTCATCCGCTAATATCAAACCTGAATATACACAAGGAAGACTATCATATAATATAAAGCAAACAATACCTATATTCATAATAATAATCGGCAGAATATCAACCCCGAATAATACTAACGACACCCTATAGATGAAAAAAGCACCATTAATATCATACGCTGTTGCTTTAGGCTTACTTGCAACATCATGCTCGACGCCCAAAAACGTCACATATTTCCAGGATGTTACCGACGGCGCCGTCATCAACCCGATACAGCAGCTCGAGATTAAAGTCCGTCCGAAGGACAAACTCGCCATATTGGTATCGACGCAAGACCCGGCTTTGTCCAACCTCTTCAATCTGGTGCAGTCGCAGATGCGTCTTGGTACCAACAGCTCTACGACAATCGAGAGCCTGGAGGGAACCGTCACTGACGGTCGCATATCGTATTATAACGTAGACGACGAAGGAGACATCAATTTCCCCGTCCTCGGCAAAATACACATTGGTGGCATGAGCCGTTTCGAAGCCGCCTCATATATTGAGAAAAAGCTTGTGGACAGCCAACTCGTAAAAGATCCGGTGGTCACCGTCGAGTTCATCAACACTGCTGTTTCTGTTCTTGGCGAGGTCAAGTCGCCGGGACGCTACGAGTTCAACCTCGACCGCATCAGCATATTCGACGCCATCGCCATGGCAGGCGACCTTAAGCCCACCGGCATGCGCGAAAATGTTGTCGTGCTCAGGGAGACCGAAGGCGGCAAGCGCCAGGCTTACAAAGTCGACCTCACTGATATGGCTTCCGTATCGGCCTCGCCGGCGTTTAACCTTCAGCAAAACGACATTGTTTACATCGAGCCCAACGCCAAGCAGAAACGCGAGTCCACCGCGAGCGGCAACGACCTTTTCACGCCCTCGTTCTGGGTCACCATCGGCTCGTTGGGTATTACCGTAGCAACTCTTATTGTAACCTTGACAAAATAATTTGACCGAGTCACGTAAATCGGGTGCTGACCGCCTGACGTTACGACAGAAATCAATTTTGAGAAACACCTTAATATAATATGACAGAATTAAAATCCAAACCGGCACAGGGATATAAAAAAGCGGACAAGAAAGAAGCTGTTCCCCTTTCTGACGTGTTTTACAAAACCTTACGCCACTGGCCGTGGATAATATTATCGGTAGTGATATGTATGGCATTCGCCACCTTATACCTATTGCGCACACCAAAAGTCTATACCCGCTCGGCTGAAATTCAGGTCAAAGACGATAACGATGGGCAGTCATCATTGTCCATGGACGCTTTCAAAGATCTGGGAGTGTTTCAGAACACATCAAATGTAAAGGACGAGATTGCCATTCTACAGTCACGCGACCTCATGGAAGAAGTGGTACGCCGTCTCAAGCTTGACGTAAGCTACTATAACAAAGGTTTTTTCCATGACGAAGTTGTATACGGCACAAGTCTGCCCGTAACGGTTAGCTTCGAAGATCTGTCCGACAAGTCATCGGCATCGTTCGATCTTCAGGTCAACAAAGCCGGCGAGGTCACCATTGACAAGATAAAAAAGGACAAAGAGAAATTCAAGGGAGAGTCGTACACCACATCGCTGAACGACACCATCGCCACCGTACTCGGCAAACTGGTAGTGACACCGACCTCCGAGTATAAAAAGGGAGAAACGGTAGACCTCAAAGTCGTCAAGGTTCCTTTTGAAACTGCATGCCGGTCTTATACGAGCACACTCGGAGTAGACCTGGCCGACAAAGACGGCAACGTCATAAACCTGACAATGTCCAACCAGTCGCCCCAGCGAGCCGATGACGTGCTCAACACACTCATAGCTGTATATAAAGAGAGCTGGATCCGCGACAAGAACCAGGTTACCGTTTCCACTTCCAACTTCATCAACGAGCGTCTGGGAGCGCTCGAAGATGAGCTGGGGAATGTCGACTCGGACATTTCGTCGTACAAGAGTCAGACCATGACCCCCGACGTCAAGGCCGCCGCCTCGATGTATATGCAGAAAAGCCAGAAAGCCGAAGAGGAGATTATCAAAATCAACAACGCGCTGCAGATGACCCGCTATGTCCGCCAGCATCTCATGGCCTCGGACAACAAATATCAGCTTCTGCCGGCCAATACCGGCATCGCCAACCAGGGCATAGTGTCGCAGATCTCGGAATACAACAAACTGGTTTTAAAACGGAACGCTCTCGCCGAGAAGTCGTCAGACCAAAACCCCATCGTCAAACAGCTCGATGGCTCGCTGGCCTCGCAGCGTCAGGCAATCATCAATTCCGTAGACAACGAGATTGTCGACCTAAGCAACCAGCTGAAGACATACCGCGCCAGCGAGGCGCAGACCAACTCACGTATAGCCACCAACCCCACACAGGCCAAGAACCTGCTCAGCGTGGAGCGCCAGCAGAAAGTCAAGGAGGAGCTGTATCTTTTCTTGCTGCAGAGACGTGAGGAGAACGAGCTCTCGCAGTCGTTCACCGCCTACAACACCAAAATCGTCAACCGCCCCGGCGCGTCGGACGTCCCCGCCACGCCCAGGAGCTCGATGGTACTCGGCTTGGCCTTCCTCATCGGCCTTGCCATACCCTTCGGTGTTACATACTTCAAAGAGTCCAACAACACCAAACTTCGTGGCCGCAACGACGTCAAGAACCTTGCTATTCCGTTCCTTGGTGAGATTCCGCAGGATCCCGAAAGCAAAGGCAAGAAGAGCCACGACAACGACCGCACAATATATGTCAAGCCCGGCACCCGCGACATCGTCAACGAGTCGTTCCGTGTTCTGCGCACAAACGTCGAGTTTATGGCTGCGGCCGATGGAGCCTGCAGCCTCATAGCCATTACATCGTTCAACCCCGGCTCGGGCAAGTCGTTCATCACCATCAACCTGGGTATGTCAATAGCCCTCAAAGGCAAAAAGGTGCTGGTTATCGACGGTGACCTGCGCCGCGGATCTGCCTCGGCTTACGTGGGTTCTCCCTCGAAGGGCCTGTCCAACTATCTCAGCGGAGCCCTCAGCGACATCAACAGCGTCATCGTACAGTCGAAAGAGTGTGACCACCTTGATGTACTGCCTGTAGGTCCCATCCCGCCCAACCCCACCGAGCTGCTTGGCCTGCCCAAATTCGCCGAGATGCTGGAGAGCCTGAAACCGCATTACGACTTCATCCTCATCGACTGTCCGCCCATCGAGGTGGTTGCCGACACGCAGATTGTCGACCGCTACGTCGACCGCACGTTCTTTGTCATCCGTGCCGGCCTGCTCGAGCGTGCAATGATACCCGAACTCGACCGTCTGTACGAAAACAAGAAGTACAAGAATATGGCGTTTATCCTCAACGGCACTTCCAACGAGCATAGCCGCTATGGATATGGTTACGGCTACGGATATGGCTACAAATACGGCAACCACAGCGCTAAAGGTTAACGCCTCTTTACCCGCATATTTGAACGAAATACCTGTTTGACATCATCCTGTCCGATTTTTATGCCCTCACCGGTCATCTGCGTCCACTAAACTTATAGGTGAACAGACGCCGGGCCGGAGATTGAAAATCCGCCTTGGAGAAGGCTCTTTAAATGTTTTTATTCGATTTTCTCATATACGTACTCTTTGCACTGGTAATGATGTACCTTGCAAAGAAGTCGGAGGACAAGTTCGGCGAAGATTCGCGGATGGACCGCTATCTTTGGTGCTACGTCCTGTTCTTCACTTTCATCGCAGCAATAAGATGGAGGGTGGGAGTGGATTCGGAGATGTATATTTATACCTTCAAAACAGGACTGATACGTGACGAATCTACCGAGTATCTATGGGACTGGTTGGTGATGTTTGTCAAAAACAACGGTATCCATTTCGCCTTTGGAATGGGTGTAGCGACTCTCCTGCAGATAATACTGCTGACCCGGACGCTGAAAGATTATAAATATCTGCTGATATGGCTACCTGTCGTAATCTTCGGCGGCCGATATTTTCTCGACCTGATGAATGGAGTTAGGCAGATGATTGTAGCCTGCGGCTTTGTCTTCCTTAGCAACTACATACTGCAAAAGAAGCTGGTACATTACCTGGTTGGAGTACTCGTATTGTCGTTAATCCATCACTCGGCACTCATACTTTTGCCTTTGTATGTATTTGCATACGTGCCTTTAGAAAGACTCAATCTACCCAACAAGCGCAACATCTGCCTGATAATATTGGGCGTGTGCGTGGCAATAGGCGTAGTCGGGTCTTTTACCGGTGCTGCAAAATATGTAGAAGGCTTTACGCTGCTTATCGGTTATGACAATTACAGCGACTGGGCTTCCGAAATCATATCGGGCGAAAAAGCGGAGAGACTGGCTTTCGGACCTATGATGCTCTCGTACCTTGCCGTTGCTGTATTTATTATATGGTATGCACCGCGCTTAAGTGATGAGTACGGCGATGAAATGCCACAGTTCAACCTATGGTATTTCTTCTCTTTTGTTTTCGCCTGCTTCTTTTTCCTCGTATACAACATCAGCCACCTGGCTATCCGTTTTGCCCAGTATTTTGAATTCTTCCAGACGATAATGCTGGCTCTGCTTCTGCATTATTTTTACGTTTACCGAGCGGAGTTCCGCAACATGATGTACATACTTATAATGACTATATGGATGTCTATTCTGGTTGGCGTGGTTAAAGCGCCAAAAGAAAAAACCGATTTTACAACATACAAGACCATATTCACGACACGAGACAATATTAACGCCTTCAACCCTTAAATGACATCAAACATGCAGCCCAAAGTATCGATAGTTGTCCCGGTATATAACGTCGAGAAGTATCTTGACCGATGCATTCAGTCGCTTCGTAACCAGACTGTGCGCGACATCGAGATAATTCTTGTCGACGACGAAAGCCCCGACAACTGTCCCGCACTTTGCGACCGTTATGCTCTTGAGGATGCTCGTATTAAAGTCGTGCACAAGAAAAACGGTGGTCTCGGTATGGCCTGCAACTCAGGCATAGAGGCAGCCGGAGGTGAGTTTATAGCCTTCGTGGACTCGGACGACTGGGTCGATAACAATATGTACGAATGTATGCTGGCAGCAGCCGAAAAGCACAATGCCGACGTAGTATATACGGGTCTTAAAAGAAGTGACGGAGCAAACATCACATGCTATCTGCCACACCCTGACACAGAGGAAATTCGTTCGAACAAAGAATCAATCGTCGAACTTTTTAAGGATATGATAGCCTCGGCGCCACAAGTGCGCATCGACAGACGCATTCAGGTTTCGGCCAAAGTTGCGATATACCGAAAGGCGGTCATCGACACGTACAACATACGCTTTGAAAGTGAGCGCAATTTCATAAGCGAGGACATGCTGTTCAACCTCGATTTTCTGCGTCACTCCATGGTCGCCGTTGTGCTTCCCGAATATTTCTATTATTACTATAATAACCCCAATTCGATTACGACACATAGGGTAAAGGATATACGGCAGGATGTCGAAAGATATCATACGCACCTATTCATCCGATACAGAGACTTTGCCGATGATGCCGATTTCCGCAACAGGGCAGACCGTTGGTTTATCGGTGCAGTGCGTTCCTATATGGACTATATAGTAAAAAACACGGCAATAGGCCGAAAAGAAAAGACACGAATGATTGGTGATTTGTGCCGTTGCCCCAACTGGGACCTCGTCCGAAAAAGATATCCCATTAAAATGATGCCGATGGTTCATCGCATTGTTCTAACGTTCACTTTACAGTCACAGGCTCAATGTCTGTACCTGCTTCTTAAGCTGAAGAACCGCAAATAAAAAACTGCTCAAACTGAAAAAACTCCTCTGAATATAAAACACAAGCAACAATAAGCGATGAAAAAATTAGCCGTAATAAACTCCGATCCAATGGATTGCAATTATGGAGGCGTTGCACCGTTTCTGCGAAACATGCATCCCTACCTTAGCGAGAATTTTGATGTGGAGTATTTTACCATACCCCCGACGTGGACCGGAAGACGTATTCCCGGCAGAATTAAAATGATGTATACTCTTTTCAAACGTCGTAAAGAAATTAAGGCATGTGATTTTGCTTTGAGTCACGTTCCGGAGGGGTCATACATCGTCTCATTCTTGGGTATTCCTTATTGCCATATCCTGCATGGTAATTTCAACCCCATGAGCCATTCCCGCTATCGTATTGGAAAATATTTTATCTGGCTGTTTGATATATTTCAGAAAAGAATAGAGAAAACATGCTCTCTCATGTACACGGTTGGCCCGGTCTTTGGTGATGTTAAGAAACTGATGAATCCTATAAGTCATAACGTTGCCGAAAAACCGTATTCGCAAAGGAAAGGTTTTATTTTTGCCGGACGCCTGGAGCTTATTAAGAACATTGACCGCATTATCCGCATATATTCAAAACTGCCCGAGGAGTTACGCAAAGAGAATCATATGTATATAGCCGGCTTTGGCACTCAGGAAGAGGCTTTGAAGAAATTGGTTGCAGACATGGGGCTTTCGGAATATGTTGAATTTCTCGGCAGCGTGCCCAACAAAGAAATACCTGAGGTTGACTCTTCTAAGAAAATTCTTTTGATGGCTTCCTCCCATGAGGGTCTGCCTACTGCCATTGCCGAAGCCTTGTCTGTCGGTGTTCCCGTTGTCTCCACGGATATCGGCGACATCAAACTTGTAATAAAAAATAACGAAAACGGTTTCCTTCTTCCGTTGGACTTCAAGGACGAAGAATACATAGAAGCAATTCAGACTATTCTTAACGATTACGACCGATTTGCTAAAGCGGCGAAGGAATCTTCTTCGGTGTTTGAGGCTGAGAAAATCACCAACCAGGTGATTGATGACATCAACCGCGTTTTAGCCGAACACGAAAGCAAGCAAGCAAAGTAACTTATTACAACCCCTCAATGAAATCTTATTTCAATATTCGCTATGAGATGGACCGCGGTAGGGTTCATGACGCTATCGCCGAACAGCTGACTAAGCCGGGGTCGGACTATATCTGCGTGGCCGATGGCACTATCCTGACTGTAGTGAACAAGGATAAGGATTATCGTGAGGTCGTCAATGGCGGGATGTTCAGTATCTGCGACAGCAGCTACGTCCCCCTGTATATAAAGTGGTTGTACGGCGAACGCTACGGGCAGTACTGCGGAAGCGAGATTTTCAAGGATATTGTCTCCGGCGGCAAATACCGGATGATTTTTTTAGGGACGCAGCAGAATATTCTTGACGGCCTTAAAGCTAATCTCGCCAAGCTCAATCCGGAGGTCGTAAACATGACTTTCAGCGAGCTGCCTTTCAGGAAGGTCGATGAATTCGACTATGAAGGCATAGCCGATATGATAGAAAAGGACGGCGCAGAGATAATATGGATAGCTCTGGGAGCCCCCAAGCAGGAGATTTTTATGTCGCGACTGAAACCCCATCTTAAACACGGGGTGATGATTGCCGTCGGCGCGGCTTTCAAATTCTACAGCGGTGTCTCCAGCAACCGCGCTCCCCGGTGGATGGTGCGTCACCACTTCGAGTTTGTACACCGCATCCTCAAGGAACCCAAGAAACAGCTTAAACGCTGCTCGATGATGGTTTTCACTCTTCCCAAACTGCTTTGGCAGGAAAGGAAAAGGAAAAAGGATAATATGAATAACTAATAAAAAAAGATATGAAGACAGCATTGATTACCGGTATTACCGGTCAGGACGGGTCGTTTCTGGCCGAGTTGCTTTTGGAGAAGGGCTATGATGTTCATGGCACCATCCGCAGGTCGTCGGTGGACTTCCGCGAGCGCATCGCGCATCTCGAGGGACATCCCCACTTCCACCTCCACTATGCCGACCTGGGCGACTCGATGAGCATCATCCAGGTGCTCAACAAGGTCAAGCCCGACGAGGTCTACAACCTGGCCGCGCAGAGCCATGTGCAGGTGTCGTTCGACTCGCCCGAGTTCACTGCCGATGTCGACGCCACGGGCGTGCTGCGTCTGCTTGAGGGTATCCGTCAGTGCGGACTTGCCAAGACCTGCCGCTTCTACCAGGCATCGACCTCCGAGCTCTACGGCAAGGTAGAGGAGGTGCCGCAGAACGAGAACACCCCCTTCCACCCCTATAGCCCGTACGCCGTCGCCAAACTCTACGGCTTCTGGATTGTCAAGGAATACCGCGAGGCATACAATATGTTTGCCTGCTCGGGCATCCTCTTCAACCACGAGAGCGAACGCCGCGGCGAGACCTTCGTGACCCGCAAGATCACCCTCGCCGCCGCACGCATCGCCCAGGGCAAGCAGGACAAGCTTTACCTCGGCAACCTGTCGAGCTTGCGCGACTGGGGATATGCCCGCGACTATGTCGAATGTATGTGGCTCATCCTCCAGCAGCCCGAGCCCGAGGACTTTGTCATCGCCACCGGCGAGCAGCACTCGGTACGCGAGTTCTGTCTCTACGCCTTCCGCCGCGTCGGCATCGACCTTGTCTTCGAGGGCGAGGGAGCCAACGAGAAGGGCATCGACAAGAAAACCGGCAAGGTGCTTATCGAGGTCTCACCCGACTTCTACCGTCCCACCGACGTCGTCAACCTCTGGGGAGACCCGACAAAGGCCAAGCAGAAACTGGGCTGGGATCCGACAAAGAAAACATCGTTCGAGGAGCTCGTCAACCTTATGGTCGACTCCGACATGGCCAAAGTCGCCGTTGAACGTGCCGGCGAACAGGTCCGCACCAACCTCGCCGAATACCTCGAGAAAGGAATCGTCAAATGATGGAGAAAGAGTCTAAAATCTATGTGGCCGGACACCGAGGAATGGTGGGGTCGGCCATCGTCCGGGAGCTGAAACGCCAGGGGTACAATAATATTATTACGCGGACGCATAAGGAGCTTGACCTTATCAACCAGCAGGCCGTCAACGACTTCTTTGCTGCCGAAAAGCCCGAGTACGTCTTCCTGGCCGCGGCAAAAGTGGGCGGTATCGTCGCCAACCAGTCGGCCCTGGCCGACTTCATGTACGACAACATGATGCTTGAGATGAACGTCATCAATGCCGCATGGAAAAACGGGTGCAAGCACCTCCGAGCTGGAGAAGACCAACGAGGCATACGCCCTGGCCAAAATCAGCGGACTGAAATACTGCGAATATCTCAACAAACAGTACGGCACCGACTATATCTCGGTGATGCCCACCAACCTCTACGGCCCCAACGACAACTACCACCCCGAGCACAGCCACGTGCTGCCCGCCCTCATCCGCCGCTTCCACGAGGCCAAGGAGTCGGGTGCCTCCGAGGTGACCTGCTGGGGTGACGGCAGCCCCCTGCGCGAGTTCCTGTACGTCGACGACCTGGCCAACCTGTGCGTCTTCCTGATGAACAACTACTCGGGCAACGAAACCGTCAACGCCGGCACCGGAAAAGAGCTCACCATCAAAGAGCTCACCGAGCTTGTCGCCGGCATCATCGGCTATGAGGGCAAGATAAAGTGGGACACCACCCGCCCCAACGGCACTCCCCGCAAGCTGCTCGACGTCAGCAAGGCCACCGGCCTGGGCTGGACCTACAAGACCGAGCTTGCCGACGGTATCCGTCTCGCCTACGAAGATTTTCTCAACAACCCGATGCGCGCCGAAAGATGAAGATTATTTTACTATCGGGAGGCTCAGGCAAGCGCCTGTGGCCCCTGTCCAATGACGCCCGTTCCAAACAGTTCCTGCGTCTGCTCACCCGTCCCGACGGCGAGCCCGAGTCGATGATACAGCGTGTCGTGCGTCAGATCAAAGACGCCGGCCTCACCGACGACATCGTCGTCGCCACCGGCATCAACCAGAAAGACGCCATAGAGAGCCAGCTCGGCGATGCTCTGTCCATCGTCACCGAGCCGTGCCGCCGCGACACCTTCCCCGCCATCGTCCTCGCCTGCTCCTACCTCGCCTCGAAAGGCACCCCCGCCGACGAGCCCGTCATCGTCATGCCCTGCGACTCGTACACCGAGGCCCAATATTTCAAGGTAATCGGACGCATGGCCCACGCTGTCAGTGACGGTGTCGCCGACCTCGTCCTCATGGGCATCCGTCCCACATACCCCTCGGCCAAATACGGCTACATCGTTCCCGCAGAGAAGGCCGAAGGCGACGGAGCACAGCCCGTCAAGCGCTTCACCGAAAAGCCCGATGTCCCCACCGCCGAGAAACTGATAGCCGAAGGGGCGTTCTGGAACGGAGGCGTCTTCGCCTTCCGTCTTGGCTACCTTTCCGACATCGCCGCCCGCGTCATGCCCGGCATGGACTTTAAGGCCCTGCGCAACAACTACGCCACACTCCCCAAAATCAGCTTCGACTATGAAGTCGTGGAGAAGGCCACCTCGGTCGCCGTCATGCCCTACGCCGGCCAGTGGAAAGACCTGGGCACCTGGAACACCCTCACCGACGAGCTCGAGCAGCCCTTCCACGGCAACGTCGTCGTCGAAGACTGCGGCAACTCCTACGTCATCAACGAGCTGGAGATCCCCGTCGTAGCCATCGGCGCCAAGAGCATGGTCATCGCCGCCTCCCCCGACGGCATCCTCGTGTCCGAGCTCGCCAAGAGCGAGAACCTCAAGCACCTCGTCGACGGCCTGGGCAAAAGACCCATGTACGAAGAGCGCCGCTGGGGCGAATACAAAGTCATCGACTACATCGAGTTCAAGGACGGCAACTGCGCCCTGACCAAGCAGCTCACCCTCCGCCCCGGCTGCTCCATCAGCTACCAGCGCCACAGCTTCCGCACCGAGACATGGACCTTCATCAACGGCGAAGGCGAGCTTGTCCTCAACGGCGAGCGTCGCACGGTAAAAGCCGGCGATGTCATCACCATCGGCTCCGGCGAGATGCACGCCCTGCGCGCCACGACCCCTCTGACCTTCATCGAGGTACAGCAGGGCACCAGCCTCGTCGAAGACGACATCGAGCGCTTCGACTTCGAGTGGTAAGACACACCCCGACCACCTGACACACAACGGCTGCAATCCCACCGGAGGTTGCAGCCGTTGTTGCATCAAACCGTCATCGACGGCAAAGGGCAGAGCCCCCGGGGATAGGGTCGAAGGGTAGGGTACACGGCTGATATGCCGGGGTAAACCGGTGAGGCAAACAGGCTGCTGTACAATTTTTGGCGGTAGGTCGGCGTTATTAGATATATTACCGACATTATCACATGATGAATTTCATTAAAACACATATATCAGGGGTATTGGCACTGACGCTGCTGCTCGTCGCCGCCACCGTCGGAGCACAGTCCGTCGCCGCAGCCCCGGTGAAAATCCACGGCAAAGTCACCGACGAAGAAAACCAGCCGCTGGAGTTTGTCAGCGTCCGCATCGCCGGCACGGCCATCGGCGCCGCCACCGACCTCGAGGGCAACTTCTCGCTGTCGACGCCCGAGGCCGACACCATCCGCGTCGTCTTCACATGCATCGGCTACCACAATTCGACACGCCGCCTCATCAAGCCCAAGGGCGATATCACCCTCAACGTCAAGATGGAGCCGCAGACCTACACCCTTGACGGAATTGAGGTTACCGAGATACAGAAACAGACCGGCACGATGCAGAAACTCGACACCGACAACTACAAACTCGCTCCCGACGTCAGCGGCGGCAGCGTCGAAAGCCTCATTTCCACTATGGCCGGCGTGTCGCAGAACAACGAGATGTCGTCGCAGTATTCGGTGCGTGGCGGCTCGTTCGACGAAAACTCGGTGTACATCAACGGTATAGAAGTCTACCGTCCCCAGCTCGTCAGCTCGGGACAGCAGGAGGGCCTGTCTGTCATCAATCCCGACATGGTGGGCTCGATCAGCTTCAGCACCGGCGGCTTCCCCGCCCAGTACGCCGACAAGATGTCGTCGGTGCTCGACATCACCTACAAGACACCCGAGTCCTTCGAGGGCTCGCTCAACGCCTCGCTGATGGGCGGCGGCCTGAGCATCGGCACCAACTCGAAGCACTTCAGTATGCTTCATGGCGTGCGCTACAAGAGCAATTCGTCGCTGCTGAGCTCGATGGACGAAAAAGGCGAGTACGACCCGCGCTTTTTCGACTACCAGACCTTCATGACCTACCGTTTCAACGACAAATGGAGCATCGGCGTCCTCGGCAACGTCGCCATCAACAACTATAAGTTCATTCCCCACAACCGCAGCACCAACTTCGGCACCTCCACCGACGCCAAGCAGTTCAAGGTATACTTCGACGGCCAGGAGAAAGACCGGTTCGAGACCTTCCTCGGTGCCGGCCACATCACCTACAAGCCGGGCAAGAGCGCCGAATACTCGCTGACGGCCTCGGGCTTCCGCACCAACGAGCTCGTCGCCTACGACATCTCGGGCGAATACTGGCTAGACCAGGCCGGCACGGGCGGCAGCGGCGGCAGCGGCGCCGTCGGCGGCGAGCTCGGCGTGGGCCGCTACCACGAGCATGCCCGCAACCGTTTCAAGGGCACCGTCATGTCGCTCGGGTTCAGAGGCTCCAACGGCATAGCCCGTCACAGCCTCTCGTATGGTGTCACCGCCAACTTTGAAAAGATGATCGAGCATAGCCGCGAATGGGAGCGCCGCGACTCGGCCGGCTACTCGCTCCCCTTCGACCCCGGAGCGCTGAAAGTGGTGTACAACCTGTCGTCCAACCAGTCGATAAGCTCGACCCGCATCAGCGCGTACGTCCAGGACACCTACCGCCTGCAGGCTGGCCCGGGATATTTCAACTTCAACGGCGGCCTGAGATTCACCTACTGGACCTTCAACAAGGAGTTCCTTGTCAGCCCCCGCATCAGCGTCGGCTTTGTCCCCGACCGCAACCCCCAGTGGGCCTTCCGCTTCGCCACCGGCCTGTACTACCAGAGCCCCTTCTACCGCGAGATGCGCATGCCCATCCAGGATGTCGCCGGCAACACCGTCATACAGCTCAACAACAACATCAAGTCGCAGCGCAGCTTCCAGTTCATCGGCGGCGCCGACTACACCTTCCGTGCCTTCAGCCGCCCCTTCCGCCTCTCGGCCGAGGCTTACTACAAGATTTTGGGCAACCTCATCCCCTACGAAATCGACAACCTCAAAATCGTTTACACCGGCGTCAACTCGAGCAAGGGACACGCCGCCGGCCTCGACCTCAAGCTCTACGGCCAGTTTGTCGAAGGCTCCGACTCGTGGATCAGCTTCTCGCTGATGAACAGCCGCCAGGACCTCAACGGCAAGAGCGTGCCCATGCCCGCCGACCGCCGCTATGGCGTGGCGCTGTATTTCACCGACTATTTCCCCAAGTTCCCCAAGCTGAAGTTCAGTCTGCGCGGCATCTTCAACGACGGCCTCCCCGTCACCGCACCCCGCAGCACCCGCGACAAGTGGTTCTTCCGCGCCCCGGCCTACAAACGCGTCGACATCGGCCTGAGCTATGCTCTGCTGTCGCCGCAGACCGAGGACAACCGCCGCAGCGGCTTCCTGCGCCACATCAAGAGCTGCTGGGTGGGCGTAGACTGCTTCAACCTGTTCGACATCAGCAACGTCAGCTCGTACTACTGGGTCACCGACGTCAACAATATGCAGTATGCCGTCCCCAATTACCTCACTCGCCGCCAGATTAACGTGCGCCTCTCCATCGATTTCTAAATAAAAAAGTCAGAGTGTTTGGCGGTTACCAAAAAAAGTTGTAACTTTGCGGCGCTCTTTGGATAAGGGCATCAATACAAACCTCTTTTATAATTATTTTTTAATGGCAACAAAAATTAGACTGCAACGTCATGGTCGCAAGAACTATGCGTTCTATCCTATTGTTATCGCCGATAGCAGGGCACCACGAGATGGTAGATTTATTGAAAGGATAGGTTCTTATAATCCGAACACTAATCCTGCTACAATTACTCTTAACTTCGAGCGGGCTTTGTATTGGGTAAACTGCGGTGCTGAACCCACCGACACCGTACGCGCAATCCTCTCCGACGAGGGCGTGCTCCTGATGAAGCACCTCCAGGGCGGAGTCAAGAAAGGCGCATTTGACGAGGCCGAGTGCCAGCGTCGTTTCGATGCCTGGAAGGCCAACCGTCAGCAGAAAGTAGAAAAACTTAAAGTGTCCATCGCCGACAAGCAGCAGCTCGCCGTCAAGGAGCGTTTCCAGGCCGAGCAGGCCAAGAACGCCGCCAAGGCCGAGGCTGTAGCCAAGAAGAAGGCAGAAGCTGCCGCCGCCAAGGCCGAAGCCGAGGCAGCTGCCGCAGCAGCCGCAGCCCCCGAGGCTGAGACTCCCGCCGAGTAATCGACGGCCGGACACCCAGCAAAGTGTACCTACACGGCGCCGCTCCCCTTACCAAGGGCAGTGGCGCCGTCTGTTTTGCCCCGGGCGGGTGTATCAGAGCCATAAGAGTTATAAGAGCTACACTGGCTAAATTAGCTATAATAGCTATATCAGCTACCAAAGCTATATAAGCTACAAGAGCTATCGCGCCCCTCGGAGTTTGTCAAGTGGCGGAAATTTTATAACTTTGCGAAAATAAAATAACAGCTAACAATTCAACAGCAACCATCACTGAATATACAATGGGCGATAAAAAGAAATTTCCCGAATACAACGGCTTCAACCTCTCTGACATAAACAAAGAGGTACTTGCCGGCTGGAATCAGCGCGGCCTTTTCGAGCAGAGTGTAAAAGAGCGTGAGGGCTGCCCCTCGTTCGTCTTCTTCGAGGGTCCCCCTTCGGCCAACGGTCTGCCCGGCATCCACCACGTGCTTGCCCGCACCATCAAGGACGTCTTCTGCCGCTACAAGACAATGAAAGGCTTCCACGTCAAGCGCAAAGCCGGATGGGACACCCACGGCCTGCCCGTCGAACTGGGTGTGGA
Source organism: Bacteroidales bacterium (assembly GCA_004553485.1). GTDB lineage: Bacteria > Bacteroidota > Bacteroidia > Bacteroidales > Muribaculaceae > CAG-873. The sequence goes on along the minus strand of SFLG01000022.1, from coordinate 20,570 downwards.
GAAGAGCCTCGGTATCACCAAAGAAGACATCGGCAAGAAAATCAGCGTCGACGACTACAACGCCGCCTGCCGCCGCGAGGTGATGAAGTACACCGGCGAATGGGAAAAGCTCACCAACAGCATGGGTTACTGGGTCGACATGAACGACCCCTACATCACATACGACAACCGCTACATCGAATCGGTGTGGTGGCTGCTCAAACAGCTCTACGACAAGGGCTACCTGTACAAGGGCTACACCATCCAGCCCTATTCGCCGGCCGCCGGCACAGGCCTGTCGTCGCACGAGCTCAACCAGCCCGGCTGCTACCGCGACGTCAAGGACACCACTTGCATCGCCATGTTCGAGGCCACCGACCCCAAGCCTGAGATGACAGGGTGGGGCACCCCCTACTTCCTGGCCTGGACGACAACGCCGTGGACACTCCCCTCCAACACCGCGCTCTGCGTGGGCCCGTCTATCGAATACGACGTCGTGCGCACCTACAACCCGTACAGCGGCGAAAAGATTACCGTCGTCGTCGCCGACGAACTGTTGGGCAGCCTCTTCGGCGCCAAAGCCGCCGGTATACCCCTCGACGAGTACAAGAAGGGCGACAAGGTCGTGCCCTACGAGGTAGTTGCCAAATACAAAGGCAGCGACCTGGTTGACATGCACTACGCCCAGCTCATCCCCTGGATGAACCCCGGCGAGGGTGCCTTCCGCGTCATCCCCGGCGACTACGTCAGCACCGACGAGGGCACCGGCATCGTGCACATCGCCGGCACCTTCGGCGCCGACGACCAGCGCGTGTCGCGCCTCAACAACATCCCGCCCCTGCACCTCACCGACAAGGACGGCAACATCCGCCCCATGGTTGACCCCACCGGCAAATTCTACCTCCTCGAAGACCTCGACCCCGAGTTTGTACGCACCAGCGTCGACGTCGAGGCATACAAACCCTGGCAGGGCAAGTTTGTCAAGAACGCCTTCGACCCCGCCAAGAACGAGAATGACGAGACACTCGACATCGAGATCTGCATGTGGCTCAAGCAGCGCGGACTGGTGTTCCGCATCGAGAAGCACGTCCACAGCTATCCCCACTGCTGGCGCACCGACAAGCCCGTCCTCTACTATCCCCTCGACAGCTGGTTTATCCGCACCACCGCCGCCCGCGAGCGCCTTATGGCCCTCAACGAAGGCATCAAGTGGAAACCCGCCAGCACCGGCAGCGGACGCTTCGGCAAATGGCTCGAGAACCTTCAGGACTGGAACCTCTCGCGCTCGCGCTACTGGGGTACCCCGCTGCCCATCTGGCGCACCGAGGACGGTGCAGTCGAGAAGTGCATATCCTCGGTAGAGGAACTTTACAACGAGATGGACAAAGCCGTCGCCACAGGAGTGATGGCCGAGAACCCGTGGCGCAAGGCCGGATTTGTCCCCGGCGACTACTCTAAGGAGAACTACGAGAAAATCGACCTGCACCGTCCCTACGTCGACGACATCGTCCTCGTCAGCGACGACGGCCGACCCATGCACCGCGAGGCCGACCTCATCGACGTGTGGTTCGACAGCGGCTCGATGCCCTACGCACAGCTGCACTATCCCTTCGAGAACAAAGAGCTTGTCGACAACGGCGAGTTCTATCCCGCCGACTTCATCGCCGAAGGCGTCGACCAGACCCGCGGATGGTTCTTCACCCTCCACGCCATCGCCGGCATGGTCTTCGACTCAGTGGCCTACAAGGCCGTCATCTCCAACGGACTCGTCCTCGACAAAGACGGCAACAAGATGTCCAAACGTCTCGGCAACGCCGTCAACCCCTTCGAGGCCATCGAGAAATACGGCTCCGACCCCCTGCGCTGGTATATGATCTCCAACTCGGCACCCTGGGACAACCTCAAATTCGACCCCTCGGCCGTGCAGGATGTTTCGCGCAAGATGTTCGCCACCCTCTACAACACCTACAGCTTCTTCGCCCTCTACGCCAACGTCGACGGCTTCGACCCCGCGGCTCCGCAGGTCCCCCTCGAGAAGCGACCCGAGATCGACCGCTGGGTTATCTCGCTGCTCAACACCCTCGTCGATGACGTGCAGAAAGCCCTCGACGACTACGAGCCAACCCGCGCCGCCCGCGCCATCGGCGAGTTTGTCAGCGACAACCTCTCCAACTGGTATGTGCGCCTAAACCGCAAACGTTTCTGGGGCGGAGGCCTTACCGAGGACAAGCTGGCGGCATACCAGACCCTTTACCAGTGCCTGCTCACCGTGGCCAAGCTGATGGCGCCCATCGCGCCCTTCTACGCCGACCGTCTCTACACCGACCTCACCGGCGACACCACCGCCTCGGTGCACCTGGCCCTCTTCCCCGAAGTCGACAGCAAAGCCATCGACAAAGAGCTCGAAGCCCGCATGGCACTGGCACAGACACTGACATCGATGGTGCTGGCCCTGCGCCGCAAGGTCAACATCAAAGTGCGTCAGCCCCTCAGCGCCATCATGGTGCCCGTCAGCGACGACAGCCAGCGCGAGCGCCTCGAGTCGATACGCCAGCTCGTGCTGGGCGAGGTCAACGTCAAGGAGCTTAAAGTGGTGGGCTCGGACGCCGGCGTACTTGTCAAGCGCGTCAAGCCCGACTTCAAGAAGTTAGGCCCGAAGTTCGGCAAGAACATGAAAGCCGTCGCCGCCACCCTCACCGCCCTCGATACCAAGGCCATCACCGACTTCGAGAAGGCCGGACACACCGTCATCAGCCTCCCCGACGGAACAACCGGCACCGTCGAGCTCGCCGACGTGGAGATCTTCAGCGAGGACATCCCCGGATGGCTCGTCGCCAACGAGGGCACCGTCACCGTGGCCCTCGACGTCACCGTCACCGACGCCCTGCGCCGCGAGGGCATAGCCCGCGAGATTGTCAACCGCATGCAGAACATCCGCAAAGGCCGCGACTACGCCATCACCGACCGCATCAACCTCGTGTTCGCTCCCGACGAGCACCTCGAGGGCGTGCTCGCCGAATTCGGCGGCTACATCGCCACCCAGGTTCTGGCCGAGTCGATAAGCACCGCCGAAGCCAAGCCCGCCGAGGATACCGCCGGACTCGAACATCTCGACATCGACGGATTCAACGTCGACGTCATCGTCACCAAAGCATAAACCTGACCGCGGGACAGACGCCCTACACACGGCGCCTGCCCCGCGCTCTGTTGCCAATATGTCCAACCGGGCTGCCCGGCGCAGCCGATAACAACCAATGTTACTTATGGCAGAAAGACTGAGATACAGCGACGAAGACCTTCAGGAATTCAAGACGCTCATACAGGAGAAACTCGACAAAGCCATGCGCGAGTTTGAAAATCTGCGCTCCGTGGTAATGAACAGCGACGGCAACGGTGTCCAGGACACCTCGCCCACGTTCAAGGTCCTGGAAGAGGGTGCCGGCACCCGCGACAAAGAAGAGGCCGCGCGTCTGGCCGAGCGCCAGCGCAAGTTCATCCAGCACCTCCAGGCCGCCCTCGTGCGCATCGAGAACAAGACCTACGGTGTCTGCCGCGTCACCGGCCAGCTCATACCCAAGGACCGACTCCGCGCCGTCCCCCACGCCACAACCACCGTCGAGGCCAAGACCAAGCGCTGAAAATGGCCGCACATCAATATTTTATGACCAAGAACTCAAAGACCTGGCTGGCCGTCGCCATCGGCGCGGCGGTAATCATCATCGACCAGGTGCTCAAGATATGGGTCAAAACCTCGTTCTACTGGGGCGAAGACTACGAGATTGCATCGTGGTTTCATCTGCGCTTCATCCAGAACAACGGCATGGCCTTCGGCATGGAGATAGGGAGCAAGCTGTTCCTTACGCTTTTCCGTATAATAGTGGTGACCGGCTGCATTTGGTTCATAACCAAACTGGTGAGCAAGCCCGACAGCAAGCCGGGCTTCATCGCCTGCGTCTCGCTCATCGCCGCCGGAGCCTTGGGCAACATCTTTGACTGCATATTCTACGGCGAAATCTTCAACAACCCGCTGCCCCCCGAGGTGGCCACCTTTGTACCCTGGGGACATGGCTATGCGTCACTGTTCCACGGGATGGTGGTGGATATGTTCTATTTCCCCCTGATAGAGTTCACATGGCCGTCGTGGATACCGCTCGTCGGAGGCAAGGTGTTCTCGTTCTTCGACCCGGTGTTCAACTTTGCCGACGCCGCCATCAACGTGGGCTTCTTTGGCATCATCGTGTTCTACGCCGGCATCCTCGGCGGCAAGCACGATGCCGGAGCCGACAAGGAAACCAAGGACACGGCCAAACCCGCCCAAAAGAAATGACACGATGAAGAACCGGGCGCTCATACTTGCCGTAATCACCCTGCTCGTTGCAGCGGGGTGCCGGCGTGTGCCCGACAATGTCATCGAGCCCGACAGGATGTCCGAGCTTCTGGCCGACATCCAGGTGGGCGATGCGGTGGTGGAGTCGAACCCCGGGCAGTATGTCTCGATGTCATCGCGGCAGGCCCTCAAACAGTCCATCCTCAAACGTCACGGCGTGGACCAGCAGATGCTCGACACGTCGCTGATGTGGTACGGCCACCATATCGACGTCTACGACGAGGTGTACGAAAAAACCGAGAAGATTTTGCAGAAGCGCCTCGACGAGAGCTCGGCCGTGCTGTCGGCACAGTCGGCGCTGAATGTCTCGGGCGACTCGGTGGACGTGTGGAGCCGCTCGCGGCGCATGGCCATCGGCGCCACTTCGCCCTCCGAAATCATCACCTTCAACATCAACGCCGACGCCAATACAAAGATGGGCGACTCGTACACCTGGCGCGGCAAGTTCTTCAACTCCACCGAACCCGTGCGATGGGGTATCACCGCCAACTACGCCGACGGCACCAAAGAGACACTGATGTCGAGGGCCTCGGGCGAAGGCTGGCACCAGCTGGCCTTCATAAGCGACTCCACAAAGACGCTTACCGACATCTCGGGGTATATGATTTTCAACCGTCCGGCCAAACGCGGCGACATCTTCATCGACAGCATCCAGCTGGTGCGCAACCGCCTCAACCCACGCACATATATGCAGCGTTACCGCCAGCGCACATACAGGCTATGAAACTGAAGGTCCTTGCCAACCGACTTATCGTCGACGGCCAAGCTTACGAAAAGGCGCCGGCAGTGGTGAGTGTCACAGACGACAACGAGCTGCTGATAGCGCCTTTCGACGGCAGAGAACCCCACAGCACCGTCTTTGTCAACGGCCTCACCGAAATCACCACCGACGCCGACGGCCGCGCGGTGACCGTAACAAACGCGGGCCGAAATCTGCTGGCCGGCAACGGCCTCCAAAAAGCTCTGAAAACGACAAGATGATATCAGTCAACAACCTACACATAGAATTTACAGCCAAGACATTGTTCGACAATGTCAGCTACGTCATCAACCCGCGCGACAAGATCGCCCTTGTGGGAAAGAACGGAGCCGGCAAGTCCACCATGCTCAAAATCATCGCCGGCCTGCAGCAGCCCACGTCGGGCACAGTGGCGAAGAGCGGCGACGTCACGGTAGGCTATCTGCCTCAGCAGATGACACTCAGCGACGACACCACGGTCATCGAGGAGGCGTCGAAAGCCTTCGCCCACCTCGACGAGCAGCGCGCACGCCTCAAACACATGACCGACGAGCTGGGCGAGCGCACCGACTATGACAGCCCCGAATATGCAGCCCTCATCGAGCGCATGACCGAGCTGTCGGAGCAGCTCGACATGGCCGAGAGCGAGAACCAGATCGGCGAGACGGAGAAGACGCTGTCGGGCCTCGGCTTCGAGCGCTCCGACTTCAACCGCCCCACGAGCGAGTTCTCGGGCGGCTGGCGCATGCGCATCGAGCTGGCAAAGATCCTGCTGCAGCGCCCCGACGTACTGCTGCTCGACGAGCCCACCAACCACCTCGACATCGAATCGATACAGTGGCTCGAGAACTTCCTCATCACCAAGGCCAAGGCCGTCGTGCTCGTCAGCCACGACCGCGCCTTCATCGACAACGTCACCAACCGCACCATCGAAATCTCGCTGGGCAAGATATACGACTACAACGTCAACTACTCGAAGTTTGTCGAGCTGCGCAAGGAGCGCGTCGAACAGCAGATGCGCGCCTACCAGAACCAGCAGAAGCAAATTGCCGATACCGAGGAGTTTATCGAGCGCTTCCGTTACAAGGCCACCAAGGCCGTGCAGGTACAGAGCCGCATGAAGCAACTTGCAAAGATAGAGCGTATCGAAGTGGACGAGGTGGACCGCAGCCACCTCAACCTCAAGTTTCCGCCCGCGCCGCGCTCGGGCGACTTCCCCCTGATACTGGACGACGTGGGCAAAGCCTACGGCGACCACCAGGTCTTTGACCACTGCACCTTCACCATCCGCCGCGGCGAGAAAGTTGCCTTTGTCGGCAAGAACGGCGAGGGTAAGTCGACGCTGGTGAAGTGCATAATGAACGAAATCGACCACACGGGCACACTCAAAATCGGCCATAACGTCAAAATCGGCTACTTCGCCCAAAACCAGGCACAGCTGCTCGACGGCGAGCTGACGGTGTTCGACACCATCGACCGCGTGGCCGTCGGTGACATACGACTGAAAATCAGAGATATCCTCGGCGCGTTTATGTTCGGCGGCGAAGCCTCGGACAAAAAGGTGAAAGTTCTGTCCGGCGGCGAGAAGACCCGCCTGGCGATGATACGCCTGCTGCTCGAGCCCGTCAACCTGCTCATTCTCGACGAGCCCACCAACCACCTCGATATGGTCACCAAGGACGTCCTCAAGCAGGCCATCAAAGACTTCACCGGCACCGTCATCGTCGTCAGCCACGACCGCGAGTTCCTTGACGGACTGGTGGGAAAGGTCTACGAGTTCGGCGGGGGCAAGGTGCGCGAGTGCCTTGGCGGCATCTACGACTTCCTCGAGCGCAAGAAAATCGAGAGTCTGCGCCAGCTCGAGATGAGCCCCGACTCGCTGCCCAAGGCCCAGAAGGTAAAAGTGGCCGACGCTCCCGCCGCCATTGCTCCCGCGCCCAAACCGGTCGACACCGGCGCAAAGGGTGGGGGAGGCAAGCCCCGTCTGTCGTACGCCGAGCAGCGCGAACGCGAGAAGGCCTTGCGCCGTGCCCGCAAAAAGGTGGAGGAGGCCGAAGCCGAAGTGTCGCGCCTCGAGGGCGAGGTAAAGGCCATCGAGGACGAGATGAACGGCGGAAACGTGTCGCCCGAAATCTTCAAGCGTCACGCCGAGGCCACCAAGAACCTCGAGAACGCCATGTCGGTGTGGGAGCTCGTCGTGGGCGAGGCCGACAGTCTTGCCTAAACGCCGACAGCCCGGCATAAACATTGACAATATCCAAAACGTTTAGACATAACCATGTTATGAAAAAAATTATGGCATTCGCACTAACAGCGACATTGGCCGCCGGCAGCTGCGGAGCAGCAACCCCCAAAGGCATCAGCCTGGCCAACCTTGACACAAGTGTGTCGCCCGGCACCGACTTTTACGAGTATGCCTGCGGCGGCTGGATGAAAGCCAACCCCCTCAAACCCGAATACTCGCGCTTCGGCACCTTTGACGAGCTGGGCGAGCTCAACAACCGCCAGGTGCGCGGACTTGTCGAGGAGCTCAGCAAGACAGCCCAGACCCGCGGAACCAACGCCCAGCGCATCGCCGACCTGTACGCGCAGGGCCTCGACAGCATCCGCCGCAACAGAGAGGGCGCCGAGCCCATCCGCAAAGACCTCGGCAGCATCGCCGGCGTAACGCGCGAGGGCATCATCCCCCTCATCGCCACCCTCCCCGGTGCCGGAGGCTTCTTTGTCACCGGCGTGGAGCCCGACATGAAGAACGCCGACATGAACGTCATGACATGGGGACAGGGCGGCCTGGGCCTCGGCGACCGTGACTACTACATCGCCGAGGGCGAGAACGAGAAAGCCGTCCTCGACGCCTACCGCAAATGCCTGACCACCCTGGCCGGCCTGGCCGGTTACAGCGACAAAGAGGCCGCACGCATCGCCGACAACTCCATAAAGGTCGAGACCGAACTCGCCCGCGCCGCCAAGAGCCGCACCGAGCTGCGCGACCCCACGGCATCGTACAACCCCATGACGATGAAACAGCTCATGACCGACTACCCCGCCGTTAACCTCGACGGATATTTCAAGGCCCGGGGTCTTGACAATGTCGACAAAGTCATCGTCGGCCAGCCCGGCTCGCTCGAGGCCGTCAACAAAATCCTGGCCTCCACCGACCTGCAGGTTCTGCGCGACTACCTGACGGCGCAGTACCTCAGCAACGCCGCCCCCTACCTCAGCGACGACTTCAACGACGCCGCCTTCGCCCTCAACCAGGCCATCACCGGCGTCCAGCAGCAGCGTCCCCGCTGGAAGCGTGCCCTGGCCGTCCCCAATGGCATCCTCGGCGAGGCACTGGGCGAGCTCTACGTGGCAAAGTATTTCCCGCCCACATCCAAGACAAAGATGCAGGAGCTGGTGTCTAACCTCCAGACAGCCCTCGGCCAGCATATCGACAACCTGACATGGATGTCGGACGCCACAAAGGCCAAGGCTCACGAGAAACTCGACGCCTTCACCGTAAAAATCGGCTACCCCGACAAGTGGAAAGACTACTCGTCGCTGGTAATCGACCCCGAGGACAACTACTGGCACAATATCCAGCGCTCGATAGACTTCTCGGTAAAAGACAACCTCAACGACTTCGGCAAACCCGTCGACAAGGACCGCTGGTATATGTCGCCGCAGACCGTCAACGCGTACTACAACCCGCCCACAAACGAGATCTGCTTCCCCGCCGGCATCCTTCAGCCGCCCTTCTTCGACCCCGAGGCTGACGACGCCGTCAACTACGGAGCCATCGGCGTGGTGATAGGCCACGAGATGACCCACGGCTTCGACGACCAGGGCCGCCAGTACGACAAGGACGGCAACCTCAACGACTGGTGGACCGCCGAAGACGCCGCCGCCTTCACCAAACTTGCCGAGAGCCTGGCCGCACAGTTCGACAGCATCGTCGTCATCGACGACCTGCACGCCAACGGCCACCTTACCCTCGGCGAGAACATCGCCGACCAGGGCGGCCTGCGGGTGGCACACACGGCCTACCACAACGCCGTGGCTGACAAGCCCGCCGCCGACATCGACGGCCTCAGCCCCGACCAGCGCTTCTACCTCGGCTACGCCAACGTATGGGCCGCCAACATCCGCGATGCCGAGATACGCCGGCGCACCAAAATCGACCCCCACTCGCTGGGCCGCTACCGCGTCAACGCCACCCTGCGCAACATCACGCCCTTCTTCGAGGCCTTCTCCATCACCGAGGGACAGCCCATGTTCCGCCCCGAGAGCGAGCGCGTGGTGATATGGTAAGGAGCCAAAAGTTTGGCGGTTTGCCGATTTTTGGTTAAATTTGCATTCCGTTAAACGAGGCTGCGCGGTTTGGCACGGTTATTGCACCGTCCCTGCCAGGCAAAAGCTTATCAGAATTCAAACAAATTAAACCCTATATTGACAAAAGTTATGAATGTAACTCTCGACAAGACTTCGGATATCGAAGGCAAATTCATTGTCAACGTTGAAGAAGCTGACTACGAAAAGAAAGTAAAAGACGAACTCAAGAAAATCGGCCGCGAGGCCCACATCCCCGGCTTCCGCCAGGGTCACGTCCCCGCCGGCCAGATAAAGGCCCGCTTCGGCAAACAGGCCAAGAGCCAGGTGCTCAACGACACCGTTTACGAGGCCGTTATCAACTATATCCGCGACAACAAGCTCAACGTGCTGGGCGAGCCCATGCCCGTCGAGGTCAAGGAAGTGAACCTCGACGACAAGGACTACACCTTCGAGTACGAGATCGGCCTTGCCCCCGTGATCGACATCAAGCTCGACAAGGACGTCAAGCTGCCTTACTACACCATCGCCGTCAGCGACGAGATGCTCGCCGAGCAGGACAAGAACCTGTGCCAGCGTCTGGGTTCGCAGGTCCCCGGCGAGGAGGTTGACGAGCGCGCCGTCGTCAAGGGCGTGCTGATGCAGCTCAACGAGGACGGCACCGTCAACGAGAATCCCGGCGCCATCCAGGTTGTCAACGGCATCGTCGCTCCCTTCTACTTCAAGGACAAGGACGAGGCCGCCAAGTTTGCCGGCAAGAAAGTCGACGACAAGGTTGTCTTCAACCCCTGGAAGAGCTGCGAGGGCAACGCCGCCGAGCTTGCCTCGATGCTCAACCTCGACAAGAACATCGCCGCCGACGTCAAGGGCGACTTCCAGATGACCATCAGCGAGATCATCGTCCACAAGCCCGCCGAGCACAACCAGGAGTTCTTTGACAACGTCTTCGGCAAAGACAAGGTAAAGGACGAGGACGAGTACAAGAAAGCCCTCACCGAGATGATCGCCCGCGACCTGGCCGGCAACAGCGAGCAGCTGTTCCAGGCCGACGCCGAGAAATACCTCATCGACAAATACGGCGACATGCAGCTGCCCGTGGCCTTCCTGAAAAAATGGCTTGTGGCTCGCAACGAAGAGCTCACCGCCGAAAACATCGACAAGGAGTTCGAGGCCATGCTTCCCTCGCTCAAGTGGCAGCTCATCCGCGAGAGAGTCAGCGCCGAGCTCAATGTCGAGCTCAAGGAAGAAGACCTCCTCGACTACGCCAAGGGTGTGGCCTACCACCAGTTCGCCCAGTACGGCATCACCAACATGGACGACGAGACCATCGAGCAGTCGGCCAAGCGCCTTCTCAACGACCGCGAGACCCGCAGCCGCCTGGTAGAGCGCCTCAGCGACCTCAAGCTGATGAACGCCGTCAAGGGTGCCGTCACCCTCGAAGACAAGACCGTCAGCCTCGACGAGTTCCGCGAGCTCGTCAAAGCCCACAACGAAGCCAACGCCTGATACAGACGTCCTTTAGCACAAGTTTCGACCCCCGGCTTCGGGGGACAGGACCATAAACGGGATGGCCGCGACAACCCCAATGTCCGGCCATCCCGCTTTTTGCGCAAAAAAATGCAAAATATGGGGTCTAAAATTTTATGGATTGAAAAAAAAATTGTAATTTCGTATTGGGAATAACAGGTTTGTGTATCCTTTGCCGCCCGGCCTGTCCGCAGCGGCGCGACACACCGCTCTCTCACTCATTATTCCCGCTCTAAACAAAAACAAACAAAGATGAACAACACCAACAGCGATTTCCGCAACTACGCCGTTCACCACCTCGGGATGAACGGACTGGCACTCGACCAGTACACCTCGCACGTAAACAACCTCGGCGATGTGCGCGCCAGCTACATCTCGCCCACCATCATCGAGGAGCGCCAGCTCAACGTGGCACAGATGGACGTCTTCTCGCGCCTGATGATGGACCGCATCATCTTCCTGGGCACCGACGTCAACGACTACACCGCCAACGTCATCCAGGCCCAGCTGCTCTACCTCGACTCGGCCGACCCCGGCAAGGACGTCAGCATCTACATCAACAGCCCCGGCGGCAGCGTTTACGCCGGTCTGGGCATCTACGACACAATGCAGTATATCTCCAGCGACGTGTCGACAATATGCACCGGCATGGCTGCCTCGATGGCGGCCGTGCTCCTCGTCAGCGGCGAGAAAGGCAAACGCTTTGCCCTCCAGCACTCGCGCGTGATGATCCACCAGCCCATGGGCGGCGCCCAGGGACAGGCCTCGGACATCGAGATCACCGCCCGCGAGATACAGAAGCTCAAAAAGGAGCTGTACACCATCATCGCCGGCCACTCGGGGCAACCCATCGACAAGGTATGGAAAGACAGCGACCGCGACTACTGGATGACTGCCGACGAAGCCAAGGATTACGGCATGATTGACCGGGTACTTGTAAAACAAGCCAAATGATAGTACTGTGAGACGCACTCTGTAATACACGGAAAGCCTGAGCCGACCCACTTACAGAGTGCTTCCTTGCTTGCGGCAACGACAAAATTTATCACGACAACCACACAACTGTTTACCGATTAAAATCTACAATGGCCAAAAAGACAATACGTCAATGCTCGTTCTGCGGACGCACCGCCGAGATGTGCGAGGCGCTCGTTCCCAGTCCGGACAACCGCAGCTTCGTCTGCTCGGAATGTATAGATCTTTTCCATGAGATGCTTGTCGAGTACCGCACCGGTGTCCCGACAGGCAAGAACCAGGGCAACAAGAACTTCGATGCCGGCGAAATGCTCAAGAAGGTTCCCAAGCCCAAGGAGATAATGGACTTCCTGAACCAGTATGTCATCGGTCAGGAGGACGCCAAGAAACACCTGGCGGTGGCCGTTTACAACCACTACAAACGCCTGGCGCAGAACAACGACGACGTTGACATCGAAAAGAGCAACATTGTCATCGTCGGCCCCACCGGCACCGGCAAGACACTGCTGGCCCGCACGATAGCACGTCTGCTCGACGTACCCTTCACCATCGTCGACGCCACGGTGCTCACCCAGGCCGGTTATGTGGGCGAGGACATCGAGAGCCTGCTGACACGACTGCTGCAGGCCGCCGACTACGATGTCGAAAAGGCTCAGCGCGGCATCGTCTTCATCGACGAGATAGACAAAATAGCCCGTAAAGGCGACAACCCGTCCATCACCCGCGACGTCAGCGGCGAGGGCGTGCAGCAGGGTCTGCTCAAGCTGCTGGAGGGCTCTATAGTCAACGTGCCGCCCCAGGGTGGCCGCAAGCACCCCGAGCAGAAGATGATTCCGGTGGACACCAAGAACATCCTCTTCATCTGCGGCGGCGCCTTCGACGGCATAGAGTCGCGCATCGCCCACCGCATGAACCAGCACGTGGTGGGCTACGGCACCGATGGCAAGCGCACGCGTCTCGAGCGCGAGGAATATCTGCGCTATGTGGCGCCCCAGGACCTGAAGTCGTTCGGTCTCATCCCCGAGATAATAGGACGACTGCCGGTGCTGACACACCTCGAGCCGCTGTCGCGCGAAGCGCTGCGCAAGGTGCTCACCGAGCCCAAAAACGCCATCATCCGCCAGTACGAGAAGCTGTTCGCAATGGACGGCGTGATGCTCGTCTTCGAGGAGGCCACCCTCGACCTCATCGTCGACAAGGCCATCGAGTTCAAGCTCGGTGCACGCGGCCTGCGCTCGATAGTGGAGACGGTGATGGTGGACGCAATGTTCGACATCCCCTCGCAAAACGTCAAGGAATTTCGCGTGACGCCCGAATACGCCCTCGAGCGCATCAACCGCATGAACCTCCAGGCCCAGCAGGAATAATGACTGCGGCCGCCCCCAACAACATCTCTACCGACAACCCTATTATTTATCACATTCTCCTCCTCGAGCCTTATGCCTAACGACCAACTGCTTGCCCGCGCGCTGAAAGACCACTTCGGCTTTGACACCTTCAAAGGAAACCAGCGTGCAATAATAAATTCGCTGATGGACGGCCACGACACGTTCGTGCTCATGCCCACCGGCGGCGGCAAGTCTCTCTGCTACCAGCTGCCGGCACTCCTTATGGAAGGCACGGCCATCGTCATCTCGCCGCTGATAGCGCTGATGAAGAACCAGGTGGACGCGCTCAGGCAGTACTCGGGCGATAACTCGGTGGCCCACTTCCTCAACTCGTCACTGTCGAAGAGCGCCATCGACGAGGTAAAGTCTGACATCCGCTCGGGCCGCACAAAAATTCTGTATATGGCGCCCGAATCGCTGACAAAGGTCGAAAACGCCGAGTTCCTGAGCAATGTCCCCATCTCGTTCTATGCCATCGACGAGGCTCACTGCATCTCGGAGTGGGGCCACGACTTCAGACCCGAATACCGCCGCATAAGGCCGCTGATAAACGCCATAGGCGACCGACCCGTGATAGCCCTTACTGCCACGGCGACGCCGAAGGTGCAGCACGACATACAGAAGAACCTGGGCATGACGGACGCCAACGTGTTCAAGGCTTCGTTCAACCGTCCCAACCTCTACTACGAGGTACGACCCAAGACACGCAACATCGACCGCGACATCATAAAGTTCATCAAGGCCCGCCCCGGAAAGTCGGGCATAGTGTACTGCCTGAGCCGCCGCAAGGTGGAGGAACTGGCCGAGCTGCTGCAGATCAACGACATCAAGGCTCTGCCTTACCACGCCGGTATGGACACCGCCACGCGCAGCGCCAACCAGGACGCCTTCCTGATGGAGAAAGCCAGCGTGATAGTGGCCACCATCGCCTTCGGCATGGGCATCGACAAGCCCGACGTGAGGTATGTCATCCACTACGACATGCCCAAGAGCCTCGAAGGATACTACCAGGAGACGGGACGCGCCGGACGTGACGGCGGCGAAGGACTGTGCATAACCTTCTACGCCGCCAAGGACCTGCGCAAGATAGAGAAGTTCATGCAGGGCAAGCCCGTGTCAGAGCAGGAGATAGGCAAACAGCTGCTTGCCGAGACGGCCGCCTACGCCGAGTCGTCGGTGTGCCGCCGCCGCACGCTGCTGCACTACTTCGGCGAGGAATTTCCGCACGACGACTGCGGCCACTGCGACAACTGCTGCCATCCCCGCACGCGCTTCGACGCCACCGACGAGCTGCTTGCCGTAATAGAGACGGTGGTGGCCCTGCGCACGCCATTCAAGGCCGACCACATCACCGACATACTGCGCGGCCGCCAGTCGGCCGACGTCCGCAACTTCCAGCACAACACGCTCGAGACCTTCGGCACCTTCCCCGACTACGACGAGAAACGGCTGTCGTCGATAATACGGCAGGCCATCATCGACGGGTACCTGCGGCGCGACATCGAGAACTTCGGCACAGTGAGTCTGACCGACAAGGGACGCGACTTCGCCGCCGCGAAACACGGGCGCCAGCCGTTCATGGTCTTCGAGGACCGAGAGTTCAACGACTCGGACTACGAGGACGAGAGCCCGGCGGCAAGCGCCCTCGACCCGGGTCTGTACAACCAGCTGCGCCAGCTGCGTGCAAAGATTGCCAAGAGTCTGAACCTGCCGCCCTACGTCATCTTCCAGGATCCCACTCTGGAGGCGATGGCGACGATGTACCCCGCGACGGTGGAGGACCTGCAGAACCTCGTCGGTGTGGGCTCGGGCAAGGCAAAGAGGTACGGCAAGGAGTTCCTTGAGATAATCAACTCGTATGTCAAGGAGAACGACATAGAGAGACCCGACGACCTGCGCGTGCGCACTATCCCCATCAACTCGCTGAAGATAAGCCTCATACAGTCCATTGACCGCAAGATTGCCCTGGACGAGCTGGCCTCGTCGAAGGGAATGGACTTTGACAAGCTGCTCGACGAGATAGAGAGCATAGTGTACTCGGGTACCAAGCTGAACATCCGCTACTACATCGACACGCAGCTCGACGACGACCTCCAGGAGGAGATTTACGAATATTTCAGACAGAGCGAGACAGACGACCTCAAGACGGCGATAGAATACTTCGACGGCGAATACACCGAGGAGGAGATGCGTCTTATGCGCATACGTTTTATGAGCGAGATGTCAAACTAAAACATCCAAAAAAGAATCACACACACCACAAAATATACGACTATGGCCAAAATCGCAGCCCCGATAATGAACGACCTTTACAAGAAATACTGCGGACACGAGCCCGCCGAGATAACCGAACTCCCGGCTTCGGGCTCCAACCGCCGCTATTTCCGCCTGTACGACAAACCCGGGGCCGACTCGGTGGTGGGCGTCATCGGCACCAACCTGGCCGAGAACGAGGCATTCATCTACCTGGCCGGACATTTCGGCGAGATGGGCCTGCCCGTGCCGAAGGTGCTGGAGGTCTCTGACGACGGTATGGCATACCTGCAGACCGACCTGGGCGACACCATCCTCTACCAGGTTATCGAAAAGGGCCGCCTGACAAGGGCCTTCTCGCCCTTCGAGCGCGAGTTGCTGATAAAAACGATACGGCTGCTGCCCGATGTGCAGTTCCGCGGAGCAACGGGACTGGACTTCAACAAATGCTTCCCGCTGGCGCAGTTCGACGACCGCTCGGTGATGTGGGACCTCAACTATTTCAAATACTGTTTCCTGAAAGCCACCGGACTGGAGTTTGACGAGAACCTGCTGGAGAACGACTTCCAGACGATGTCTATGGTGCTGATGCGCAGCCAGTCGAACACCTTCATGTACCGTGACTTCCAGAGCCGCAATATCATGCTCATCGACAATGAGCCGTATCTCATCGACTTCCAGGGCGGACGCCGCGGCCCGTTCTACTACGACGTGGCCTCGTTTCTGTGGCAGGCGAAGGCGGGCTTCCCGCAGTCGCTGCGCGAGGAGCTGATAGGGCATTACATCGACTCGCTGCGCAAATACAAACCGGTGGACGAGGCCGACTTCCACGAGCAGCTGCGCCACTTTGTGCTCTTCCGCACGCTGCAGGTGCTGGGGGCTTACGGCTTCAGAGGCTACTTTGAAAAGAAACCGCACTTCATGCAGTCGGTGCCGTTTGCCCTTGCCAATCTGCGCGAGCTGCTGAAGAGCCCGTTCCCGGAGTATCCGTATCTGTCCGAAATTCTCGAACGGCTGGTAAACCTCAAGCAGTTCAGCGACCAGATCCAGAAACGGCGCCTGACGGTGAGGGTGATGAGCTTCGCCTACAAGAAGGGTATCCCCGACGACGCCTCGGGCAACGGCGGCGGATATGTCTTCGACTGCCGCGCGGTAAACAACCCGGGCAAATACGAGCGTTACAAACCCTTCACTGGGCTGGACAAGCCGGTGATAGACTTCCTTGAGGAGGACGGCGAGATAACGACGTTCCTGGAGCACTGCAACTCGCTGGTGGACGCCTCGGTAAAGAGATACATCGAGCGAGGATTCACCAACCTGATGATATGCTTCGGCTGCACCGGCGGCCGCCACCGCTCGGTATACGCCGCCCAGAAGACGGCGGAGCGGCTGAGCAAGATGTTCGACATCAAGGTCGAGCTTGTTCACCGCGAGCAGGACATCGAGCAGGTGTTCGACTCAAACCAGGCCTAAAAACAACACTGTAAATATATTATCATATCCGCTGTATGCGCGCTCTGATTTTCGCAGCCGGAAAAGGCACAAGACTGAAACCCTTCACCGACACCAACCCCAAGGCTTTGGTGAGGGTAGGGGGTGTCCCCATGCTCGAGATCGTCATACGCCGCCTCATCGAGGCCGGTGTGGACGAGGCGGTGGTGAACGTGCACCACTTCGCCGACAAGATTGTCGACTTTCTCGAGGCCAACTCCAACTTCGGCATCACCATACACGTCAGCGATGAGTCTGACCGGCTCCTGGAGACGGGCGGCGGACTGCTGAAGGCACGGCAGTGGCTCGACAAGGGATATCACGTCGGCACGGGAGCAATGGCGACGCTGCTGTGCACGCCCCGCGAGACGTCGCGCCATCTGTACTTCGACCACAGCACCCACCGCCTCGAGGGCTGGGGCGACAGCCGCAACGGCGCCGTCATCCCGGAGGGCTTTGTGCCCGTGCCGACGATGGACAAGCTGGCCTTTGACGGCGTGCACATCATCTCTCCGTCGATTTTCGACGCTCTGCAGGCTTACAGCGACAGGATAGGGGACTCGGCGTTCTCTATCACCCCGTTCTACGCCGGCTCGGCCCGCTCGCTCGACATAAGGGCCTACACCCCTGCGGCGGGCTCGTTCGTATGGCACGACATCGGCTCTCCCGAGAAGCTGCAGGCCGCCGAAGCCGCGACGGCACAGCTCGGAAAGGCTCGCAGCCTCGACCTGCGCTATCTGCGTATGGCACGTATATGGGCCGAGAACTCTTATTGCCGCCGCCGGCAGGTCGGAGCGCTGATAGTCAAGGACAAGATGATAATCTCGGACGGATTCAACGGTACGCCGTCGGGGTTCGAGAACATCTGCGAGGACGAGGCGTCGGGACTGACCAAGCCGTACGTGCTCCACGCCGAGGCAAACGCGATAACCAAGGTGGCCTGCTCGAACAACTCGTCAGACGGCGCCACGCTCTATGTCACGGCCTCGCCGTGTCTCGAATGTGCCAAGCTGATAATTCAGGCGGGCATACGGCGCGTGGTCTTTGACGAGCTGTACCGCATCACCGACGGCGTGGACCTGCTGCGCCGGGCGGGGATAGAGTGCCGGCACCTGCCTCTGTCGGATGCGGACGGCAAAACCCCGTGACGGCCTTCCCGCGCAAACGATACTACGCTACATACGTTACATTCGCTACATACATTACAATAGGTACACCATAACACCGCGACTTCCCGCAGGACGCCGCACAACTTAAACACAAGGTATAGTTTTTACTAAGCATAATGCAGAAATTCAAGCGTATAAAATATTGGGCTCCACTTATCTGCGCACTGATGTTTGCGGCAGGTATGTGGCTGGGTGTCTTTCTGACGTCCCAAAAGAAGCCGCTTCCGGGAGTCGAAAAGCTCAACGAGCTGCTGACGCTGATTCAGGAGCATTACGTTGACGAGGTCGACCTGGACTCGCTTATCGAAAAATCGCTACCCGGCATACTGGGAAATCTTGACCCGCACTCGGCCTATATCCCCGCCAAGGACCTTGAAGAGGCCAACCAGACGCTGCGCGGCTCGTTCGGAGGCATCGGCGTCCGCTATCAGATGTACCGCGACACCATAAATATCGTGGAGATTATCGTGGGTGGCCCATCGGAGAAGGCGGGGCTGCACGCGGGCGACCGCATAATAGCTGTAGACGGCCGCAATGTCACGGGTAAGGATATGACGGTAGACTCTGTCCCGACGCTGCTGAAGGGTCCGGAGAACTCGAAGGTGGAGCTGACGGTGGTACGCCCGTCGGCACCGGGCAAGACTTTCAAATATAATATTACGCGCGGCAACATACCGGTATCGTCGGTGGACGCTTACTTTATGGCCGACAAGAATACGGGATATGTGCGCGTCAGCAGTTTCGGCCAGAACACCTATCGCGAGTTTATGAACGCTATGCTCAATCTGGTGACGAATGGGGCCGAATCGGTGGTTCTGGACCTGCGCGGAAATACGGGCGGGTACATGGAGTCGGCGGTGCTAATGGCGAATGAATTCTTGCCGCGGAACAAAACGATTGTCTCGACGCGCGGACGCAACGCGCAGGAGGAGATAATCCGCAGCGACGGCACGGGCGCGTTCACGGATATGCCGCTGACGATTCTTGTCGATGAGATGACGGCGAGTGCGGCCGAGATTGTGTCGGGAGCGATACAGGACCATGACCGCGGTCTGGTGATAGGGCGCCGCACGTTCGGCAAGGGTCTCGTGCAGAAGCCCATCCAGCTCAGCGACGGCAGCGAGGTGCGTCTTACCGTGCAGCGCTACTACACGCCTTCGGGCCGCAGCATACAGAAGCAGTACAAGCCGGGCCACAACGACGACTACGAACTGGAGGTATTCGAGCGTTACCGCAACGGCGAGTTCACCAATGCCGATTCTATCAAGATTAACGAGGATCTGCTGTTCAGCACCGAAAACGGCCGTCCCGTCTATGGCGGCGGCGGCATCCTGCCTGATGTCTTTGTCCCGGAGGACACGACGGGTGTGACGCGCTACTATATGGATGTGGTCAACAAGGGTCTGCTGATGGATTATGCGTATGAGTTTACCGACCAGAACCGCCGCGTCCTCAGTCAGGTGAAGGATCTGGACAGACTGATGCGCATCCTTCCGCCCGATGCCGAGCTGCTGAACATGGCGGTGTACTATGCCGCCACGCACGGTGTGCCCGCACGATGGTATTATATCAACCAATCGTCGCTGTTGATTGTTAGACAAGTGAAGGCTCTCATTGCCCGCAATGTGCTGGGCCTACCGTTCTACTATCAGGTGCTCGAGCAGGACGACCCCAACGTGAAACGCGCCCTGCGCGAGATACGGTCGGGCAACGCACACGCGCCGATTTCGGTCGGCCAGTCAAAGGGTGGGGGAAAGCCTTGACAAACAGTTATCTGACAACTTCTCTCAATATGAAAAAAGACGACATCAGGCGCAGAATAAAAGCGCAGAAAAGTATCCTTGACAATAACGAGCGCGCCGACGCGGCACGGGCCGTTTTCGCCCTTCTCGAGTCTACTGCGGCGTTTATGATGGCTGAGAACATCCTTATGTACCATTCGTTGTATGACGAGCTCAGCACGCACGAATTCCTGGACAAATGGGCCGGGGTCAAGCACTTCTTTCTGCCCAGGGTAAACGGTGTCAACCTGGAGATTCTGCCTTACGACCGCTCTTCGCTGGCCCTTGGCGCCTTTCATATAGAGGAGCCCACGGGCGACGATGTATGCTCGATGGACGACATCGAGATGGTGGTTGTCCCAGCAGTGGCCTACGACCGACGCGGCAACCGCGTAGGACGAGGCAAAGGGTTCTACGACAGACTGTTGGCCAACACAACGGCCCTGAAGGTCGGGGTAGGGTACTCGTTCCAGCTCGTCGACGACGAAATCGACACCGACCCCCACGACATCCCCGTCGACATCGTCATCACCCCCCAGTCCCTCATCCACTGCCCCCGTCGCAAACCGC
>SFLG01000021.1 GCA_004553485.1 Bacteroidales bacterium | reverse complement strand
AAAAAAACGGCCACGCGGGTGCGTGGCCGTTTTGTATGGGAGGGGTGGATGGGTCAGAGCGAGGTCCAAGTGAGGTTCCAGATGGAGACGCGGTCTTTGTTGGCAGAGGCGTTGGCGCTGTAACCGAGGTTGGAGATCTCGATGGTGAAGTTGCCGCTGACGTTGCAGTCGAGCGAGTAGCTGTAGGCGTGGGCCTTCTGGATGCTGTCAAGGGTGACGGTGTCGGTCTTGACTACGTTGCCCGAGGCGTCCTTGATGTCGATGCGGAACGAGCACTTGGTCTCGGTGAAGGCAAAGCCGTAGTTGAAGGTGAGGGTGCCTATGCCGCCGGTGAGGACGGGCGAGATGAGCTTGCCCAGCTTGTCGGTGCGGCCGTTGAGGGTGGGAGCCAGGGTGCCTGTCGAACCGATGAAGGAGAACAGGGGGTTGGCGTCGGTGCCGTCGGTGCCGCCGAGGATGATGGCGTTCTCGGCTGTCCAGCCTGTGGCGTTGGTGTAGGTGCCGTAGGGGTTTGACTTGGCCTGGCCGCCGTTGAAGGTGTTGAAGTCGCCCTTATATTCGCCCGAGGGATCGGGAGTGGGATCGGGATCGGGAGTGGGGTCGGGGTCGGGGGTGCTTCCGCCGGCAGCGTTAAGCTTGACGTTGTCGACGCACCAGGTGGCGTAGTTGGCGTCCGAGGTGGCGGTGTACTGCCAGCCGATGTAGACGGTGCCCGAGAAGGCGCTGAGGTCGAGGTTGCCCGAGCTTACCCAGCTTGAGTAGCCGCTGGCGGGAGCCTCGGCGAAGGTGGCGTTGAGGGCGGTGCGGCTGCCCTGCTCGGGGTCGGCGCTGGTGAGCACGAACACGCGCAGGTTGGAGGTGGTTGAGCCGTAGCCGTTGACCTGGGTGTCGAAGGTCAGCACCTTGCTGGACATTGCGTTGAGGTCGAGGGGCGGGGTGATGAGCCACGAGTCGAAGGGAGCAGTGCCCTTGTAGCCCGAAACGGTGGCGTAGTTGTCGCCGTTGTACTCGCGCACGTACCAGTCCTTATCGCCGGCGACCTTCTTGATGGTCCAGCCGTCGGGGATGTTGGTGGAGGCGTTGAAGTTCTCGTCAAGGCTGGTGACGGGGTTGCCGGGAGTTGGGTCGGGGGTGGGGGTGTCTCCTCCGCCCTGGAGGCGATAGTCGCTGGTGTTCTTCAGGCCGGGGATGCCGCTATACTTCATGACGTCGCCCTTGAGGAGGACGTACTGGCCCAGCAGCTGCGGGTTGTCCTGCAGGTTGAGGGCGTTGCGCACGTTGCCGCTGGGCAGCTGGATGGCGAGGCACTGAGTGTAGTCGGTGACGTCGGGGCTGGCGGCAACGAGGATGTTGGTCTTCATTGTGGCGGGCACGCTGAAGGTGGCGGTGTTGGCGTTGACTACGAACTCAGTGGCCATGTTGGCCCAGCCTACGATGTAGCCCTTGACCCAAACGCCCGGTTGGTCGGTAGCCGTGCTGCTGGAGGGGTTGAAGCCGATGATTGTGGCCACGCTGTAGGGGTCTTCCTCTGTGCCGGTGCCGGGGGTAACGACGCCGCCGTCGGTGACGCCTTCGATGCGCCATGTGCCCGAAGCACCATTGTTGTCAATTACACCAGGCTGTCCGAGGAATGTGGCCAGTGTGCCGCGGATCCAGATTTGCTTGCCCAGGTTGTCGGGGTGGTCGGCGAGGTTGCCGAGACGCTGCAGGGACGAGCCTACGGGCAGATCGATGATGATGCAATGTGCTAGGTCGCGGGTTTCGGCGGTCTGGCCGATGACGAGCGAGTTGTCGACATAATAATTTGGACCATAATCACCGGCCCAGTCGATGTCGTCGTTACTTGTTACTTCTGTTTGAGTATTACCGGGGCCAATGCCTTCCTTAACAGCACCCACGATGTAGCCGGTAACCCAGCCGGTGCGGTTCTTGTTCTGCTCGGCGATGGCCTCGTCCACGGTGTAGGGTTTGTCCTCGGTGCCGGGAGCGACGGTGGGATTGCCGAAGTTCATGCAGCCCTCATAGTCGTTGAGGATAAGCTGCCAGCCGTCGGTGCCATAGTAGCTGCAGATGGCGACAACGTCGCCGCGGCCGGTGGGAAGGGTCTTGTTCCAGAAGGTGGAGTAACCCGAGGTGCGGATGTTGAGCGAGGTGCCGTCCACGTCGGTGATGGCGCGGTTTGTGCCGCTCGACTGGTAAACGCCGAAGGGCTCTTTGCCACCGTCGGTAAACTCAACATTGTTGAAGCGAACCAGCTGGCTCTGCCACTTCATCAGGCCTTCGGGGCCGCTGGGCAGGTCGCTGAACGAGTTTACGACAAGGGTGTCGATTTTTGAGGCGTCGGGCCATCCGTTGAGCTCGTTGTGCTCGGCGAAGAGCTCGGGCGACATAAACGAGGCATTCCAGGTGTTGCCGTTGGCATACCACGAGGGATAGCCTATCTGGAGCAGACCGTTGTACTTGCCTACATACATGCCGGTGACGTCAATGACGACCTCCTGGCCGATGCGGTAGTTCTGGTAGAGGTTGTAACGGTTGATCGACAGAGCGATGGCGGCTGTCTCGTCCTGGATGATGAGGCTCTTGTAGACGTTGCTCTGCTCGTCGGACGAAATCACGCGTCCGGCGATGATGTAGTGAGTGCCGTCCTCGCGGGTGCCGAGGGGAACGAAGGGAGCGTCCTCCTTGTTCTCCATGCCGAAGATGTAGTTGACGTCGTCCAGCCAACAGGTCTTCTTGAGGTCAAGGATGCTGATGTTGGGCTCCATCGTTGCCTTGGGCTCCTGGGTGACACTACCCACGGGTGTCTCGCTGAAATCGTCCTGACAGGATGTCAGCACGCTGCCGAGGCCGATGGTAGCGGCAAACATGGCCGCATATTTGAGATATCTTTTCATATTATGTATTATTTCTTACCTGTAACAACAAGATTTTTAATTTCCCAGGTATCGGCACCGGTTGCGTTGGAACCGTATTTGAAGGCAACCTGAATCTTTTTGCCGGCGAAGGCCTTGAGAGAGATAGCGCCGCTGTTGGCGAAAGTCCAGGCACCGGAGGCGGGCCATGTGGGAATTTCGAGCTTAGTCCAAGTGGTTGTGCCAACCACGCGTACCACTACGCCGCAGAGCGACTTAAGGGTGGTCTGGAACTTGGCGGCGTGGTCAAAAGTCAGGCTGACTTCGGTTGCGCCGGTGAGGTCGATCTCAGGCGAGATGGCGTATGCCTCGGTGGCGAATGCCGTGTTGTTGAGATATGCCGAGGCGTTGAGGTAGCCTTTCTCCTGGTATGTCTTCCAGCTCCATACGTATTCGAGGCCGGTGGGCAGGGTGCCGTTGTCGATTGTCCATCCTGCGGGGAGCTCGGTAGCCGACTCGGCGAGGCTGCTGAAGATCGTCTTCTGCTCGCCCGTGCCGGGAGTGTCGGGAGTCGAGCCGCCCTGGCCGTTGATAGAGATGAGCTTGCTGCCCTGGGCCATCTGCGGGGTGTTGCCCTTGAAGTTGACGAGCTTGCCGCATACAACAACCTTGTCGCCTACCTTGAGCTGGTCGGCAGCGGTGAAGCTGGCGCCGTTGAGGTACTTGCCGCGGTAGATATCGAAGCCGACAGTGGTGCCCTCGCTGGTGATGGTGTACGAGGCGTTGCCGTACTGGGTGCTGAGCTCCTTGACGGAGGAGACGGTACCCTGGACGTAGTACTCCTGCTCGGTCGTCACGTCAGTGCCGAGAGCCTGGGTGAAGGCAAGAGCGGCAACGGTGTTGAAGGGACTGGCTGCCGAGCCGTCGCCCTGGGCTTCGCCCGTGCCGGGCTGGTCGCCGCCGCCGGGCTGGTCGCCGCTGTCCTCAAAACCGATGATGCCGGTGATGTCGTTGAGCAGCAGCTGCCAGTCGGTGCCGTAGTAGCTGAGGATGCCGACAACGGAGCCCTGGCCCGAGGGAACGAGGTCGTTCTTGAACGAGGCGTAGGCGCTGGTGCGGACGTTGATGCTGTTGCCGGCGGCGTCCTTGGCGTAGCGGTTGGTGTTCTGGCTGCCAGCGAAGGGCTGGCCGGGCTCATCAAAGGTGAGGCCGTCGATGCGCACGAGCTGGCTCTGGTACTTGAGCAGAACGTCCTGGCTCTTGCTGGCGATTTCGGGCAGGGTGATGAGGACGGTGTCGACCTTGGAGGGGTCGGGCACGCCGTTAATCTGGAACTTGGCCTCGAAGTCGGCGCTCTCCATGAATGTCATCGAGGGTGCGCCGTTGTAAGTGCCCTCGGCACCGAGCTGCATCAGACCGTTGTAGTTGCCGATCTTCATGCCGGTGACGTTGACAAAGATTTCCTGGCCGAAGGCGGGGATTGCGGTGAGCTTGTTGGTGCGCACCGAGATGTTGAGGGCGCAGTCCTCGCCCTGGACGACGATGCTGTTGTAGATGTTGCCGCTGGCGCTTTCGCTGATGACACGGCCTTTGAAGATTGCCGAGTCGCCGGACTGTGACGCACCTGCTACGATGTCGCCCACCGTGCCGATGGTGTTGACGCTGTTGCGGTCGCTCGACCAGTATTTGGCCTTAAGAGCGTCGAGGCCGACGTTTGCCTCGAGGTTTGACACGGGGTAGACCATGGGCGGGGTCTCCCAGTTGTCGTTGCACGACGACAACCCGACCGTACCCAACATCAGTACCGAGAGGTATGATATATATTTGTTCATTTCTTTTTAACTGTGTGGTTGCTTAAAATGATGTATCGTTTTTCGGTGTCTTCAGGCTCAGAAACGTACACCGACGTTGAAGAATACCTTCACGCCCTGTGCGTAGGTGAGCTTGTTGGGATACTTGTCGCGCTGGTAGTTCTGGGTGTCCATACGGCCCTGTTGGTAGGCGTATGTCACGATATCCTTGTTGTTGAGGATATTGTTGATGTTAAGGTTGAAGTTGAGCGAGACTTTGTTGTTGATGTAAACGAGCTTGCCGATTGAGAGGTTGAGCACGAAGGCGTTCTTGAGCTTGTCCTGAGTGCTGAGCTCCTTGATTTTTGCCTCGAGGGCTGCGGGCTCGGGATAGAGGGTCCAGAGGTCGGGCAGAGCCTCGTGGTAGCGGGGCGAGAGGTTGACGTACGAGTCGCCCATCCATGTGCCGTTGATGTTGAAGAACCAGCTCTTGGGAGCGGCCCAGTCGATGCCGACGTTGAAGACGGACTGGGGGGTCGAGCCTACGTAGTAGTTCTTGAGGTAAACGGTCTGGGTGGTGTCGGCGTAGAGGCCGTTTTCAAACGAGCGTGTGCCGCGGGGGTTGTTCTTGTAGTTGAAGCGGCTGAAGGTGCCGGCAAACGAAGCGGTGATGCTGGGAGTGATTTTGTATGCCAGAGCCAGCTCGACGCCCTTGTTGACCTTGCGCACGCCCTGCAGGGCGTAGATGGCGTAGGTGTTGTAGCGGTCGTCATAGAAACCGGTGCGCTCGGTGACGTTGGACATGTCGGTGTAGAAGGCGCCGATTTGTCCGCGGAAGCGGCGGTAGTTCCAGATGTAGGTAGCGTCGATAGCGAAGTCACGCTCGCTCTCGGGATTGTTGATGATGGTGTTCTTGACGCGGGGAGCGATGAATACCTGGTCGGCCAGCGGGGCACGTGTGCCGTAGGTGACGTTGGCGTTGAAGTAGTTGTTGCCGTCGAGCTTGTAGGTAGCGCCCACTTTCACGCGTGCATTGTCAAACGAGATGGTCTTGCTCTTGCCCTTCGAGTCGTTGGGGGCACGGCCGTTGCGCCATTTGCCGTCGCGGTAGAAGCGGGTGAAGCTCATGTCGATGCCGTAGTTGATGTCCCAGTGGGGAAGGGTGATGGTGTTCTGCAGCCAGGTCTTGGCTTCCATGAAGTTGATGGTGTAGTCGTAGCCGAACTTGTCGCCGCGTACAACACGACGGTTGGGGTCGTCCATGTTGTTCTGCAGTTTCTCGGGGGCGAGGGCGATGGTGCGGTTCGAGAAGGGGTCGACGTCCACCCAGAACTCACCGCCGAGCAGGTCCTTGATGGTCTTGTAGTAGTGGCCCTGCGAGTAGTTGAAGCTTACGCCGCCCTGCAGCGAGAACTTCTGGTTGAAGCGGTGGTTGACGTACGAGTTGAACATTGCCGAGAACATGTTTGAGTGGCGGTTTTCGAGGATGTAGCTCGAGCCGAGTTTCTTGTCCTCGGGCAGTGTCTGGTTCTGTACGTTGTTGAGCTGGTTGATTTTGTAGAGGTTGTCCCAGTTGATCTGTGTGAAGTTGGGGTTCTTTGTCTCCCAAAGCTCGGTGTAGAGGTCGTACTGCTCGCGGTCCTCAAGGCTGGTGCCCTGGTAGTACGAGGGGAGGTTGCGGTAGTAGTCGGGACGGGGGTCGATGGCGTTGAAGTACTGGATGGCCGACTGCTTGTAGTTGGTCCACTTGACGGCGGCGCTGGTGTTGACGGTGGTGTTGAGGCCCTTGTGGAGCCAGGTCAGCATAGCGGTGGGGTCAAAGGTCTCGGTAACGCGCGAGGAACGCTTTTTGCCGTCGTACCAGCCCCAGTTGGGGTTGTAGAGGTTCGAGCCGACGAGGTCGTAGACCTCCTGATAGGTGGCCGAGGCGCCGGCACGCTGGGTGGGGCCGCCAAAGGCGGTGAGGGTCAGCGAGTTGGTCTTGTTGAGCTGCTTCTCAAGGCTAAGGAACAGACCGCCCGAGTTGTAGAATGTGCCGTCGATGACACCTTCCTTGGCGTAGCGGCCGATGGCGGCGATGGTGAAGGCCCAGCCGTTATCGCGCATGCCCGTCGAGTAGGAGGCCATGGCGCGAAGCATGTAGTTGGAGTTGGTGTAGGCTACCGAGCCGTTGAAGCCGGGAGCGTAGGTGTCGGTGATGGTGTTGTAGTTGACAGCGCCGGCAAGTCCGCCGAAACCGTAGGCGGCGGGAGCAAGACCGATGGCGGTGGTCTTGTTGCGGAAGGCGCGGCTGGTGAGGCCCATCAGCGACGAGAAGTTGAAGCGGCCGCGGATGGGGTCGTTCATGTTGATACCGTTGAGGTAGACATCCTGGTACTCGTTATCATAGCCGCGGAAGCGGAAGTACATCGGGCCGAAGTTGTACGACGCCGTGCTGTAGTACAGGTTGTCCTGGGCACCGGTGAGGGCGGCAACAGCCTGGGCGCTGCCTTCTTCGTCTTCGATGACCGACTCGTCATAAATCATCTCGTTGGTGTCGCCGTAGTATTCGTCACCTCCGAGATTGGAGATAAGGCGGATGGTGCCTACCGAAACTTGACGCCCGGCAACGGAAATTTCGCGCGAATAAGTGTCGAAACCGTCGCAGGTGACAATGAGCATATCGGTGCCGGGGCGTGCCGAGATGCTGAACTCGCCGTTGAAGTTGGTGGTAGCCGAAGTAGTGGCGCCACGAAGCGTCACGGTGGCTCCCGATACCGGGGCACCTGTTTCGGAGTTCACCACAGCTCCTGCGACAAGGGGTGTCTGCGCTGCCATCGGCAGTATTGCCGTTATCAGTGCAAGCAGAAACAGTTTTAGTCTCATAATTTGGTTAATAAGGGTTTAGATTATAATTGTTAAATTGATTTCGTCGGAAAAATGACTCTGTCGTTGAAAAATCAGCAGTTTTGTGTTTGTGTATCAGTTGTAAGGGATTTTGTTGAGTGGGAGGTATGTTGATTTAGGTATGTAAATTTTGGTATATGGGGTATTTTAATGTTGTTCTTTGTCGGCGGACACGTCCGCGTCGGGCTCTTCGGCCCGAATGACGGGATGCTTTCAGCTGTGTCTTTGGCGTGCGGGAGTGCTTTCCGGTTGTGTCCCGGATGCCGGTCCGGAGGGTCGGAAAAGGGGACAGATTTGCACCCGCGCTTGTTGGGGCGTAGGCATCAGTCTCCAAAATTAGTACTTTTTCACCAAACGCACCTATATTTATAGGCAAAAAAACACTTCGCCGCTGTATTTAGGCCCATCATTCGTCCCCAAACCGCCATTTTTAACATTTCGCCGGCCTTTTTAACCTGTGCTGTTAACGCGGGGATGTCGGTGGAGGGTACCGGAGTTTTTAAGCCGTTCCCGTTAACGCGGGGCTGTCGGCGGACGCGATAAATCGCGTCCCTACTGGCCGGATTTTTTGAGCCGTTCCGTTATCGGCGGGAGAGGTGCGAGTAGAGGTGCCAGAGGGCGATGGCGGTGCTGACGGCGACGTTGAGCGAGTGTTTGGTGCCGGCCTGGGGTATCTCGAGCCAGACGTCGGCGCCGCGCACGATGGCGGGGTCGACTCCGGCCACCTCGTTGCCGCTGACAAGGGCGATTTTCTGCCCGGGGGCGGGGACAAAGGCATCGAGGTCTACCGAGCCGTGCACCTGCTCGAGGCAGCATATCGTCCAACCCTGCGCACGCAGCGACGCCACGGCCTCGGCGGTGGTGTCGAAGTAGCGCCAGGCTACCGACTCCTCGGCGCCGAGGGCGGTCTTGTGGATGGCGGGGTCGGGCGGGGTGGCCGAGATGCCGCAGAGCACCACGCTGTCGAGCATGAAGGCGTCGGCGGTGCGGAAAATCGAGCCTATGTTGTTGAGCGAGCGAATGTTGTCGAGGACAACGCACAGCGGCGTCTTGGGCTTGGCGCGGAAGGTGGCCACGTCGTCGCGGGCCATGTCGGCGATGGTCTTTTTGGCGTGGGGGTCGTCGTCGGCGGCGACGCTGTCGGGCGACCATCCGGGGCACAGCACCTGCATCGGCTCCATGACGAAGCGGCGGGCGGCGGCACGGGGGTGGGGCAGGGTCAGCTCGGGTGTGTCCATGCGCACGCCGTCGATGTGGATGATGTCGATGTCGAGCAGGCGGTCGCGGTAGCTGCCGTCGGCGTTGCGGTGGGGCGAGTCGGGGGCCAGCGCGCGCTCTATGCCCTGCGTGGCGGCCAGTACGTCGAGCGGCTGCGGCATTTCGCCGTCAAAGTCGAGTGCCACGCCAAGGTTGAGGAACGGGTTTTCGGACTGATAGCCCCACGGCTGCGACGTCACCGCATGCGAGCGCCTGAGCAGCGCCTGCGGGAAGGCCGCGGCCACCCGGCGCACCGCCTCCTCTACCAGCGCCCGGCTGTCGCCGCGGTTGCTGCCTATATTGAGATAAATGCTTCGCATACAGTTCAATCAAAAACACAGCAGGCCGGCGCCTGGGAGGGCCACCGGCCTGCTGTTGTTCAGTGGGTTGTCATGTGTACAGATGGGGGTTGTCAGAGGGTGCGGTTTACTTCCACTTCCTCGAAGGCCTCGACCATGTCGCCGACCTTGATGTCGTTGTAACCGTTTATCGACAGGCCGCAGTCGTAGCCCGAAGCAACCTCCTTGACGTCGTCCTTGAAGCGCTTGAGGCTGCCCAGCTCGCCGGTGTAGCGCACGATACCGTCGCGGATGAGGCGAACCTTGGACGAGCGTTTGAGCTTGCCCTCGCGCACCATGGCGCCGGCGATGGTGCCGACCTTGGAGATGTGGTAGGTCTCGAGTACTTCGGCGGTGCCCAGGATCTCCTCCTTGATTTCGGGAGCGAGCATACCGGACATGGCGTCCTTGACCTCCTCGATGGCGTCGTAGATGACCGAGTAGAGGCGGATTTCGACGCCCTCGCGTTCGGCGGCGCGGCGTGCGGCCAGCGAGGGACGCACCTGGAAGCCGATGATGACGGCGTTGGAGGCGGCGGCGAGGGTGACGTCGCTCTCCGAGATTTCGCCGACGGCCTTGTGCAGGACGTTGACCTGGATTTCCTCGGTGGAGAGCTTGATGAGCGAGTCGGACAGTGCCTCGATGGAGCCGTCCACGTCGCCCTTGACGATGATGTTGAGCTCCTGGAAGTTGCCGATGGCGCGGCGGCGTGCGATGTCGTCGAGGGTGAGGATCTTTGTTGTGCGCAGACCCTGCTCGCGCTGCAGCTGCACGCGCTTGTTGGCGATTTCGCGGGCCTCCTGCTCTGTCTCGAGCACGTTGAAGGTGTCGCCGGCGGTGGGGGCGCCGTTCAGGCCGAGGATGAGGGCCGGGGTTGCCGGGCCGGCCTCGGTGATGCGCTGGTTGCGCTCGTTGAACATTGCCTTGATTTTGCCGTAGTGGTTGCCGGCGAGGATGATATCGCCCTGGCGCAGGGTGCCGTTCTGCACCAGCACGGTGGCGACGTAGCCGCGGCCCTTGTCGAGCGACGACTCGATGATCGAGCCGACGGCGTGACGGTTGGGGTTGGCCTTGAGGTCGAGCATGTCGGCCTCGAGCAATACCTTCTCCATCAGCTCGGGCACGCCGATGCCCTTCTTGGCCGAGATGTCCTGGCTCTGGTACTTGCCGCCCCAGTCCTCGACGAGGTAGTTCATGGCGGCCAGCTCCTCCTTGATTTTCTCGGGGTTGGCGTGAGGCTTGTCTATCTTGTTGATGGCAAAGACGATGGGCACGCCGGCGGCGCTGGCGTGGTTGATGGCCTCGACGGTCTGCGGCATGACGTTGTCGTCGGCGGCGACGATGATGATACACAGGTCGGTTACCTTTGCTCCGCGGGCACGCATGGCGGTGAAGGCCTCGTGGCCGGGGGTGTCGAGGAAGGTGATGTGGCGTCCGTCGCCCAGGTCGACGTTGTAGGCGCCGATGTGCTGGGTTATGCCGCCGGCCTCGCCGGCGATGACATTGGCCTTGCGGATGTAGTCGAGCAGCGAGGTCTTGCCGTGGTCGACGTGGCCCATGACGGTGACGATGGGCGAGCGGGGCAGCAGATCCTCCTCCTTGTCTTCCTCCTGGTGGATGGCGTCGGCCACCTCGGCCGACACGTATTCGGTCTTGAAGCCGAACTCCTCGGCGACGATGTTGATTGTCTCGGCGTCGAGGCGCTGGTTAATCGATACCATCACGCCCAGGTTCATGCAGGTTGCGATGACCTGGTTGATGGGTACGTCCATCATTATTGCAAGGTCGTTTGCGGTAACGAACTCGGTGAGCTTGAGCACCTTGCTCTCGGCGCGAGCCTCTGCTGCGGCCTCGGCGCGAGCCTCGGCGTTGGCCTCGCGTTTCTCGCGACGCCACTTTGCGCCCTTCTTGAGGCCCTTGTCCTTTGCGGTGAGGCGAGCCAGGGTCTCCTTGACCTGCTTCTGTACGTCCTCCTCGCTGACCTCCTGGGGCACTACGGGCTGGTTGCGCTTGCCGCCGCGTGCGGCGTTGCGGTCGCGTCCGCCGCGTCCGTCACGTGCGCCGCCCTGGGCGTCGCGGCCACTGCCGCCCTTGCCCGAGCGGCCTGAGCCGCCGTTCTGGGCGACCTGTGCGCCGGCTTTCTCGATGTCGACGCGTCCGCCGCCTATGCGCTGGCGTTTCTTTTTCTCGGTACCCTGACCGCCCGCGCCCTTGTCGCCGCGGTCGTGGCGGCCGCGTTTCTTGGGACGGGTGTTCTGGTTGATTGCCGACAGGTCGATTTTGCCCACGATGTTGAGCGTGGGACCTTTGGGAGTCTCCGTGGCGATGAACTCGGGCTCGGCGGGTTTAGCCGGCTCATTGGCGGGTTCGGGCTTGGGCTCCGGTTTGGGCTGGGGCTTGGGCTCGGCCTTCACCTCGTTTTTCTTTGTGGGCTCGGGCTTGGGAGCCTCGGCCTTCGGGGCAACGGGTTTGGACTCGGCCTTCACTTCGGGTTTCACCTCATTTTTCTTTGTGGGCTCGGGCTTGGCCTTCACTTCAGCCTTGGGCTCGGGTTTTACCTCGGGCTTGGGCGCCTCGGCCTTCACTTCGGGTTTGGGCTCGGCCTTTGCCTCGACCGTCTTCTCAGGCTCGGGCTTGGGAGTGACGGTCTTGATGACGTTGCCCTTCGAGTCGAGCTCTACCTTGCCCAGGACCTTGTATTTCTGTGCGTTGTCCGAGGGTGTCTTTGCCACCTCGGGGACGGCGGGCTTGGCCTCGGGCTTGGGGTTGGCAGCTGCGCGCACCTGGGCACGCTCGGCGGCCTCCATCTCGACGCGCTGGCGTACCTTGCGGTCTTTGTCGAAGGCGTCGAAGAGCATATCGGCGATGTTGTCCTCAACACGCGTGTTGGGGGTGATGTCGCCCAGGTCGACGTTTTTGGTGTGCAGAAAGTCGATCACCGTGTTAAGTGCCACGTTGAGGTCTTTCGCTAATTTGCTTATTTTGGTTTTTGCCATGTATGTATTGTATCTTCTTTCTTTTGGCTGGTTGTTGGCTGGCTGTGGTGCCGGCGGCCCGACGGGCGGCGCGGGCGGTGGCAGGGCCGGGTCTTATTCCTCAAATTCGGCGCGGAGGATTTCGAGCACGTTGTCGACGGTCTCTTCCTCGAGGTCGGCTTTTTCGACAAGCATGTCGCGGGGAGCGTTGAGGACGCTCTTGGCGGTGACGAAGCCGGCTTTCTTGATGGCCTCGACAACCCACTCCTCGATTTCGTCCTTGAACTCGTCCAGGTAGATGTCCTCGTCGTCGACGCTGGCGTCGTCGGTGTCGCGGTAGACGTCGATGGTGTATCCGGTGAGGATGGAGGCGAGCTTGATGTTGAGGCCGTTCTTACCGATGGCCAGGCTTACCTCCTCGGGGCGCAGGAACACCTCGGCCTTCTTCTCCTCGGGGTCGAGGCGGATGCTGCTGACCTTTGCGGGCGAGAGGGCGCGCTGGATAAAGAGCGAGTCGTTGCTGGTGTAGGGGATGACGTCGATGTTCTCGTTGTGGAGCTCGCGCACGATGCCGTGGATGCGGCTGCCTTTGACGCCGACGCAGGCGCCGACGGGGTCGATGCGGTCGTCGTAGCTCTCGACGGCAATCTTGGCGCGCTCGCCGGGGATGCGGGCGACGGCGCGGATGTTGATGAGGCCGTCCTGGATCTCGGGAACCTCAAGCTCGAACAGGCGGCGCAGGAAGTTCTCGTTGGTGCGGCTGACGGTAATCTTGGGGTTGTTGTTCTTGTTGTCGACGTTGGCGATGACGGCGCGGATGGTCTCGCCCTTGCGGAAGAAGTCGCCGGGAATCGACTCGCTCTTGGGCAGCAGCAGCTCGTTGTTGTCGGCGTCCACCAGCAGGGTCTCGCGCGACCAGGTCTGGTAAACCTCGCCCGAGACAAGCTGTCCCTCGAGGGCCTTGAACTTGGCAAAGACGGCCTCCTTCTGCAGGTCGAGGATCTTTGACTGCAGAGTCTGGCGCAGGGTGAGGATGGCACGGCGGCCAAATTTCTCAAAGAAAATTTCCTTGGTGTGCTCTTCGCCTATCTCGGCCTCCGGGTCGTTGTCGGCGCGGGCGTCGCTGAGCGAAATCTCAAGTTTGGGGTCGGTGACCTCGCCGTCGGGGACGACCGTGAGGTTCTGGAAAATCTGTACGTCGCCCTTGTCGGGGTTGAGAATTACGTCGAGGTTTTCGTCGGTGCCGAACATCTTGCCCAGCACATTGCGGAACGATTCCTCGAGCACGCTGATCATCGTGGTCTTGTCAATGCCTTTTGTCTCCTTGAAATCGGCAAATTGCTCGATCATATTGGGAGTAGCCTCTTTTTTTGCCATTTTCGGTTTGTATGTTGTGTTTTGTTTTTTATTGTTGTGGGAGTTGTGGGAGGTAAACTCAGATAGCTCTGATAAGCTTTAGAACTTTAGGTCGCGCACAATCTTTTTGATGTCGGCGACGGCTATTGTCTGCGGGAGGTTTTCGATGTGGGGACGCTTCTCGCCTTCGTTCTTGACCTTGGTGGGGACTGCCACCACAATCTGCGAGCAGTCGGCGTTGACCTCCTCGAGGATGCCGCGCAGCTTGCGGCCGTCGGCGGTGAGCACCTCCACGTCGTTGCCGACGTTCATGTTGTACTGTGCGGGGACGGTGAAGGGGGTGGTCAGGCCGGCCGAGCCGACCTCGAGCTCGTAGTCCTCGACATCGCGGTCGAAGCGCTCTTCGAGCCGGCGCGTGAGGGCGACGCACTGGTCGATGTCCACGCCCTCGGGCGAGTCGACGGTAACGGTTACGATGTTGTCGGGCGTCACTTTTACGTCCACCAAAAAGAGGGGCGACTCTGACAGGAACTCGTTCACTGCCTCTGCCACCAGATTTTTGTCTATCATATACTATAATTTATGTCTCGCAAGCTTAAGTTGAGGGAGCTAAGGTGACCAATATAGCTAAGGTAGCTAAGGTAGCCAAAGTAGCTAAGGTTGCCAATATAGCTAAGGTGGCTAAGGTAGCCTGTGTCCCTTTAAAGCCTTACGGCGGGTCAGTCGTTCTTCGCAGAGGGCTGCTCCGCCGGGCCGGGCCTGACGTTGCTACAAAAAACAGGAGGAAGCCCGTCCGGGCCCCCTCCGCTCTTACGAAGTTATGCAAAGGTACTCACTTTTGCGCGCATTTGCAATAAACAGGAAGCAAGCAACAGCCCTAACAGCCACTAATGACACATAAATTAACATTATTTATGTATTTATAACCACATCCGCGCAAGTTATCAACATAAAACACGCCAAATACATCGTTTTTTGAAATTCACCCGACCGTCGAAAAGGCTCGATGCAAAAAAATGGTTACCTTTGCATATAATAATTTTGTATTAGACGAGCGACCTTTGCATATAATAATTTTAAATTAGATGAGCGACAAAGAACAGGAAAAGACGATATTTCCCAAGCCCCTCAAAGAGGGTGACCTTATAGTGATATGCTCGCCGGCGGGCCCCATCGCCAAAGAGAAGGTCCACGGCGCCCGCGACGTGCTCGAGGCCCAGGGCTGGTGCGTGCGCATTGCTCCGCATACCCTTGGCAAGTGGGGCAACTACAGCGGCACCGACCAGGAGCGCTACGACGACCTTGTGGACGCGCTGCTCGACCCTGAGGTGCGCGCGATAGTGTGCAGCCGCGGCGGATACGGCGTGGTGCACTTGATGGAGCGCCTGAGCAAGCTCGACCTCACCAAAGACCCCAAGTGGATTGTCGGCTTCAGCGACATAAGCGCCCTGCACGCGCTGATGTCGTCCAACAACATCTCGTCGGTGCACGCCTCGATGGCCGCCCACATAATGCTGGGCGCCGACGACCCCGACAACGCCGCCCTCTTCGCCATCCTGCGCGGGGCACGTGAGGCCGTGGCCTTTCCCTCGTCGTTGTACGACCGCCCCGGCATCGCCACGGGCCGACTCATCGGCGGCAACCTCGCCGTCCTGGCCGACCTCATCGACACGCGCTTCGACGTCTTCAAGCCCGGCACGGTGCTGTTTATCGAGGACGTGTCAGAGCCCATCTACAAAATCGAGCGCATCCTTTACCAGCTGCGCCTGAAGGGCGTGCTGCCCAACCTGGCCGGACTGATTGTGGGCCGTTTCACCGAATACAAGGCCGACAACTCGTACAAGACGATGGAGCAGATGGTCAGCGACATGGTGTCACCCTACAGCTACCCCGTGGCCTTCGAGGCTCCCGTGGGCCACGTCGACCACAACATCCCCCTTATCGAAAACGCCAAGGTGACGCTGAAGGTCACCACCGCCGGCAACAACTACCTCATTTACTGGAACTCCTGACTATGACCGAATCGGACAAAGCCTGCGAACGTAGCAACGAAGAACTTCTTGAGCTTATCCCGCGCCCGGCGATAACCGTCTACGGCGCCTCGTCGTCGTACATCAACGGCGAATACATCGAAGCCGGCCGCCAGCTTGGCCGCTATCTCGCCGAAGCCGGTTTTGCCGTCGTCAACGGCGGCGGCGAGACGGGTCTGATGGGCGCCGTCAACGACGGCTGCCTCGAGGCCGGCGGCGTGGCCGTGGGCGTCATCCCCCGCTTTATGGTGGACCGCGGCTGGGGCCACAAAGGCCTGACGCACATGATAGTCACCCGCGATATGCACCAGCGCAAGGAAATCATGGCCGCCTGCGCCCAGTCTGCCATCGCCCTACCCGGCGGCGTGGGCACCCTCGAGGAGCTGCTCGAGATCATCACCTGGCGCCAGCTCGGCCTCTACAACGGCAAAATTGTCATGGTGAACACACGCGGCTACTACGACCCGCTCATGCGCGTCCTTAATCATGCCGGCGCCGAAGGCTTCATGCGCAAAGGCGCTCAGGGCGAGCGCCAGCTCATCTGGCCCGTCGACACGCCCCTCCAGGCCGTCGACGAAGTCCTCAACCCCCTGAAATAACGCCCGCCCCTCGCCGTCACACCTTCGCCCTCCTCCCCCCCCCCTTTTTTTTCACGAAAAATGCCCGACTCCCTAACCCATAACACCTCCCAGCCCTCCACTGCGCCCGTGCACCCTGTCAGTTCTGTGGCGGCACCTTCAGGTGTCGCACCGCAGGCCGCCGCTCCTGCCACGGTCCAGACCGCCGACACCGCCGCCCTCGCCTCTGACTCGCTGGCCCTCGTCCGGCCCGCCGAGCCGGAGCCGGTGCCCGTTGCCGTCCTGGCAAAGCCCAAGCCGTGGGAGTCAGGCATGATGCCCGTCAACCGCCCCGAGACGGCGGCGACAAACTCCGGCATGGCCGCGATAATTATGGCGATGCTGCTGCTGACGGTGCTGTGCATGCGTCAGAGCGGCCGCCTGCTCAAGGCCATGTACGACGACATCACCCGCAACCGCCACAACCGCCACGACCTTGACGAGCGCACGCCGGCCCAGTCGCGCCTGATCGCCATCTTTGCCACCCAGGCCTGCGTCTATGGCGGAATACTGCTGCTCGCCTACGTCCGCACCTCCGGCACGGCCATCCCCGTCATGGCCGGATGCGGCCTGCTGATTGCCCTGTGCCTGCTTTACTTTGTCTTTCAGCTGTTTGCATACGACACCGTCGGCTACGCCTTTACCGACACCGAGCACCGCCGCTCGTGGTTGCGCGCCTTCACCGCCACACAGAGCTTTTTGGGCTTTGCCTTGCTCCCCGTGGCCATCATCACCGTCTTTTATCCCGAGGCCGGACAGTGGCCGCTGATGGTGGCGGCAATATGCTACATAATTGCCCGATTGGCATTTATAGTAAAAGGATTTAGAATTTTTTACCACAATTTCGGCTCACTTCTCTATTTTATTTTGTACCTTTGCACCCTGGAAATTATACCGCCCCTTATTGTTTTCATAATTGCAGTCAGAGTGGTGCCCGGCGTCCTGCTTTAAAAGACGGCACGATGTATGATAAAAGGCTCGCAAACGCTTGCATATCAGCCGACGGCACTGTCTGATTAATGCAAAGACAGCAAAAAGTACGTACGAAAAGTGAAAGTTAAAAAAATCCTTATCTCCCAGCCACAGCCGGCAAACGGAAAATCGCCATACTATGACTTGGCCGAGAAGTACAATGTTGACATTGTTTTCCGACCCTTTATCAAAGTTGAAGGACTCACAGCACGAGAATTTCGCCAGCAGAAGGTCTCCATCTCCGACTTTACTGCTGTGATTTTCACCGCACGCACTGCCGTTGACCATTTCTTCCGCCTTGCCGAGGAAATGCGCTACAACGTGCCCGACACAATGAAGTACTTCTGCACGACCAAGAACATCGCCGACTACCTGCAAAAGTACACCGTATACCGCAAACGCAAGATTTTCAAGGCCGAGACGGGCAAATTGGCCGACCTTATCCCCTTTATGCTCAAGCACAAGGAGGACAAGTACCTCTACGCCGTCAGCGAGGCCGCAAGCCCCTGCGACGCCAAAATTCTTGACGACAACAAAATCAACTACACCCGCGCCGTGCTGTACCGCACCGTCTCCAACGACTTCACCCCTGACGAGGCCTTCGACTACGATATGCTGGCCTTCTTCAGCCCCGTGGGCATCGAGTCGCTGGTGAAGAACTTCCCCGACTTCAAGCAGGGCGAGATTGCCGTGGCCACCTTCGGCGCCAACACCACCAAGGCCGCCCGCGACGCCGGTCTGCGCATCGACATCGAGGTGCCGCGCCCCGAGGCTCCGTCCATGCCCGCCGCCATCGACATCTTCTTGCGCGAACAGGGCTGACAACGGCCCGCGGCACATCACAGGCACAAGCCACAACATAGGCACAAGCCACATTACTGGCATAAGCAAGCCATAACACAGGCACAAGCAAGTCGTAATTTATCACAGGAGAAAAAGTGCGTCCGGCATCCCCCTCTGCATCACACCCGCTGAGGCTGTACAAAAAAGAGAAACTGTGCAGCGTAATTGCCATCGGTCAGCTGTTCAAGCCCGCTGCCGGTGGCGATGCCGGTTCGGGCCCCCGCTCGTCGCTGGCATACCCCGTGCGTATGGTGTGGCGCGTGAGTCCGGGCCGACGCTCCGACGCTCCCGTGCAGTTCCTCGTCTCAGTCCCCAAGAAACGTCTGCGCCACGCCGTCGACCGTGTGCTGATGCGCCGTCGCATCCGCGAGGCCTACCGTCTGCAGCGGTCGGGCCTGTCGGTGCCCGACGGCATCCTGGTCGACATCGCCTTCATGTACGTGGGCAAAGGCATCGAGCCGTACGCCCTTGTCGAAAATGCGATGAAACGTCTGCTTGGCCGCCTGGGACGTGACCTCGCCGCCCTCGGCGACGACGGCCGCCGTGCTTCCCAAGGCGACGAGCCCCGTCCGACAGCACAACCCAAAGCCGACGACAGCCGTGAACACGTTGAATAAAGGCCGGGGTAAAGGTCGGGACGAAAGACTGAGCAAAGGCCGGGGTAAAGGTGTGGGCGAAAGTCTCAGCAAAGGGCTGGTGTGGCTGTTGTCGCTGCCGATTATCTTTTATCGGGCCGTCATCTCGCCCTATCTTCCCTCGTCGTGCCGTTTTACCCCCACCTGCAGCGAGTATGCCCTTGAGGCCCTGCGCCGGCACGGCCCCTTCAAGGGCCTGTGGCTGACGGTGCGCCGTATATGCCGCTGCCACCCCTGGGGCGGCTCGGGGTATGACCCGGTGCCGTGAAGGGGGTTGTCGTGTATGTGATGTATGTTGGCTGAATGAGTAACTAACTAAGATGGCCCTTCCCGATTTTTTTTATAGCACTGATGTGCACACGCATCGCCGTGGACCGGGCTTGATAACCAGTGTCGAGCCGGGCGAGGACACCACGGGAGCCGAGCGGCTTAGCGTGGGCGTACACCCGTGGCATGCCGACACGGGCGACGTCGCTGCCGTCAGGCGCATAGCCCTCGACGACCCGAGGGTGGTGGCCATCGGCGAGTGCGGCCTCGACCGCTTCCGAGGCCCGTCGCTGGAGGTGCAGCAGCGGGTGTTCGAGCAACAGATACGGCTCAGCGAGGAGCTGGGTCTGCCTCTGATAATTCACTGCGTGCGGGCTTTTGCCGAGCTTATCGCCTTGCGCCTCAAATACAAGCCCGCGCAGCCCTGGATAATCCACGGCTTCCGCGGCAAGCCCGAGCTCGCCGCCCAGCTCGTCCGCCACGGCTTCTACCTCTCGCTGGGGCGACTGCACAACCTCGCCGTGCCGGACGCCGTGCCCCCCGAGCGGCTCCTGCATGAGACGGACAGCCCCTCTGTCTGAGGACGTTTCGGTTACTGTTGATTAAAAATTCTACGCAAATCGGTTACAATGTGGTACGGGTGTGGGCGGTATCACAAAAAAACCTTTTATTTGTGATACAGAACCGCCGCCACCCCGGTCCCGACCGGAGCCAAGGCCGCGGTTCGGTGTCATGAAATATCCGTTGCTGATGTCAGGAAAAGAATTTACCTTACCCAATTGCTACGATGCCTCGGTGCTTGAGGCAGGATGCGACGAGGCCGGCCGCGGCTGCCTCGCCGGCCCGGTTTTTGCCGCCGCCGTCATCTTGCCGCCCGACTTCCATCATCCGTGGCTTAACGACTCGAAGCAGGTCACCGAGCGGCGCCGCGAGGCTCTGCGCCCCATCATCGAGGCCGAGGCGCTGGCCTGGGCCGTGGGAGTGGTGACGGCCGACGAGATAGACCATATCAACATTCTGCGCGCCTCGATACTGGCGATGCACCGCGCTCTCGACGCCCTTGCGGTGACGCCGCAGGCGGTAATCGTTGACGGCAACCGCTTCAACCCGTGGCGCGATGTGCCCTGGCAGACCTTCGTCAAGGGCGACGGCCGCTTCGGCAACATCGCCGCGGCCTCGGTCCTTGCCAAGACGCACCGCGACGAGTACATGCGGCATGCCCACGCGAGCTATCCCGGCTACGGCTGGGACGTCAACAAAGGCTACCCCACCGCCGCCCACCGTCAGGCCATCGCCGAGCTGGGCATCACCCCCGAGCACCGGCGCACCTTCAGGCTTCTGCCGCACCCCACGCTGTTTTAAGGCGGGGGACGGTCACGCTTTTACCACAAGCACCCTTTTTATACACGAGTGTCCCAACGCCTTCAGGCGTTGGGACACTCGTGCTTTGGTATGGAGGAGCGGGGGTTACTGGGCTATGAGGCGGCGGAGGATTTGGGGTATCTGGGTGTTGTCGAGCTGGCGGGCGAAGTTCTCGGCGCCGACACCGATGGCGTAGATGGGCACGGGGTTGCCCGAGTGGTTGAGGGTGGTGAAGCCCCAGCCCGAGGCGTTGTTGTAGGCGCGCATGGCGGCGACGGTGAAGGCGTTGCTGGTGTTGTACAGGCCCTTTTCGTCGTTTACCTTGCCCTCGTGGAAGGTCTCCTCAAAGGTTTTCTTGAGTTTCTTCTCGGCGTCTTCCGTAATCTTGATTTTGGAGAACAGGCCGAGGCGTTCGCTCAGCAGCTCCTTCATCTCGGGCCACTCGTAGCGGCGGCGGCTCTTCAGCATGGCCTGTATCTCGCGGTTGAACATGTCCTTCGAGATAGACTGGTAGTCGACATACTCCGGGTTGACGGTGTAGCGCGAGGCCTTGCAGCCCACGCTCATGCCGCCGGTGTCGTGGTCGGCGGTGACGAGGATGAGGGTTTCGTCGGGGTGCTGTTTGTAGAACTCGTAGGCAATGGCCACGCACTCGTCGAGGCCGAGAATCTGCTTGACGGCGGCGCCGCCGTCGTTGGCGTGGAGGGCGTGGTCGATGAGGCCGTTCTCAACCATCATAAAGAATTTGTCGGGGCTGTTGCGCTGCAGCTGTGTCAGACACGCCTCCATCGCGATGGGCAGCGTGAGGCCTATGCCGTCCTTGCCCACCGAGTCGACGACGTAGCCCATCGCCGCGGGGATGTGGTAGCCCTCGGGGTTGAGGAGCATGATTTTCTCGCTCTTCGATGTCAGCACGGCCCGTGCGCCGTCCTGGCCGCGCAGCACCTGATAACCCTGCTGCTCAAGCACATCGTAGAGGTCGTTGTCCTTGCCGTCCTTGTCCTTGCCGCCGCGCAGACCCGCGCCGGCGATGAAGTCGAAGCCGCTGTAGGCGGCGTCCTTGCCGATTTCGTAGTACATCTTGCGGCTGGGCTGATGGGCGTAGAAGGCGCCGGGGGTGGCGTCGTCGGCGGCACAGTCGGTGATGATGCCGATGCCCCAGCCGAGGTCCTTGAGCTCGTGGGCGATGGAGGAGACGGCGAGGGTGTCGGCGTTCATTCCCAGCATATAGTTGCGGGTCTTGTTGCCCGTGGCGAGGGCGGTGCCGGCGGCGCTGCTGTCGGTGACGTGCGAGCTGGCTGAGTAGGTGGTGACGAGGCCGGCGCTGGGGAACTGCGACATCACAAGCTGCTCGCCGTAGCCGGTCTTGCCTTTGACGGCGCGCTGATAGGTTTGGGTGGCCATCACGGGGCCCATGCCCATGCCGTCGCCGATGAAGAAGAAGATGTACTTCGGCCCGGCGGCCGAGACAGCCAGGGCTGTCAGCAGCAGGGCGACGGTAAGTATGTGTCTGAGGAATTTCATGTGCGTAATATCTTGAATTTCGGAAGTTTGTCAAAGGAGGGATGGGGAGGCCGTTCAGGGCAGCAGGGCAAGCATGCCCAGCAGGTAGCTGCGGGTGCCGAAACCGGCTATCGTGCCCTTGCAGACGGGGGCGATGAGGCTGGTGTGGCGAATTTGCTCGGCGCGGGCGGCGACGTTGCTGATGTGCACCTCGACGACGGGCAGGGGCACGGCGGCGATGGCGTCGGCGATGGCCAGCGACGTGTGGGTGTAGGCTCCGGCGTTGAGCACGATGCCGGCGTAGACGTCGGTGTCAAAGCCGACGCGTTGGATGATGTCCACCAGCTCGCCCTCGTGGTTGCTCTGGGCGTATTCGATGGCCGTGCCGTGCTCAGCGGCGGCCTTTTCGAGGCCGGCGAGCACCTGCTCCATTGTCTCGCTGCCGTAGATGGTCGGCTCGCGCTTGCCCAACAGGT
Source organism: Bacteroidales bacterium (assembly GCA_004553485.1). Classification (GTDB taxonomy): domain Bacteria; phylum Bacteroidota; class Bacteroidia; order Bacteroidales; family Muribaculaceae; genus CAG-873. The sequence continues at coordinate 2,041 of SFLG01000021.1, read as the reverse complement.
TGAGGTTGGGGCCGTTGAGAATCAGTATCTTTTTCATTGTCTTACTTGCGGGTGACGTTGACGTGCCGGGTGGGAGGCAGGGTGGCGTTGCGGCGGGCGACGGCGTCGATGACGTTGCGTGCCAGATGGACGAAGGCCTGCGCCGTCAGCGAGTCGCCGGCGGCGATGGGCGAGCCGGCGTCGTTGTGCTCGCCAACGGCGGCGACGAGGGGAATCTGCGCCAGCAGCTCTATGCCCGCCTCCTCGGCCATGCGCACGGCGCCTCCGTTGCCGAAGATGTAGTAGCGCTCGTCGGGATGGCTCTCGGGGGTGAACCAGGCCATGTTCTCGACGATGCCGAGGACGGGGACGTTGACCTTGTCACCGGTGAACATCGAGATGCCCTTGCGGGCGTCGGCCAGGGCAATCTCCTGCGGCGTGCTCACTATCACTGCGCCGGTGATGCCGAGGGTCTGCACAAGGGTGAGGTGGATGTCGCTCGTGCCGGGAGGCATGTCGATGAGGAAGTAGTCGAGCTCGCCCCAGTCGGCCTGCTCGATAAGCTGTTTAAGGGCGTTGGAGGCCATCGACCCGCGCCAGAGCACGGCGCTGTTCTTGTCGACAAGGAAGCCTATCGACAGAATTTTCACACCGAATTTCTCGATGGGGATGATGAGGTCGCGGCCGTCGACGTTGTGCATATAAATCGGCTCGTCCTCTACGCCGAAGATTTTGGGCACGCTGGGGCCGAAGATGTCGGCGTCGAGCAGTCCCACGCGATAGCCTTCCTGAGCCAGCGCCACGGCCAGGTTGGCGGCCACGGTGCTTTTGCCCACGCCGCCTTTGCCGGATGCGATGCCGATGATGTTCTTTACGCCCGGCAGGGGGTTGCTGTCGGCCTTGGGAGCCGCGGCCTGACGGGTCTTGACGGCGATGTTGCCGCGGATGTCGATGGACGGGTCGGCAAAGGTGAGGACGGCCTGCTCGGCGGCCTTCACCACCGATTTGATGAACGGGTCGGTGGGCTTGTCGAAAATCAGCGAGAACGACACTTTGTTGCCGTCGATGCGTATGTCGTCCTCTACCATTCCTAACTCGACAAGGTTTTTGCCGTTGCCGGGATAGCGCACTTTCTCGAGCGCGTCGAGTATGAGTTTGGGATATATAGCCATTTGGGGATGGAGTGTTTTGTTAGTCGTGTTCTATTAGTCGCGTTCTACGAGTCGTTTTCTATGTGTAAACGCATTTTCGGGCGCCACAGTTTTAGAGCCGCCACTGTTTTACAGATGTCCGCGCGAGTAGCTGCGGTAGGTGTCGCGCTCTATTATCGAGTCGTCGATTTCGGTCACCGGGGCGGAGGTGTCGAAGGCGTACTGCAGAAATTTTATCGTCAGGCCGCGGTCGAGCCACTGCTGCTCGTAGTGGGTGCGGATGTCGAGCGGGGTGGGGGCCTCGTCGGCAGTCAGGGCGTACAGGTCGGGCACGTCGTGGACGATGGTGAGGGCCTGCGGATTGGCCTGGCACAAGCGCCGGGTGTAGGTGTAGAGGAAGAGCGAGTCGGTTTTGAGGTTGATACGTCCGCCGGGAGCGAGGACGTTGCGGTAGAGCTCGAGAAAACGGGCCGACGTCAGGCGCTTGCGTTGTTTCTTCATCTGCGGGTCGGCGAAGGTAATCCATATCTCGGCCACCTCGCCGGGAGCGAAGAACGACTCGAGCAGCTCGATGGACGTGCGCACAAAGGCCACGTTGGGTAGCCCGAGCTCGCGGGCGCGGGTGGCGCCGGTCCACATGCGCGCGCCTTTGATGTCGATGCCGATGTAGTTGCGCCCGGGGTTGCGCATGGCAAGGTCGACGGTGTATTCGCCCTTGCCGCACCCTAATTCGAGCACGATGGGGTTGTCGTTGTGGAAGAAGTCGCTGTGCCAGTGTCCGCGCAGGGCAAAACCTTGCTCGCGGAGCACTGAAAACGGATACTGGAACACGAAGGGTATCTCCTTCATGTCGGCGAATTTGGCGAGTTTGTTCTTGGCCACGGGCGTTGTAGTGATTGTCGGGGTGAAAA
>SFLG01000095.1 GCA_004553485.1 Bacteroidales bacterium | reverse complement strand
ATGTTTTGGCGGGGAAATGGGGCGGGGATTAGAATAATTTTGTATTTTTGTGGAAATTAACCAGGCGTTATTATGATAAGGTGCATTTTTGGCGTATTGGTGGCGATGGCCGTTCTTGTGTCCGGGCAGGCGTTTGCCGCCGGGCAAAAGGCTGCGTCGACCGCCGGCCAGCAGGCGCAGGTGTCGGCCGGAAATAATACCACGACAGCAGGACAGGGCACGACAGCAGGGCAGGGCACGACGGCGCAGCGGCAGGCGGAGGTGGAGGGGCAGGCGCATACTGATGTGGCCACGCGGCTGACGGCAGAGCAGCGCGAGCGGGCCGAGGAGGCCGAGCGCGCAGCCCTCGCACGAGCACGTACAGCGGCCGACAGCGTACGCATCCTTTATAACCTCATCGACCTGGAGGTCGACGCAAAAGACCGCAAAGGTGCGTCCGAGGACCTCTACCAGCTTGCCGTGCGCACGGGGCGCGACACCGACGCGCTGTGTGCCCTGCGCTATCTGGCCTCGGCGACAAGTCGCGACGACCCGCAGCTCGACTCCATCATGCGCGTCTACTCGACCCGTGCGGCGCGTATGCCCAAATCGGCCGACCAGCGTGAGACACAGACCTTTATCGAAGTCCTGCGTCTGCAGAAAGAGCTTATGACCATGCCCGAGGAGGAGCGCGTGCCCAGCCTCAAGCTCAAACTCGGCGAGTTTGCCAACGACAATAAGGTTGACGTCTACCGTCGCATCGAAATTCTGTACACCCTCTGCCTCTACCTCAGCGACCGCGCCAACAGCCAGCTGCTCGACGACTATATGCTTGAGCTGGAGGAAATTCTGGACAAGCTGCCCGACGAGCCGGGCGCCCTCAAGAACCATTTCTACGTCATGGCCGCCCAGTCCTACTCCGCCGTGGGCAACTACGGGAAGGCCGTGGAGATGAACCGCCGCATCCTCGAGCTGATGGCCAAGCTGGAGAAGAAATACCACGACGCCGGCCGCAAGTACCGCAGCTACGTCACCATCTACTTCTCCTGCTACGAGCGCATGCTGGGCAACTACCCCGGTCTGGAGCCCGGCGAGGCCGAGGATATTTACAGCAAGGTGCTCGAGCTTGTCCGCACCGAGCCGGTGGTGGCGAATATGTACAACATGCTCGGGGCGTCGGCCGCCTTCCTGGCCATGGCCAAGGGCGAATATGCCAAGGCCGTGCCGCTGCTGCAAAAAGCCGTCGCCAATCCGCGCAACTATTACCGCAAGTGCCAGCTGCTGAGGATGCTCGTCGACGCCGCCCGCAAATCGGGCAACCGCGCCGCCCTGGTGGAGGCGTACGAAGAATATACGCCGATGCTGGAGACACGCATGGCGGCCACCGACGCCTACGGCATCATCGAATACGAGATACTGCACAACGTCAACGAGCTGATGGAGACCAACGCCAGCCTTGAGGCCATCTCGCTGCGCAGCCGGCAGGAGGCCAACGGGCGTGTGCGCCTCTGGATGATCTCCACCATCGCCGCTCTGCTGCTGGTGATAGTGGTGATACTGTATGCCTACTGGCGCTCGCGCAAGCAGGCGCGCCGTATGGACGAGTCGAACCGCGCCCTCACCCGCGAGCGCGACAACATGGCCAAGGCCCAGCGCGAGCTCATCGCCGCGCGCGACTCGGCCAAGCGCGCCGAGCTGCAGAAGGACGACGTGATAAGCACGCTGTGCCACGAGATCACCGACCCCGTAGGCGCCATCGTGGGCTACTCGCAACTGATTGTCGACTCGGTGGACGACAAGCGCCGCACCGCCATGGAGCGCTTCTCAAAGATTATCAGCCTTAACGCCGAGCTGGTGGACACGTTGGTGAACGATGTCATCGACACCGTGCAGCTCGAGACGTCGAAGGTGGTGCTGAAAAACCGCATGGTGCGCATGTCGGAGCTGGCCGAAATCGCCGCCGACTCGATGCGCAACCGCCTGCAGCCCGGCGTCACCATGGAGGTGTCGCCGATCGAGGGGGCAGACCCCGACATAACCGTCAACACCGACCCCACGCGCGCCGCCCAGGTGCTCATCAACCTTGTCAGCAACGCCGTCAAGTTTACCGAGAAAGGACACATCGACGTCATGTACGGCCAGCGCGAGCACAGCGGCCGCCCCGTCTTTGTGGTGCAGGACACCGGTCCCGGCATCCCGCGCGACAAGCAGGAGCTGGTGTTTGCCCGATACGAGAAGCTGTCCACCGCCAGCCAGGGCATCGGCCTGGGCCTGTACGTATCGCGCCTGATAGCGCGCCTGCTCGGTGCCGAAGTGTTTGTCGACCCCGACTACACCGACGGCACGCGCATGCTCTTCATCCTCCCCGGCGAACACTTTAAGAATTAAGAGTTAAGAATTAAGAATTAAAATTCAAATTAAGAATTAAGAATTAAGATTATGGCTAATGCTGTTGAAAATAAGAGCCTTGACTTTGCCGTGAGGATGGTAAATCTTTACAAATACCTCACGGAAGAACATAAGGAGTATGTCTTATCGAAGCAAATACTACGTAGCGGCACCGGCATTGGAGCAAACATCGCAGAAGCGCAGGGCTGCCAAAGTGATGCCGATTTTATCGCAAAGATGCATATCTCCTTGAAGGAATGTAACGAGACATGCTATTGGCTTAATCTGCTCGAAAAGACAAACTACTTATCTGACGCTCAGGCAGAATCTCTCAACACGGATGCCAACGAATTGAAGGCCCTGTTAGTTTCAATAATCAAAGCCACCAAAGCCCGTATCTCAAAAGCGTAATCTTAATTCTTAATTTACATTCCCCTCTTAAATTTTAATTTTTAATTCTTAATTCTTAATTTACATCCCCCTCTTAATTCTTAATTCTTAATTTCAATTTTAATTCTTAACTCTTAATTTTTAATTAAAACAAATGTTCCGACTCCTCCCGCCGTCCGAGATGATTGACACGGCGATAACCCTCCCTCTCAGCAAAAGCGAGAGCGCCCGCACGCTGATAATGGACGCCCTCGGCGGTCACCCCCTCACCGACGCCGTCGCCGAGTGCGACGACACGTCGGCCCTGCGTGCCGCCCTGACCTCGGCCGACACCGACCTCAACATCGGTGCCTCGGGGACGGCCATGCGCTACCTTGTGGCCTACTTCGCCGCCACCCCCGGCCGGAGTGTGCGCCTTGACGGCAGCGAGCGCATGCGCCAGCGTCCCTTAGCTCCGTTAGTCGACGCCCTGCGCGCCCTCGGCGCCGACATCGAATATGCCGGCGAGCAGGGCCACGCCCCCGTCCTTATCAATGGGCGCCGGCTGCAGGGCGGAACGGTCACCGTCGACGCCACCGTGAGCTCGCAGTTTATCTCGGCGCTGATGATGATTGCCCCGACGATGGCGGGCGGCCTGACGGTGAAGTTCGACGGCATACCCGTCTCCACGGCCTACCTGCGCATGACGGCGCTGATGATGGAGGCCCGCGGCATCGACGTCGACATTACCCCCGACGGCGTCGTCGTCAAGGCCGGCGCGTACACTCCCGCCCCCGCCGATGCCGTCAGCGGCGACTGGACGGCAGCGTCCTACTGGTACACCGTCTCGGCCCTCTCGTCGGGATGGATAGCCCTGCCGGGCCTGGCTTTGCCGTCGGCCCAGGGCGACAGCGTGATGACCGAGATAGGCGAGCGCCTCGGCGTCGTCACCGGCACGGCCGACCCCGACGACTACCCCGACCTTGCCGACGGCACGCTGCAGCTTATGCCGTCGCCGGAGGTCTTCTCGCGCCTCGACATCGACGCCACCGACTGCCCCGACCTGGTGCAGACGCTGGTCGTGGCGGCGATTATGCTGGGTATGCCCTTCCACATCGCCGGTGTGTCGACCCTCCACGACAAAGAGACCGACCGCGTGCAGGCGCTCATCAACGAGTGCCTGAAGTTCGGCTGCATGCTCGAGGAGGAGCGCGGCGCCCTGGTATGGGACGGCCGCCGCATGCCCATCACCGCCCTGCCCGTCGTCGACACCTACGACGACCACCGCATGGCCATGGCCTTTGCCCCCGCCGCCATCTTCATTCCCGGCCTTACCGTGCGCGACCCCGGGGTGGTGACAAAATCGTACCCCCGGTTCTGGGACGACCTCGCCAAAGCCGGCTTCGTCATCCAGGACATACCCGACGACGCCGACCCGGCCACCTACGGCATGGAGAGCGGGTCAGGCTCAGAGAGCGGAGAGGGCATTGAGAGCGGGGAGGGCATTGAGAGCGAGGAGGGCATTGAGAGCGGAGAGGGCATTGAGAGCGGGGAGGGCTCCGAGGCGTGACCGGTCCCCTCGTCCCCGTGCTTATCCTTGGCGGCGCCCTCGCCGTCACCGGCACGCTTCTGTACTTTCACCACCGCCTGTGGTACAAAGGCCGCGACGAAGAAGAGGCCGCCGAAACGAGCGCCGGCGCAGCAGCGGCCCCCGCTGCCGGCCACGGTTATCGGTCGAGCTCGACCGATAACGGTAGCAAGCCCGCAAACGGCACCGCCCCCGCAAGCGCCCCTGCAACCGCCGCTCCCGGTAACGGCAGTGGGGCCGACGCGCGGCCCGAGGGCTGCTGCGGGCTGCACGAGGTGTGCGAGAAGGCCGCTGACGCTATTGCCGACAACAACCTGTACTACGACGACGAAGAGCTTGACGCGTTTCGCGGCCGCGACGCCGACAGCTACACCGAGGCCGAGGTCGACCTCTTCCGCGAGGTGCTGTTGACCCTGCGCCGCGACGAGCTCCTGGCCTGGGAGGCCGCCCTACGCGAGCGCCACCTTGCCATGCCGTCACAGCTCCGCGACGAGCTGATACTCCTCCTGGAAATTAAGAATTAAGAATTAAGAATTAAAATTTGACCTATACGCCAGATTTTTTTGGGGGGCAATTTAAGCCTGCAAGCCTGCGAGCCATCAACTCGTCAACTCGTCAGCTCGTCCAGTGGCGCTCGATGTCTTCAAGGGAGCGGCCGGTGGTCTCGGGGACGTGGCGATACATTATATATATGTATGGCACGCACATGCCGGCGAAGAGCAGGAAGGTGCCGGCGGGGGTGAGC
>SFLG01000094.1 GCA_004553485.1 Bacteroidales bacterium | reverse complement strand
TGTTTGTGCGCCGACGGCATCCGGCGGCCAAATTTTAGCTAAATTTTAGGCCGCCGACGTCCATTTTTGGATGGTGCAAAGGGCATTATGTGAATTTGTTTATGTAACTTTGCACATTAGAAAACCGAACACAGCCACTTCTTATGAAAAAACTGACAATGATGGCGGTGCTGGCCTCGCTGGGGCTGTCCGCCGCCGCTCAGATAAATTCGCCTCAGGTCCCCGGCTACTATGCCCGCGGCGAGGCAATGTACGACAACAGCATCTACATCGGAACCATTGACCAGCTGGGGCTTATCGCCAACAGCCGCGAGCTGTCGCCGGCCGAACACCGTCGCCTCGACTACGCCCTGGCGATGTCCGAGCTTGCCCGCGGCCACTTCGACCGCGCCTACGCCCTGCTCGAGCGCTGGCTCGAGGACTACGGCTCGGCCCCCGGACGCACCGACGTGCGCATGGCCATGGGCGACTGCCTCTTCACCCAGGGACACTACGCCGAGGCGCTCAAACTCTACGAGGAGCTCGACCCTGCGTCGCTGGCAAACCCGTCACTGGCGCCCGACCTGAAGTACCGCCTGGCCTACACCTGCCTCAAACTGGGTCTGCCCGACCGTGCCGCCGAAATCTTCACCGCCCTCAAGGGCGACGGCAAGTACGGTGACGCCGCCGACTTCTACCTCGGCTATATCCTCTATGCCAAAGGCGATTACACCGCTGCCCGAAAGGCTTTCCTCGACTGCAACCTCAACACCGAGCCCGGCCTGATGGCCGACTACTACCTGATGCAGATGGACTATAAGGAGGAGAACTACCAGCAGGCTTTCACCCGCGCCAAGGCCCTTCTGCAGCGCCAGGGCGTGCCCGAGCAGTATGTCCTCGAGGCCAACCGCGTGCTGGGCGAGAGCCTCTTCGTCGCCGGCAGCGGCAACTCGGCAATACCCTACCTTCGCAAATACATCGCGGCGGTCGACAAGCCCGCCGTGTCGGCTCTCTATGCCCTGGGCGTTTCGCTCTACCAGTCAGGCGACTATGCCGGAGCGGCCGAGGCGCTGCGCCCGGTAACGGCCGACGACTCGGCGATGGGCCAGAACGCCTACCTCTACCTCGGTCTGGCGCTGATGCACCTCGACGACACCGACGGCGCCATCATGGCCTTTGACCGCGCCCTGCGCCTCGACCACGACCGCCAGGCACGCGAAAACGCCTACTACAACTACGCCGTGGCAAAGACCCGCGGCGGCTCGGTGCCCTTTGGCTCGAGCGTGGCCACCTTCGAGAACTTCCTCAGCGACTTCCCCGACAGCCCCCACGCCGCCGATGTGCGCGACTACATCATCACCGGCTATGTCACCGACAACAACTACGAGGCCGCACTTGCCGCCATCGAACGCGTGAAAAATCCCGACAGCCGCGTGCTGTCGGCCAAGCAGCGTGTGCTCTACACCCTGGGCGCCCGCAACCTCGTCGCCGGTGACGCCGACGCCGCCGTGAAGCAGCTGACAAAGGCCTACGCCCTGCGCTCGCACGACGGCGAGATAGGCGCCGAGACAGAGATGTTGCTCGGCGAGGCCTACCTGCGCCAGGGCAAATACGAAAAGGCAATCGAGCTGCTGTCCAGATACCTCAAGGGCAAGCGCACGGCCAACTTCCCCGTTGCCGAATACGACCTCGGATACGCCTTTATGGGCATCCGCAACTATCCCGCCGCCCAATCGTGCTTTGAGCGCGTGACGGCAAAGCCGGGCAACCTGGGCAAGAGCATCGTCGCTGACGCCGAGTCGCGCCTGGGCGACTGCCTCTACTACCAAAAGCAGTGGGCCCAAGCCACGGAGGCATACAACCGCGCCTTTGAGACAGACCCCGCAGTGGGCGACTACCCGCTGTTCCAGCAGTCTGTCATCCAGGGCTATGCCGGCAACTTCGCCGCCAAGCTGAGCGGTCTGCGCCGCCTCAAGGCGTCGTTCCCCTCGTCGCCCCTGATGGCCGACGCCCTACTGGAGATGACAGAGGCCCAGCTGCGCACCGGCGACAAGGCCGCCGCCATGGAGACCTGGCAGGAGCTCATCGACAATTATCCCGCCACGACGCAGGGCCGCAACGCCTACCTGCAGATGGCGGCGACGCAGGCCGACAACGGCGACATCCCCGCCGCAATAGAGACCTACGAGAAGCTCATCAGCGGCTACCCCACCAGCGACGAGGGCCGTCAGGGTGCCGAGATGCTCAAGAGCATCATGGCCTCGCGCGGCGAGCTCGACCGCTACATGACATTTATCAACGGCATCCACAACGCGCCGCGCCTCGACCCCTCCGAGGCCGACAGACTCGCCTTCGAGAGCGCCGAACGCCAGTATCTGTCTGACGAGGGAACGGCGCTGCTGAAGAAATACCTCGAGCGCTACGGCCTCGACGGCAGCAGCTCGCTCAAGGCGCTGACCTACCTCATCGAGGATGCCCGTGCACGCGGCAACGAGGACGACGTCTACACCTACGCCTCTCAGCTTGTGTCGCACTGGCCCGACAACGCGGCGGCCGAACAGGCCTTTGCCACTATGGCACGTTACGACCAGGCCCACGGCAACGGGGAGAAGGCTCTTGCCAACTGGCAGCAGCTGGCAAAACGCGCCTCGACACCCGTCCTGGCCGACGAGGCCCGCGTAGGCATAATGCGCACGGCACGCGAGCTCAACCGCCCCAACGAGATGGAGGGCGCGGCCAACGCTCTGCTCTCCTCGTCCACCGCCGGCCCCGGCGTGAAGACGGAGGCCGGCTTCTCGCTCGGCCTGGCACAGCAGCTCAAAGGCGACAACGCCGCGGCGATAGAGACCTGGCGTCCCCTGGCCCTGGAGACCGACGACGTATACGGCTCGATGGCCGCCGTCTACCTGGCACAGGCTCTGCTCGACGCCGACAAGGCCGCCGAAGCCGCTCAGGTGGCCGAGGCCTTCACGAACTCGGAGACGCCCTACGCATACTGGCTCGCCCGCGGCTTCATCGCACAGGCCGACGCCTACCGCGCCCTCGGACGCAACAACGAGGCCGACGACATCCTACGCGCCGTACGCGAAAACTACACAGGCACCGAAGCCGACATCTTCAGCATGATTGACGAGCGCCTGCCCAAATAACGAACTTTCAATCCTTATCCCACTCCCGAGTCATACCAATCAGCAATGAAAATGAAATATACAGCGGCTTTTGCCGCAGCACTGACAGCCGTCGTGGCACAGGCACAGCAGCCCCTCAGCAAAGAGATTATCGTCAACCGCGAGATTGAGCCCGCCCATCGCACCGCGGTGCGTCCGACATCGGTGGCTCCGTCGATAGTCGCCCCGACAATGAAGATGCCCGACCTGCGCGCCGCCGAGTACACCGGCCTGGGCCGTCTGCGCCACGTGATGCCTCTGCTCGAGCCCGCTCCGTGGAACGACACACTGGAGGTGCAGCCCTTTCGCGGATATGCCGCCGTGGGCTATCTCCCCGCTTTCAACCTTGCCGCCTCGGCCGGATACGACCTGCTGCGCACGGCACGCCACAATGCCGGCGTATGGATGCAGTATAACGGCGCGTCGTGGCGTCAGCACTCGTCGCAGATTGCCGGATACACCGGCGACGACGCGCGCATTCAGGACCGCTACAACAACTTCCGCATCGGCCTTGACGGCGACTTCGGCTTTTCGGGCGGAAGGCTGACGGCCTCGGCCGGATTTATGGCTGACGCCCGGCGACTCCCCAACATCGCCGAGGACTACGACCGCACGGCCACCGACTTTGGCCTGCGCGTCAACTGGGACGGCAAAGCGGGCAAAAACCTCTACCGCATCGGCGCCAACGTCGGCAACTTCGGCTACGGCAAAAACCTGCCGGTGGCAAAGATGGCGGCTTTCAACGACCCCGCCCACACCGACCCCCGCGCCGACAAATCCATCAGCGAGACAACCTTCGGGTTTGACCTGGGCTACCGCCGTCTGTGGAAAAGCCACAGCTGGGGCATCGGCGTCAACGCCGACCTGCAGTCGATAAGCCGCGACGGCACTTTCGCCCCCGGCCTCGTGTCCGATGCCGCCGGCACCGTCGACTACCCCGCCATGCTCTACTACTACAGCAGCGGCGGCGTCACCCGCGGCTTTGTGCGCGTGCGCCCGTCCTACCGCCTCAACCTCGACAAGGTCAACCTTGAGCTGGGCATCAACCTGCCCATCGGCGTGGGCGAAGGCAACGACACTTACCTCATGCCGGATGTACGGGCCGAATACGCCCCCTCGCAGATGTTTGCCCTCTGGACTCAGGTCAAGGGCGACGCCGTAAGCAACACCCTGGCGCAGATGTGGCAGGTCAACCCGTGGCTGCAGGGCAATGTCTCGTACCGCCACTCGTCTTACTTCGACTGGACCCTGGGCATCAACGTCGGTCCCGTCGCCGGCTTCAGCGCCGAGCTGTGGGGCGGCCTGTCCAACGCCGACAACTGGTACGGCAACGGCATCGTCTTTGCCGGCGACACTCGCGGCCTCGACCTGCACCCCGGCTCTGAGGCCTACCGCACCACCCCCGCCTTCGACATCATGGAGGTGCGCGACTTTGACGGCGTCCACGGTGGCCTGCGCCTCACCTACAACTGGCGCGACATCGTAAAAGTCAGCGCCTCGGCCGAAATCGCCAGCCACGACGCTGGAGACGGCGGATACTGGCAGTGGCGCGACCGCGCACAGTCCGTCATCGGCGCCACCCTCACCGTCAAGCCCATCTCGCCCCTGCAGATAAACATCGACTGGCAGTGGCGCACCGGCCGTCGCGCAAATATGTACACCGCGCAGCAATACGCCCTCACCGACGTTCTTCTCAACTTCGCCTACTGGGACATCACCACCGTCTCGCTGCGCAACGTCAGCAACCTCCACTTCCGCGCCGACTACGCCCTCACCCCCGTCTTCACCATCTTCGCCGACCTCGACAACCTCCTCTGCCGCCGCTGGAACATCACCCCCCAGATCCAGTCACCCGGCACCATCCACGGCCTCCTCGGCGTCACCCTCCAGTTCTGACCCTCCCCCAACCGTCCCTCCCCCCATCAACCGCATTTTGCAGCGG
>SFLG01000093.1 GCA_004553485.1 Bacteroidales bacterium | reverse complement strand
TGGCCTGGGGCGGAGGCTATTGCCTGTCGCTTCCATCCTTGACCTTGCCGCCGCCCGATTTGGGGCGGTGATGGCGTCGTCGGGGCTTGCCGTTGGCGGTTCTGTTGCCCTCGGCGTTGTTGCTTACGGCCTTTGCCTCAGCGGGTTTGGTGCCCTCGGCGTTGTTGTTTGCGGGTTTGCCCTCGGCGGCGGGCCTGGCGCCGTTGCCTTTGCCACGGCGCGGGCCCTGGCGGCGCTTGCCGTTGCGTGAGGGTGCGCCGGCGGTGTCGCGCGACGACGCGGCGGGGGCGGTGGCCAGGCCCTCGGGCAGCTCTTCGCGGCGGACGGGCTTGCCCAGGAAGCGCTCAATCTCGGCAAAGGCGCGGCGGTCCTTGTCGCCCACGAGTGTGACGGCCTTGCCGTCGGCGCCGGCGCGGGCGGTGCGGCCGATGCGGTGCACGTAGTCCTCGGCCTCGCGCGGCACGTCGTAGTTGACAACCATGCTGATGTCGTCGATGTCGATGCCGCGGGCAACGATGTCGGTGGCGATGAGGATGTCGACGCGGCCCGAGCGGAAATCGTGCATCACCTCGTCGCGGCGCGCCTGCTCAAGGTCGCTGTGTATCTCGGCCACGTTGTACTTGTCGCGGCGCAGGGTGCGCGTCAGGTCCTTGACGTTGAGCTTCGAGGCGGCGAAGACGATGACGCGCTTTTTGTGGAAGTTGTCGAAGAGGTGCTTCAGCACCGACAGTTTCTGCGTCTCGTAGCATACCACCGCCGACTGGTCGATGTTCTCGCCGGGCTTCGACACCGCCAGCTTTATCTCGGCGGGGTCGGTGAGGATGGTCTTTGCCAGTTTCTGGATTTTCGGGGGCATGGTTGCCGAGAACAGCAGCGTCTGGCGCTGTGCGGGCAGGTGCTTGACAACCTGCATGATGTCGTCGTAAAAACCCATGTCGAGCATGCGGTCGGCCTCGTCGAGGACAAAGAAGGAGACCTTGCTGAGGTCGACGTAGCCCATCTGCAGGTGCGCCAGCAGGCGTCCCGGGGTGGCTATCACCACGTCGGCGCCGAGCTTGAGGCCGCGCTGCTGCTGGGCAAAGGTCTTGCCGTCGGTGCCGCCGTATACGGCGACCGAGCTGATGGGGAGGAAGTATGAGAAGCCCTCCATCTGGCGGTCGATCTGCTGCGCCAGCTCGCGTGTGGGGGCCATCACCACGCAGTTGATGGCGTCGGTGGGGGCGTTTTCGGTGTACAGTTTGCTGATTACGGGCAGCAGGTAGGCCGCCGTCTTGCCGGTGCCGGTCTGGGCGCAGGCAATGAGGTCGCGGCCGGCCAAAATTTCGGGGATTGCTTTTTCCTGGATGGGTGTGCACTCGTCAAAGTGCATGTCCCACAGTGCGTCGAGGACCTCGTCGCTGAGGTCCAGATCTTCAAATTTCATATATCGTCTCTAAGTATTCGCTGTAAGAGGCCCGGCGGCCCAAACTGTGCCGCCGAGGTGCGGGCCGGGGAGTGGAGGAACCGGCTCAGCAGCCGTCGAGGTGCTTTTGCCAGGCCCAGGCCGAGCGCATGGTGTCGTCGATCGAGCGTTCGGCTTTCCAGCCAAGGCACTTGTTGGCACGGGTCGGGTCGGCCCATACCTCCGTGGTGTCGCCGGCGCGGCGCGGGCCGAATTTCCAGTTTACCTTGACGCCGTTGGCGCTCTCGAAGGCCGAAATCAGCTCGAGCACGCTGAGGGGACGGCCGGTGCCGATGTTGAAAATTTCGTATTTGGTGTCCATCTTTTCGCCGGTCATGCGGTCGACGGCGCTGACGTGTGCCTTTGCCAGGTCTACGACATCGATGAAGTCGCGCAGGCAGGTGCCGTCGGGGGTGGGGTAGTCGTTGCCGAAGACGGTGAGGCACTCGCGTATGCCGGCGGCGGTCTGTGTGATGAAGGGGACGAGGTTGTTGGGCACGCCGATGGGCAGCTCGCCGATGAGTGCGCTGGGGTGGGCGCCCACGGGGTTGAAGTAGCGCAGTGCAATGCCGTAGAAGCCGTCGTAGGCGGCGCAGCAGTCGCGCAGCACGTCCTCGGCCATCTGTTTGGTGTTGCCGTAGGGCGAGGTGGCGGGTTTGCGGGGACTGGCCTCGGTGACGGGGCAGGCGTCGGGCTCGCCGTAGACGGTAGCCGACGACGAGAACAGCACGTTGGCGCGGCCGCCCTGGCGGCGCATGGCCTCGATGAGGTTCATAAACGACAGCATGTTGTTCATGTAGTACTTCATGGGCTCGGCAACGCTCTCGCCCACAGCCTTGTAGGCGGCGAAGTGGATGGCGCAGTCGATGTGGTGTGCCTCAAAGACCTTGGCCAGGGCCACGGCGTCGCAGGTGTCGACCTTGTAGAAGGGGGGACGGACACCCGTGATGGCCTCTACGCCGTCGAGCGACTTGCCGTCGCTGTTGGTGAGGTTGTCGACAACGACGACATCGTATCCTGCGTTTATGAGCTCGACGGTGACGTGCGAGCCAATGAAACCGGCACCGCCGGTCACCAATACTGTCTTTTTCATTGCTAAATCTTATTTTTGGTACAAAAGTACTCATTATTTTACATATACGCCAATAAGAGCGGCCATAAACGGCACCGTGCAGCCTCCCGCAAGGGCCTTACGGGGCGGCGGGGATGATGGTGCTTAGGTTAATTAATGCAAATTCGCGATTGGATGGAGAGGACCTATGCGGAGACGTGCGACTTGGCGTAATCGGGTGTTAGGTGTTTATTGATAGTATGTTAGCTCGCTGCTGAGGTTTTGTCGGACGCGACAGGACGGGCGGCGGACGGCGAAAATTATCGTTAACATTTTTTATTGAATGGCGCCAAATGTTTGTTAATGCTTGGCGTTATTGCGGATTTGTTGCTAACTTTGCAAGTTGACAGACAGCCCCGTGACGGAATTTTCGCCCTGCCGTGCCGTCGCGGCCGAAGCCGCCTGAAGCCAATATCACCGAGTTTTTAAATGAAACGCTACAACTTAATCAACAACATCCTGGGCTGGACTGCGTTCGTCATCGCCGCGGTCACTTATCTGCTCACCCTCGAGCCTACCGCCAGCTTCTGGGATTGTCCCGAGTTCATCACACAGGGCTATAAGCTCGAAGTAGGCCATCCGCCGGGCAACCCGATTTTCATGCTCACGGCGCGCTTCTTCGTCACCCTCTTCGGAGGCACGGCCCAACACGCCGCCATCGCCGTCAACTCAATGTCGGCGCTGCTGTCGGCAGGCACTATCCTGCTGCTGTTCTGGACGATAACCCACCTTGTGCGCAAGCTCACCGTGCGTGACGACGCCACCGAAATTTCCCTGATGAAGACCATCCTCATCATGGGAGCCGGCATGTGCGGCGCCCTGGCCTATACCTGGAGCGACACATTCTGGTTCTCGGCGGTCGAGGGCGAGGTTTACGCCTTCTCGTCGTTCTGCACCGCCCTGGTGTTCTGGCTGATACTGAAATGGGAAAACCGCGCCGACCAGCCCCACAGCGACCGCTACCTGGTGCTGATAGCATACGTCATCGGCGTCTCGATTGCCGTGCACCTGCTCAACCTGCTGTGCATTCCCGCAATAGTGCTGGTGTTCTATTACAAGAAGGTCAAGGCCGCCAACGTCAAGGGCTCGCTGCTGGCGCTGCTGCTGTCGGCGGTGATAGTGGGCTTTATCCTCTACGGACTTGTTCCCGGCATCATCGGCGAGGCACAGTGGTTCGAGCTGCTGTTTGTCAACGGTCTGCACCTGCCCTATAACTCGGGCGTGCTGGTTTACGCCGTGCTCCTTGTGGGCGTCTTTATCTGGACAATATGCGAGCTCTACCGCCAGCGCACGATAGCGATGATGAAGCTGTCGATATTCGTCAGCATAGCCCTCTCGGGCATCACCCTCATCGGCGGCGACTCGCTGTGGTTGTCCATCCTGCTTCTCGCCGGACTGGCAATATGGCTGTGGAAGTTCTGCAAGCGCGTCCCCGTGCGCGTGTTCAACACAATCATCCTCAGCATCTTCGTCATCTTCGTGGGATATTCGTCGTACGCCCTGCTGCTCATACGCTCGAGCGCCGACACGCCCATGAACCAGAACTCGCCCGACAACGTGTTCGCCCTGGCCTCCTACCTCAACCGCAAGCAGTACGGCGAGCGTCCTCTGTTCTACGGACAGACTGTCGCCGAGGAGATTGACTGGAAAGAGGATCAGGGTCCTGACGGCAACATCATCCGTTACGTCGAGGTCGACGAGGCAGGCTATCCCGTTCTGCAGCCCTTCGGCGGCTTCATGTACGAGAACGGCGAGGTCATCGACAACGGCACCGACGGCTATGCCAAGGTGGTGAAGACCGACCCCGGCCAGCCCGACAAATATGTCCTTGAGGAGCACCACACGCAGTACGAGTACGCTCCCGACTTCAAGATGCTCTTCACCCGTATGTACGCCCCGGACAAGCAGAAGAGCTACTACAGCTGGGCCGAGCACGAGAACCCCGACATGAGCGCCATACCTCAGGATGTGCGCCGGCAGTGGGCCGACCGTGCGCAGATATACGGCACCGGCATCGTCTTTGAAAACGAGCTGCGCCCCTACATAAACAACTCGACGGACATCTCGCAGGGTACCCTGAGCAATGGCGGCGAGTACGTCGCCGAGGTGTGGAAGCCCGGGTTTATGGTTAACCTGCGCTACTTCCTCAACTACCAGCTCAACCACATGTACTGGCGCTACTTCATGTGGAACTTCGCCGGCCGCCAGAACGATATGTGCGGCAACGGCGAGCCGTACCTGGGCAACTGGATCAGCGGCATCCCCGCCATCGACAACGCCCGTCTGGGCAACCAGGACAAGCTGCCCGACGAGTACGGCAAGGACAACCCCGGCCACAATGTCTTCTACATGCTGCCCCTGCTGCTCGGCATCCTGGGCATAGCATGGCAGTCGATGAGCCGCCGCCACGTCAACGCCACACGCGGCATCGAGCAGTTCTGGGTAGTCTTCTTCCTGTTCTTTATGACGGGTATTGCCATCGTACTCTACCTCAACCAGCCGCCGGGCCAGCCGCGTGAGCGCGACTATGCCTTTGCCGGTTCGTTCTATGCCTTTGCCATCTGGATCGGCATGGGCGTCCCCGCCGTCAAGTGGCTGATACAGTGCATCTGCGCCAAGGTGATGGA
>SFLG01000092.1 GCA_004553485.1 Bacteroidales bacterium | reverse complement strand
TTTGACATGACAAAGCCCCGGCTTGTGAAAGTCAGGGCTTTGTTTTATGTTTTTCAGCATGTTATAAAAAAGAGGCTGCGCCTATTTTGACACAGCCTCGATTTTTTTATGTGATTTATGTGGAGGATGTGTTTGTGTGTTCAATTATTTTGGCTTAGGGATGGCCGGGTGTGATGATGCGGTCGCCGAGGACGTGGGCAAAGGAGTTTTTGATGACGTTGAGCTGCGCTATCTCGGCCAGGATGGGGGCGATGTCGTCGCCGTTCTGTGAGGCTAAGCGCAGGCGCTCGCGGGCGTCGTCGATGTTGCAGGTGAGGATGGCGTTCTTCAGCTCGGATAGCGAGCGCGGGATAAGCTCGGTGAGGCGTTCTTCCTCCGTCTCGATTTTCTGGAATTTGGTGTGCACCTTCGACAGCGTGTAGCGGTCGTCGGCCAGTTCGGTGGCCAGGGCGCGTATCTCGGAGTCGGGGTCAGAGCAGAGGATGCGCTCGGCGTAGTGGCGGGCATATTGCATCTGCGCCTGCTGCTGCTCGGCGTCGAGGCGTTCGTTGAGCTCCTTCTCGCGTTTCTCCATATCGGCGATGCTCGTTCCGTCGGCGCGGATTGCGTCGATGCCCTCGTCCAGGCGGTGCTGGCGGTCGACGGCCAGGCGGTCACATTCGGCGGCAAAGTCGCCGGCCCATGTGCCCGAGGCTATCCCGCACATCCTCGACCACAGGTGCAGGTAGGGCGGGTTGCAGAATTCGATGGAGTCGTCGCGGAGCTGCAAGTCGATGTACTCGAGCACCGACATCGGCACCGTGTCGCCCTCCTCCGTTATCCGGTCGCAGAGGTACATCAGCCCGTACCGCAGGACATACCGCATCAGCTCCTTCTCGAAGGGGCCGAGGTAGTTCTGTCGTTTTGAGCGCGAGGCTCCGCCGGCAGATCCCGCCTGCTGGCCGGAGACGGCGCGCCGCAGGGCCTCGTCGGGCTGGGCGAGTGGCTTGTCGTCCGGCGTGTCGGCCTCGTCGGTGGCCGGGGCGTCGGCCTCGGCATTGGCGGAGCCGCCTATCGGGTGCTGGAGCGTGCGGGCGGCGTTGCGGCGCTGGCGCTCTTTTTCGCGCTCCTCCTCGTTGCGTGCCATAAACACGGCAAGCTGCTGCGAGAGCACCTTGTCGCTGAGCCCGAAGTCGCGCGCACACATATTTATATATTCGATGCGCGTGATGGGCTCGGGGATGACCGAGATGGACTTGACGATGTCGGCGATGGCGCGGGCGCGCTGCAGCGGGTCGTCGGCAGCGTCCTTGAGCAGAATTTCGCTCTTGAACTTGATGAAGTCGGTCTCGTGCGTGTCGAGGTATTGCTTGACCTCCTCGTTGCTGTGGTGCTGGGCAAACGAGTCGGGGTCGTCGCCGTCGGGCAGTAAGAGCACCTTGACGTTGAGCCCGGCCCCGAGCAGCATATCCACGCCACGGAGGGCAGCCTTGATGCCGGCGCTGTCCGAGTCGTAAATCACCGTCACGTTTTTGGTGAAGCGTCGCAGCAGAACAACCTGCTCGTCGGTGAGCGACGTTCCGGACGACGCCACCACGTTCTCCACACCGCTCTGGTGCATCGAAATGACGTCCATGTATCCCTCGACAAGAATGACCTTGTCGTTGCGGGTGATGGCCTGGCGGGCCTGGAAGAGGCCGTAGAGCTCGCGCTTCTTGCTGTATACCGACGACTCGGGCGAGTTGACGTACTTGGCCATCTTCTTGTCGGTGCGCAGCGTGCGTCCGCCAAAGGCCACCACCTGTCCGCTCAGTCCGTGGACGGGGTAGATGACGCGGGCGCGGAAGCGGTCGTAGACGCCGTGCTGGCCGGCCATGCAGAGACCTGTCTTGAGCAGGAACTCCTCTTTGTAGCCCTTGGACGTGGCGGCTTTGTACAGGGCCGTGCTGTCCTCGGGGCTGAAGCCAAGGTGGAACTTGCGTATCGAGGCGTCGCTGATGCCGCGCTCGCGGAAGTATGCCAGGCCCACGTCGCGCCCTTCGGCGCTGTCCTGCATGTAGTTCTCGAAGAAGCGCATGGCAAAGTCGTTGACGGCGAGCATCGACTCGCGGTCGGCGGCGTCGGTGCGCTCCTTGTCGGTCATCTCGCGCTCCTTGATTTCGATGCCGTACTTCTTTGCCAGCCAGCGCAGGGCCTCGGCATACGACATACCCTCCAGCTCCATCAGGAAGTTGACGGGAGAGCCGCCTTTGCCGCAGCTGAAGCACTTGCAGATGTTGCGCGAGGGCGACACCGAGAACGACGGCGTGCGCTCGTTGTGGAAGGGGCACAGGCCTATGTACCCCGTGCCGCGCCTTTTAAGCGTGACAAAATCGCTCACCACCTCGACGATGTTGGCCGTGTCGAGGATGCGCAGTACGGTCTCGTGTTCAATCTTTGCCATAGGTTATGCAAATGTACAAAAAAATTATTACCTTTACGACAGATTAACCCTACGGACTAAAAATAATAGATCCGTCACATATTAATATACCTGTACAATAATACCATAGTCACATAATTAAACTTGCACAATAATGAAATTTAAGTATTTTGCGGCGGCGATGGCACTTAGCCTCGGCACCGTGGCACAGGCCCAACGTTTTGCCGTGCTCAGCGATGTGCACGTCACTCCCGGAAACGCCAACGACAAAGCTTTGCGCGACGCCGTGCGCGATATAAACGGCGGGGACTATGACTTTGTCGTGGTCAACGGCGACCTCACCAATGAGGGCAGCGACAAAGAAATCGCCAATATCAAGGAAATCCTTGACGGCATAACACTGCCGCTGTACGTTCTGCCGGGCAACCACGAGAACAACTGGAGCCAGTCGGCCACCAAGACATTTGTCGACACCTTCGGCGGCGACCGCTTCGTCGCCACCGTCGACTCGCTGGTGATAGTGGGCATCAACTGCGGCCCGTATATGAAGATGGGCGACGGCCACATCAAGCAGGAAGACCTGCACTGGCTGCGCAGCACGCTGGCCGAGAAGGCCAAGCCGGGCTACAAGGTGCTGTCGTTCAACCACTACCCCATACAGGACGACCTCGACAACTGGCGCGACTACGCGTCGGTGCTTCTCGACTATCCCGTCATCGGCCACATCAACGGCCACTACCACACCTGGAAGCCCTACGACATCGGCGGCATCCCCGGCGCCATGACGCGTGCCCTGGACATGCGCGACGGCAAGCCCGGCTACGCCGTCGTCGAGGTGGGTCCCGAGTGGATACATTTCTACAACAAGAACATCGGCGAGGCCGCCGTCCCCAAATTCGCCTTTGCCGTCAACACGTCGCACAAGCCCTTGGCCGACAACAAGTCGGGCGAGTGGACCTCGCCCGAAGGGTGGGAGGTGACACGCCTGTGGGCCGACTCGGCCTCGGTGTTCACACGCCTGGGCTTTGACAAGGACAACGTCTACTTCGGCAACTCGCTCGGCCAGGCCCGCGCCGTGGGCAAGGGCGACGGACGTCTGCGCTGGAGCATCCCCACCGGCGCCTCGCTCTTCTCGCGTCCTGTGGTGACCGCCCCCGGAAAAGTGGCCGTGCCCACCGCCACAGGCATAATGTTCGTCACCGCCGATGGCAAGCCGGTAAAGACACTGAAATCGAAGGAAGGCCCGTACGTTGCCGACGGCCTGCTCACCGCCGACGGCAAAGCTTACATCCAGGGCGGATACAAGCGCCTCGAACGACGCAACCCGCGCAACGGCAAGCTGGTGTGGAGCTACGACTCGCTGTTCAACTACTGCCAGGCCGCTCCCGTTGTCGACGGCGACGACGTCATCTTCGGCGCCTGGGACACCAACCTGCGCTGCGTCTCGCTCAAGGACGGACGTCTGAAGTGGGTGTGGAACAACGGCAAGACAGCCAATATGCTCGGCCCGGGCAATGTCGTCCCCGTCGTCACCGACGACAAAGTGATTATCGTCGCCCCCGACCGCTATATGACCGCCATCGACCGCCGCACGGGCCGTCAGCTATGGCGCGACAAGAGCCATCGCTACCGCGAGGCCCTCGGCGTCAGCGAGGACGGCACGCGCGCCTACGCAAAGACCATGGACGGCGAGCTTGTGGCCGTATCGACCGCCGGCGACACCTTCGACGAGCTGTGGACCGTCGATATGGGCCTTGGCTACGAGCACGCGCCCTGCATCGTCGTCGAGAAGGACGGCGTGGTATATGCCGGCAGCCGCCGCGGCATCGTCACCGCCGTCGACCCGCAGGCCCGTAAAGTGTTGTGGAGCCTGCCTGTCGGAGTGAGCGAAATCAACGGCATAGACGTCGACCCCACCGGCGGCGACATCTTTGTCTCGCTCATCGAAGGCACCATCTTCCGCATCCACAAGCAGTAATGTCGAGGCCCGGATTTGCATAAAAGTTTGTATATAAGCGAAATTTTTGCTAACTTCGCGGTCGCAAACCGACAGGTGGGCCGACAGGGTCGCCGGGCCGGCGTGCCCAAACAGATAAAATCTGCAACTAATTACATTATAACACAAGATATATGATTAACGCTCAGGACATCAAAATCGGAACCTGCATCCGTATGGACAATAGCCTGTACTTCTGCATCGACTTCCTGCATGTAAAACCCGGTAAGGGCAACACTTTCATGCGCACCAAACTGAAGAACGTGGTTGACGGCCGCGTGCTCGAGCGCCGCTTCAACATCGGCGAGAAACTCGAGGACGTATCCGTAGAGCGTCGCCCCTATCAGTTCCTCTACAACGACGGACAGGACGACATCTTCATGAACAACGAAACCTTTGAGCAGGTGCCTATCAACAAGGAAATGGTAACCGGCGCCGATTTCATGAAAGAAGGCGACACCGTAGAGGTTGTCAGCGACGCATCGACCAACACCATCCTCTTTGCCGAAATGCCCACCAAGGTGGTTCTTAAGGTCACCTACACCGAACCCGGCATCAAGGGCGACACCGCCACCAACACCCTCAAGCCCGCCACTCTCGAGACCGGCGCCGAGGTTCGTGTGCCCCTCTTCGTCAACGAAGGCGACTCTGTCGAAATCGACACCCGCGACGGCAGCTACGTCAAGCGCATAACAGCCTGAGGCGACGCCCAAGCACAATAATTTACAGTCAAACAACAGGCCGACGCATAACCGATAGCGCCGGCCTGTTGTTTTTATCGCAAATTTATGTACCTTTGTGCATCGCC
>SFLG01000091.1 GCA_004553485.1 Bacteroidales bacterium | reverse complement strand
CGGTAGTGTCGTTGTTGCAGGCACCTTGATAGTAGCCGAAGTTCAGGCCGTCGACGAAGGAGATGGATTTTTTCTTGCCGGCGGGAGCCGTGCGGACAATGAAGGCCGAGATGGGGACGTAGGCGTATTTGTCGGTACCGCTGATTTTAACTCTATGCAGGAAGTCATAGTTGCGTCCCATCTGATAACTGTTGCCCTGCGGGTCGGGTACTGCGAAGGCGCTGCATCCGGGCAGGACAGACAATGTGTTGTTGGTGGGAGGTTCCGGCACACTATCGAAGAGATTATGCTGCACGAAGCCTAAGAGCCCCATCGTACTGGAGATATTGGCCTCGAGGGCTTCGTCGAGTTTGTAGTCGGCGGTGTAGTTTACTTCGTAGAGGCGTCCCGTACCGTCCAGGTCCTTCATCGTGTAGATGGTGTTCAGTTTCTCCTTGTCTTTCAGGAAACAGGCTGGATTGTTGGTCGTTGCCCCGGGAATCGGGGGCGTAGGTGGGGTCGGTGGCGGTGGTGGGGTGTCACTGCCCGAGCATGATAGAACGAGAGCGGTGATAAAGGTGGCTATGCAGAGCATGGCCAGCATCGAAAAGCGGT
Organism: Bacteroidales bacterium; assembly: GCA_004553485.1. GTDB lineage: Bacteria > Bacteroidota > Bacteroidia > Bacteroidales > Muribaculaceae > CAG-873. Next base: position 5,642 of record SFLG01000091.1, on the reverse strand, counting down.
TCTCTTTCATAGTTCTATTGGTTTTATTTCATTTTTATATTAATGGTCATGCTTATTGGGCATTGGTGACCAGCGTGACGGGAACAGACTGACTGAAGTCGACATTGTATACCCTATAAGCTTGGGTCTCGTCGTTGGGGATGAATTTCTGTTTGAACGACTTCTTTATCCGTGCATAGAACAAATCCTTATGTATGGTGAGGCTCTTGACAATGTCGTCTATCCGTCGGCCGACTTCGATGCGGTCGTCTTTCGTCACCGTGTACAGCGAGAAATTCGGCTCGAAGTTTCGGATGTATTCCTTTATGTAGTTGAACGCGGAGTCATTGTGTTCCTCTATCTGCATCAGCCATATTTGCTCGTAGCGCGACGGCGGGGTGAGCTGCGAGGTTACATCGATGCGGTTGGGGAAGGTGTAGTAGCCGCTCTTTTTGTATTCTTTGTCATATTATGTTGCCGGTTATTTCAGGGACTTGGCAACTTTTTTGTTGATTTTGACGGGATAGGCTTTGCGGATTTCGTCGAGCCAGGCTGCCTCGAGGGCGTTCTGGTAGTCGGTGGTGACGGCGCCGCGGACGTCGATGGCCTCCTCGGGCTGGGTGGCGAGGTGTCCGGCATAGCCGAAGAACGAGGGCCACGAGAGCTTGGAGGTGTCGGGGGCGGGGCCGTTAAAGAACAGGTAGTCACTGATGGGGTTGTCGCCCTCGGCGGCTATGATGCGCTCGACACGTATCTTGCGGTTGAACTGCTTGCGCATCTTCTCGGCAAAGGTCGAGGGGTCGAGCTCGAGCTTCTGGCTCTCGGCCCACTGGCGGGCGACGTTGGCGGTGGAGTCGTCCGGAGCAAAGACGATGAAGCCTTTGTATTTGGGCTTTTCCCATTTGTACTGGTCCTTGTGGGCACGGAAATACTCTTCAAGGCCCTTCTTGTCCTTGGTGGCAGCCTCCCAGACGCGACGGTTGGAGATGTCGAACAGCAGGATGCCGTCGCGATACTCGTTGACCAGGTTGCGGTAGTCGGCGTTGATGTTGACAAGGTTGTCGCGGTATTCCTGAGCGGTCTCGTAGGGCAGCATGTCACTGATGGCCTTGTTTATCACCACCATACCGCCGTTGACCGACTTGTCCATGGTGACGGCGACGTGGTCCATGATTGTCGATACGGGAACTTTTCGGCCGTTGACCTCGATGACGGGGATGTCGCTGACGCGCAGAGCCTCGATGGCCACGCTGTCGTAACCGCCGGGGTTGGCGGCGATGAGGGCCTCGACTTTTGCCACGCCGTCGGGCAGTATCTTCGAGTCGTACTCTTTGGATATCTTGTCAAGGAAGGCTTGCTCGGGCTGGATTGCGCGCTCCGAGTTGGCGATCATTGCCTCGAGGTCAGGCTTCATCTCGTCGAAGCTCGGTACGGGCTTGTGGCCGGTGTTTTTGATGATATGCCAGCCGAAGCGGGTCTGGATGGGCTCGGAGAGACCGTCGGTGGGGAGGGCGAAGGCTGTCGAGTCGAACTCGGCGACCATCATGCCGGAGCCGAACCATCCCAGGTCGCCACCGCTCTGAGCCGAACCGTCCTCGCTCTCGGCCTTTGCCACCTCGGCGAAATCGGCACCGGCCTTGAGGACGTTGTAGATGGAGTCGATCTGCTGCTTGGCGCGGGCCTGCTCCTCGGGAGTCTTGTTCATTGTCAGCTTGAGGATGTGGCTGGCGCGAACCTCGCCGCGCGAGGGGCGGGTGGCGTCGACGCGCACGATGTGGAAGCCGAAGCCCGAGTTGACAACGGGCGAAAGGCCGCCCTCGGGAGTGTCGTACGAGGCCTTCTCAAAGGCCCAGGGGAAGCGCCCTGCGGGGAGCCAGCCCATCGAGCCGCCGTTGCGGCTGGTGCCCATGTCGACACTGAAACGGGCTGCGGCATCGTCCCAGTCGGCGCCGGCAAGCAGTGCGTTGCGCACCGAGTCGGCCAGCTGCTCCTGGCGCTTGGTGTCCTCGGCGTTCTGGCCGGGGGCAAACATTATGTGCGACACCTTCACATCCCTGACGGCGTGGTCGTAGGCCTCGCGCACGAGGTCCTTGTACACCGTCGAGTCGGTCATGTAAGGCTTGGCCAGGTCGGCGCGGTATCTGTCAAGCTCGTCAACGTAGCTCTTCATTGTGTCGAGGCCGTTTTTCTCGGCGTCGGCAACCTTGAGCTTGTAGTCGACGAACATCTTCATATATTCGTCCACCGTCTGGGGCTGCAGCTGCTGGGTGTTGTTCTTGTGGTAAAGATACTCAAACTCGCTTTTGTGCACCGGCTTGCCGTTTACTGTCATCAGCACCGGGTCATCTGTCTTTTTGGCCGCTAAAGCCAGAATAGCCAGACAGGCCAGAGAGGCCGTGAATAAGGTCTTTTTCATTGCGTATTTTGATATGCGGGAAGGGTGTGCGTAGGCACTGCCCTCCGTTATGTTGCGGTTTTTTCTAAGAGCCCGTTCTTAAGTTTATAGCTTTCGCAATGCAATAACGCACGGAGCATCCGTTTTATTGCGTGCGCCGTGCGTTATTTTGCTTATTTTGGACGATTACTTTCTGAACAGGATGAGGGCCGAGGTGGGCTCTACGGTCACCTTGCCGCCTTTTATCTCCATGGGCTTGCCGTCGGCATCGGTGAGGCCGTCGGCGTTGAGGCGGCCGTCGCGGGCTATCACGCGCCAGATGCCCTTGGGAATTTTCACGACGGCGTCCTTGTCCGAGCCGTTGAAAATCACCTTGATTTCTTTTTCCGGGTCGCCGTTGGCGTTGTTTTTGAGGCTATAGCTGATAAGGTTGGGAGCGTCGACCTTGTCGAAGACGAGGTTGCGGGCGATGGCGTCGGCCGTGGTCATGCGGAAGGCGGGATGGCTCTTGCGCAGACGTATCAGCTGGCGGTAGTACTCGTTCTGGTCGGCGTTTTTCTCCAGCAGGGTCCAGTCGATGGCGTTGATCGAGTCGGGCGACTTGTACGAGTTGTGCACGCCTTTTTTGTCGCGGAAGACCTCCTCGCCGGCAAACATGAACGGCGTGCCCTGGCTGGTGAAGACGATGGTCTGCGCCAGGCGGGCGGCGCGCTGACGGTCGGCCTCGGTGCTGCCGGGCATCGACTTGGCCAGCTTGTCGGTGAGGGTGAGGTCGTCGTGGCACGATACGTAGTTGATGATCTGCGTGGGGGCGGTGGCGTAGGCAAACTTCGAGTTGTTGCCCTTGCTGTAGTCGACCTGCGGGTGGGCGGTGGAAGCGACGATGCCGATTTTGACGGTTTCCTCGTTGCCGGGTTTACCGGTGGCAAAACCGCGGTCCTCGGCGTTGCTGTAGTGGCCTTTGACGGCGTCGCGGATGTCGTCGGAGAAGACGGCTACCTGAGGCATTGCCGACACATTCTCCTTGAGGGCGCGGTCTTTGGCGGGGAGGGGCGAGTCGCCGGCGGTCCAGCCTTCGCCGTACACAAAGATGGAGGGGTTGACCTCTTTGAGGGCGGCGGCGACTTGGTTCATCGTCTCGATGTCGTGGATGGCCATAAGGTCGAAGCGAAAGCCGTCGATGTGGTATTCCTTGACCCAGTTGACGACGGAGTTGACGATGAAGTTGCGCATCTGCTGGCGCTCCGAGGCCGTCTCGTTGCCGCAGCCCGAGGCGTCGCTGTAGCTGCCGTCGGCACGATGGCGGTAGTAGTAGCCGGGAGCGGTGAGGCTGAAGTTAGAGTCGTCGTTCTGCGACGTGTGGTTGTACACCACGTCCATCACCACGCCTATGCCGACGTCGTGGAGGGCCTTCACCATCTGCTTCATCTCGCGCACACGCGCCGTGGGGTCGGCGGGGTTGGTTGAATAAGAGCCCTCGGGGGTGTTGTAGTTGTACGGGTCGTAGCCCCAGTTGTAGTTGTTGGAGGGTAGCTGCGACTCGTCTACGCTGTTGTAGTCGTAGCTGGGGAGGATGTGTACGTGTGTCACGCCCAGGTCTTTGAGGTGGGCGATGCCGGTGGGACTGCCGGCGAGGGTGCGGGTGTCCTGCTCGGTGAGGGCCAGGAACTTGCCCTTGTTGACGATGCCGCTGTTGGGGTGCATCGAGTAGTCGCGGTGGTGCATCTCGTAGATGACGGCGTCGGTGATGTTGTCGATGCGCGGCCCGTGGTCGTCGGCCCAGCCCTCGGGGTTGGTGGCGGCGAAGTCGATGATGGCGGCGCGCTGGCCGTTGGTGCCGGCGGCCTTGGCCCATACGCCGGGAGTCTCAGCGAGCCACTTGCCGTCGTGGCGGACGTTAAAGGTATAGAACTTGCCCGTCAGGTTTTCGGGGACGGAGGCACGCCATACGCCGTTGTCGGTGAGGGTCATGTCGATGTGCTTCACCGCCGCGGTGTTGCGGTCGGTGTCGTAGAGGTTGAGACGCACGGCCTGGGCCTCGGGGCTCCACAGGGCAAAACGGGTGACGCCGTTGGCGACAGTGACACCGAGGTCGGTGCCGTCGTATGAGCGGTGACGGCGTCGATGGTCTGTGCGACAGCCGGGGCTGCGACCGAAAGAGCTATCACGGACATAGTGGTAATAAGGTATTTCATTAACTTGTGTTTTTTGGTTATGTAAATCGCACCCGTCAACCCGCGCTGCGGGAATTCAAGAGCCGATTATCATTAAATTTTATGAGCAAAAATCTTCGGAGTAAAATTTTTCTTAGTGAAGTCTTCTGAGCAAAAAATTCCGAGTAATAATCTTCGGAGCAATAACAAGGCCTCCATCAAGAGGCCCGTGAGCATAATTTTCTGAGGGGAATGGAGGACTGCTGCTGACAACTCAAATCCAAGCTGACGCTGCCGGCCCTCTTTGACTGCGACTCCCTGTGGGAGCGGAGCCGTCCATGGTACAGGGGTGGCGACGGCCGGGCAGCCTCAACGCACTATCACGCGCTGCGACAGACCGTCACACTTGACGATGTAGTAGCCGGCGGGGAGGTCGAGGACGGTGACGCCGGGGTGCGCCGTCACGGTTTTCACCAGCTGGCCGGTCAGGGCATAAACATATACCTGCTTGCTTTCTTCGCCGGGGAGGTTGATTTCCACGTGGCCGCGCACGACCTTCACCGTGGGCTGGGCGGCAACCTCGGCACGCTCGGCGGCAGCAGGCTCGGGGACGGCGTAAGCCGCCGATGCCGAGAGGGCAACAGCCAGCGCAACAACGATGTAGCGGAAAATCTTCACGGTGCGGATAATTGATTTAGAAAACGTGTATATCTGTCAGCAATCTGCCGTAGGGCATATTTCTATCTGACACGAAAGGCGATACTTCGACCCTTCTGTTGCAAAGTTACGGATAATTTCCGTCTCCAGCAATATTTTTTTGATAAAAAATTTTACTACTTTTGCTAAAAATCAACCAAAAAACCAATTTCGACCGCCAACACGACCCCGACCCGTAATCAGTCCGAAAGCCATCCCGGCATAGTCCGGGGACAGAAGCCTTTGGACTAAAGTATAAGGATGAAAATATAAGGGTGAAAGTCTAAACCCAAAGCCTAAAGCCTAAAAACCTACATAAAAATGAAAAAACTTTGCTTCCTGCTCACGGCGGCGCTGGCCGCTGTAATGCCGGCGCCGGCACAGAAGGGCGCGATTACGCCCGATATGCTCGACGGCAT
>SFLG01000090.1 GCA_004553485.1 Bacteroidales bacterium | reverse complement strand
CCAATGGAGAGGTGGGTGAGTGGCTGAAACCAGCAGTTTGCTAAACTGCCGTAGGAGTAATCCTACCACGGGTTCGAATCCCGTCCTCTCCGCAAAAAAGCAGCCTTCAGGCTGCTTTTTTTTGTGGAGTGACGGGATGAGAACCCACGGGTTCGTTATCGCGAAGCGCTTTCGTAGCGAAGCGGAAAAGACTCCCGTCCTCTCCGCAAAAAAGCAGCCTTCGGGCTGCTTTTTTTGTGGAGTGACGGGATGAGAACCCACGGGTTCGTTAGCACCGTAAATGAGCGTTACCGCAAAAAGGGCCGGCGCACGATACGCCGGCCCTCTATGGGGATAATCTTAATGTTCAGGGAAATTTAGCGAACAAGCACCTTGGTGGCCTTTTTGCCCTGGACGCGGATATAGAGACCGTTCTCGGGGTTGGCTACGCGTACACCCTGCAGGTTGTAGTACTCGACAGGAGCGTTGGCATCGTCAGCAACGATGTCCTCGACACCGTCAAACGAGCCGGGAGCCTCGTAGCTGACAATCTCGTTGCCGGTGTTAACCTCCTTGGTCTGTGCGCCAGTTTTGCTGTCCGTGTAAATGAGGATGTCACCATGGACAATAACTCTTGCACCTACTTCGGGGTTCTTGTCGGCGGTAGGAGTAACACCGGCGCCCCACTTGCCACGGAATACAACGAGCACGTCGTTGCTGCCATCGTCAACGATGTTGTAGGTCACATTGTTGTACGCCCTCTTTGAAGTCGGCGGTTGCGGCGGTCTTGGCGGTGATGGTGGCGGTGCCGGCAGCAACACCGGTTACCTTACCGGTTGCAGCGTCAACAGTAGCGACAGCGTCGTCCGACGAGCTGTATACAGCCTCGGCGGTGGTAGCCTTTGTCAGAGCGGGACCGTCGACAGTCTCACCAACGCCTACCTCAAGAGCGCTCGAAGCGAACGACAGACCGGCGCTTGCAGGACCGCCGGCAATTGCTGCCTCGTATGTTATAGTAAGAACCTGAAGGGCTCTGGTTTTGCCGGTGAGGGTGAAGGTTACATCATCGGTCGAGCCGGTCCATGAGTTGCTTTTAACAGAGGTGGTTTTTCCCATCGTGCCAGTGCTGGCGGTAATCGTTATTGCATCTTTCAGCTCGAAGCTTACACCTGTAATTGTTGCACCATCAGCACCTGTGATCTGAAGAGTCGGCGTTTTGCTACCGTATGCACGAAGGCCATCGCTCCAGTTACGCCAGCTATCTGCCTGTGCGCCACTGAGGGTAAGTGTGATACCATCCTGAGCTGTGCTCGAGCCGTTAGCAATAAACTTTGTGTTGCTGTCGGTGTAAGCAGGTGGCTGTAGAACGTAAACGTTACAGTTTCGGCCGATGCGAAAGCGCAAACGCAGAGCATTGTTGCCAGGGAGAGTAAAAACTTTTTCATAGAATTTATTTATTGGTTAACAGTTGATTTTCAGCACGATAAGAAATTGTACTTTTTCCACTGCAAAGGTAGCGAAATTTCCCGCAATATCCTCGCATCCCACAAATTATTTTTTCGTTAATATTTTTCTCTCAACCATCCCACCTTTCACTTTCATTACGCAAATTACGTTACGCGTTTTACGTAACGAAAAACTCGTAACGAAAAACTCGCAATATCCGGACCCAAATTTTGGGCGGATTTTCCTCACCCGAAAGTGGCAAAAGGCGCCGCCTCCCGACGGGAGATGGCGCCTTTTACAAGTTGGTGAAGGGTCGATTATTCCTCGACGTTGCGCAGGTGCTGCACGTAGACGGCCTTCATCATCTTCTTGCGGTTGGTGACTGAAGGCTTCTGGAATGCCTGGCGGGCACGCAGTTCTTTGGTGATACCGGTTTTTTCAAATTTACGTTTGAATTTTTTGAGAGCGCGCTCGATGTTCTCGCCTTCTTTAACTTGTACGATGATCATTTTTGATTATTAGTTTTATTGTTTTTATTATTGACATTGAAAGTAGGGCAGCAGGTCGACCCGCAGCCCGATAAGCGGTGCAAAGTTACAAACTAATTTATTATCCGCAAAATATTTGTAAAAAAAACAGCCTTATAATCCGCACTATTCGGCTCTATTCGGCTCTATTTTCGTCTTTTCCATACATTTGGCACCGGTTTTGGCCCTGCATGGCGCCTTCTTTGGCCAGCCGGGCCCGCACAAGGGCCGTAAACTCGTGGTTTTTGAGGCCCCAGCGGGGGGCGACGAGCATCGACGCCGGCGACGACGACACAAACCGGTCTATGGCGATGTCGGGCCGCAACCGCCGCACAATGCGCACGCACAGGTCGACGTACTCGTCTAAGCCAAAGACTGTTATCGGTGGAAAGTCGATCGCCTCGCCGCTCTGTTGCCGTGCGTACAGCCGCGCCAGGGCCGTCCCGTCGATTATCTGCAGCTGGTGCAGCTTCACACTCGACACGGGCAGGGCATCCACGCGGTCAATGGTCTGCATCATCATCGCCTCGTCCTCGCCGGGCAGACCCATGATAAGATGCAGGCCGGCGTCCATCCCCCTCTGCGCCGTGGCCTGCACGGCGCGGACGGTGTCGCTCCAGCGGTGGCCGCGGTTTATCAGCGACAGGGTGGCGTCGTGCGAGCTCTCGGCGCCATATTCCATTATCACGGGCATTGATGCGCCGTTGATGGCCGCCAGGCGGTCGAGCAGGGCGTCGGACACGCAGTCGGGCCGCGTGCCCACGACAATTCCGGCCACGCCGTCGACGCGGGTGGCCTCTTCGACCTGTCTGATGAACCGTTCGGCCGAGGTGTTGGTGGAGGTATTGGCCTGGAAATACGCCAGGTAGCGCATCGTCGGGTATTTGCGGGCAAAGAAGGCTATTCCCTTTTCGAGCTGTCGGGCGACGGGCTCCGAGGCCTCGACGTAGCCGGGGACAAAGGCGGCGTTGTTGCAGTACAGACATCCGCCGCGACCTATCGTGCCGTCGCGGTTGGGGCAGCTGTTGCCGGCGTTGATGCTGATTTTCTGCACCTTGCCCTCGAAGCGCTCGGCAAGGTACTGTCCGTAGTCCCTGTACAGGCCATCCATGGTCGGGGAGTGTGTTACGGGACGATGCGCGAGGTGCGGTTCAGCAGCCAAGCGTCCAACACCACCATCGCCGCCATGGCCTCCACAACGGGGATGGCGCGGGGAACCACGCACGGGTCGTGACGGCCGCGGGCATGCAGCACGGTGGCCTCGCCGTTGTCGTCGACGGTGGCGACGTCCTGCAGCAATGTCGCAACGGGCTTGAAGGCGACACGAAACTCGATAGGCTCGCCGTTGGAGATGCCTCCCTGGATGCCGCCCGAATTGTTGGCGACAGCCCTTATCCCGCGCGGGTCGACGGCACAGGGCTCCCAGTTGTCGACGACTTCGCTGCCGCGCCGGGCAGCTCCGGCAAAGCCCATGCCGTAGTCAAACCCGTGGGCGGCGTTGATGCTCAGCATCGCCGAGGCCAGCCGGGCCGAAAGTTTGCCGTAGACGGGGTCGCCCAGTCCGGCGGGGCAGCCATCGATGCGGCACGAGACGATGCCGCCGAGGGTGTCGCCCTGGCCGCGTGCCTCCAAAATCTGACGGCGCATCTCGTCGGTCAGGGGCCCCTGCCCTTCGCGCACGGCGGTGCCGATCTGCGAAGCCCACGCCTCGACGGTTATCCCGGCGGTCTTGAGTGCCATCTTGGCAAAGGCGCCGCCTGCCACGCGCACCGCCGTCTCGCGGGCCGACGACCGGCCTCCCCCGCGGTGGTCGCGGATGCCGTACTTATTATAATATGTGTAGTCGGCGTGGCCGGGACGAAAGACGTGGCGCATATTCTCGTAGTCGGCCGAGCGCTGCGAGGTGTTGTCGATGACAAAGCCGATCGGGGCGCCGGTGGAGACACCCTCGAACACGCCCGAGAGGATGCGCACGCGGTCGGCCTCGCTGCGCTGTGTCGTCAGCTCGGACGTTCCCGGGCGACGCCGGTCAAGCTCGGCCTGCAGAAACTGCTCGTCAATCAGCACCCCGGCGGGCATGCCGTCCACCACGCCGCCGATTGCCGGGCCGTGGCTCTCGCCAAAGGAGGTCAGGGTGAATAACGTTCCAAATGTGTTCGATGCCGCCATATCGCCGTAAGTTAGTCTGTCGCTGTAAGTGTTGGTATTTCGCCGTAAGATGGTCTGTCGCTGTAAGTTATTCTTTTGTGAGGTCGCACACGGTGGCGCCGACGTAGCCGATGAGGGCCTGTGGGTTGACCTCCATCTGCAGACCGCGCTGTCCGGCGCTGACAAAGATGGTGTCGAAGTAGGGCGCCGTGACATGGAAGAAGGTGGGGAAGGGCTTTTTCATCCCCACGGGCGAGCAGCCGCCGCGGATGTAGCCGGTGAGACCGAGCAGCTCCTTGACGGGGATGAGGTCGACCTTCTTGTCGCCGGCGGCGTGGGCCGCCTTTTTCAGGTCAATCTCGCTGTTGCCGGGGACGACGCAGACAAAGTGGCCGGTGCGCTCGCCCTTGAGCACGATGGTTTTGAAGACACGGTTTATGTCCTGGCCCAGCTCGTCGGCGACGTGCTGCGCCTCAAGGTGGTTCTCGTCGACGGGGTACTCGTGCAGCACGAACTGCACGCCCGCCTTCTCCAACAGGCGCACGGCATTGGTCTTTGCGACTCCTTTGCCCGCTTTCTTATCTTTTGCCATTCGGTTGATTTTTTGCAAAAATAGCAAATAATTACATTCCGGCCAATTTCGCGCGGCTCATTCGTCGTCTTCGGCGACATTGCCCTTAGGCAGAGTAAAGTGCAGGAGCACAAAGCCGAGGACACCGGCCAGCAACGACCCGGCCAGGATGCCTAACTTGGCATCGTTGAGCAGCTCGCTCATCACCGGATTGGCCGATCCAAACGACAGGCCCGCGATGAACAGCGAGACGGTGAAGCCGATACCGCCCAGTACCGACACGGAGGCCAGGCTGCCCCAGGTTGACCCATTGGGCATCGGCGCCCATTTCAGCTTTATCGTCAGCAACGAGAACAGGAAGATGCCCAGGAACTTACCCAATACCAGCGAGACTATGATAGACGGCGCAAGGCCGTGGAAAAGCTGGCTTATCTCCATGTCGCCGAAGAATATTCCGGCGTTGGCGAAGGCGAACAGGGGCACGATAAGGTAGTTGACAAGCGGGTGCAGCGAGTCTTCCATGTCCTGCAGGGGCGAGATGACCTTGTCGGACGACGACTCGATCTCTTTCAGCCAGTTCATCTGGTCTTTGTTCAGTATCGACTTCTTGTTCAGCTTCTCGTCGTCCTCCATTGCAAAGTGCATGATGTTGCGGCGGATGCTCTTGATATATTTTGCCGGTGCGTACAGGGGCTTTGCCGGGACGCAGAAGGCGATGAGGACGCCTGCTATTGTGGGATGGATACCGGCGTTGAGGAAGCAGAACCACACACCTATGCCCAGGAAGCCGTAGAAGAGTTTGGACTGGATACCGGCTTTGCCGCCGAGGAACAGCAGCACGAGCAGTCCGGCCGAGACGAGCAGCAGGTTAACGCTGATGTCGGTGCTGTAGAACAGGGCTATCACAAGAATACCGCCAATATCGTCGGCCACTGCAAGGGTGGTCAGAAAGACCATCAGGCCTATGGGCACGCGCTTGCCCAGCAGCGACAGCACACCCAGCGAGAAGGCGATATCCGTAGCCATCGGGATGGCCATGCCGTAGGCATACTCGGTGTTGTGGGCCATCAGCCAGTAAATCGTCACCGGCACAAGCATACCGCCGACGGCAGCGATAATAGGCAGCATGGCGTTGCGCACATTCGACAGCTCACCCACCAGTATCTCGCGCTTGATCTCGAGGCCCACCGTGAAGAAGAACACCGCCATCAGCGCGTCGTTGATGAAGGCCATCACCGACATCGGCTCGCCGTGATGGCTGAAAAGGTTGAAGTCGCCAATCTGCAGGATAACCTCGTGCGACCAAAGCGCCTCGTAAATACCCCGTGTAAAGGGGATATTGCAACAAATCAGCGCCAGCACCGTCGCCGCCAAAAGCACCGTGCCGCCATTCATATAGTTTTGCAGCGTCTTTCGAGCAGTATAAAAAACAGCCATAGTCAGTAATTGTCAGTTTAGTCTATAATCGTCAGTTAACGAAATTGTCCAAAATAAAAAACAACCAACCCAGCCAAAGGGTTTGTCTCACCGCCGCCGTCCGACCAGCTCTTCGGTCGCGCCCATTCGGCCACGGCTCCCAGTGCCTTAGCAGCGCGCGTTACCGTTGTCGCTTGCCCCGCCGGCAGTCAGCCCTTCATTCAGCCCGCCATAATTTTTTGTTACTGCGAAAAACCGCTTGCGGTTTTTGCACCCGTTTCAGCGCGTCCCCGCGGTGGGGCTTGCCCTCTTGCTTGATGTGGGGGTATGGCCGGGCCTGGGCGGTTGGGAGTTAGGCCAGGGGGCATTGGGGCCTGTGGCGTTTGAGCGCCGGGGATATAAAAACAAAACCCGCCGGGTCAGCTGGGCTGATCCGGCGGGTTGGAAAAGGGGCGGTTACCTACTCTCCCACTTTCGCAGTACCATCGGCGTGGCGGGGT
>SFLG01000020.1 GCA_004553485.1 Bacteroidales bacterium | reverse complement strand
TTTGGCAAGTGTGTGCGCCGTCTGGCAGCGGTGGTGCTGCTGGTGAGCCTTTCGCCGCTTGCATCCGACGCCGCAATTCCCGCCGGCTACTACCGCAGCCTCAACGGCCTGAAGGATGCCAACCTCAAGACCGCCGTCCACAACCTTGTGCGCAACTTCACCCTGATTTCGTCGTATCAGGCCCTGCCCCAGTATTTCCAGTACACCGACGTATATCCCGATAGCAACCGCTGGTGGGACATGTACTCAAACATCCCCTTCTACGCCCCCTCGTTCTCGGGCCTCAACCGCGAGCACTCGTTCCCCAAATCGTGGTGGGGCGGCACAACCACCGTCAGCGCCTACGTCGACCTCAACCACCTATACCCCAGCGAGATGAAGGCCAACACCGCCAAGTCGAACTATCCCCTCGGCGAGGTGTCCACCACGCAGCCGGTAAAGTTTGACAACGGCTGCTGCAAGGTGGGCTATCCCGTCAGCGGCCAGGGCGGCGGCGCCCAGTACGTCTTCGAGCCCGCCGACGAGTACAAGGGTGACTTTGCCCGCACCTACTTCTATATGGCCACCTGCTACCAGGACCTGCACTGGAGCCGCCTGTACATGGTGTCGCAGAACACCTACCCCACGCTCAACCGCTGGTCGGTGGACCTGCTGCTGAAATGGCACCGCAGCGACCCCGTGTCTGAGAAAGAGACCCTGCGCAACGAGCAGGTCTACCGCTTCCAGAACAACCGCAACCCGTTCATCGACTACCCCTCGCTGGCCGAGTACATCTGGGGCAACCGCATGGGCGAGGCCTTCAACGAGAGCTCGGCCGACCTGCCCGGCGGCGACCCCGAGCTGATTACCCCCGTGCAGGACATGGCTCTTGAATTCGGCGAGATTGCCGAGGGCCAGACTGCCACCGCCCGCCTGTGGTTCAACGGCGTATACCTCACCAACCCCCTGAGTCTGCGCGTATACCGCAACGACGCCGCAATGTTCAGCATCCCCACGTCGACCATCGCCGCCAACCTCGTCAACAGCGAGGAAGGCTACTGGCTCACCGTAACATACAAACCCACCGCCCTGGGCCAGCACACCTCGCGCCTGCTCATCACCGGCGGCGGCATCAGCGGCTCGCGCGGCATCGAGCTGCGCGGCTCGTGCCTGCCCAAGCCCAACCTGTCGGCCTGCACGGCAACGGCTGCCACCGACATCACCGACAACAGCTACGTCGCCAACTGGACCTATCCCCAGAGCGAGGACGTCGACTACTGGATTATCACCCGCACAATCTACGCCAACGGCTCGTCGCGCACCGAGGAGGTGCTGGCCGAGGAGCCCGGCTTCACCGTCACCGATTTCAACGCCTCGGAGTATGAGACCTACTCGGTACAGTCGGTACGCCTGGGCTATCGCAGCCCCATGAGCAACGTCATCACCGTCAGCCACGCCGGCGTCTCCGACATCACCGTCGACGAGCGTCCTCTCGCCATCTCGGTCTTCGAGGGTGCCCTGCGCTTCGACACCACTGTCGAGCACACCAACGTGCGCATCTTCGACACCCAGGGCCGTCAGCACCGCCTGCTCGACACAGTCTCAGACGGCACCATCATCAGCCTGCCCTACGGCGTATACCTCATCGTAAGCGACCAGCAGAAGCGACCCATCAAGGTTGTCGTAAAATAAATTTGATATGACCGAAAACAACTACAGCGACAGTCTACAGTCGTCGATAGCCGAACGGCTACGCCTGCTGATAGTGACAATGCGCAAGTCGCAGGCCGAGTTCTCCAGACTCATCGGCATAGACCCGGGCAACCTGTCCAAAATGCTGACAGGCCGCACACGACTGTCGTCGAAGATGCTCGACCGCATCGCCTCGAACACGGGCTGCTCGCTCGAGTGGCTGATGTACGGCACCGATGTGCCGTTCCCACGCGAGCAGGACGCAGTGCCCGTGCTCGAGCGCGGCGACAACCTCGCCGACAAGGCCGCCACGGTGCCCGAGGTGCGCAACGGCGCTCCCGTGTACGACATCGACGTCACGGCGGGTGCCGAGCCCCTGGCACGCGAATTTACCAACGACCGCATAATAGGCTGGCTCAATATGCCCAACCTGACGGCGGGGACACCGGTGGTGCGCGTGTCGGGCGACTCCATGTCGCCGCGCATCCAGAACGGCAGCTTTATTCAGATAAGGCCCGTATCGCTGGACAGCCCGCTCTACTGGGGCGCGACATACGTCATCGTGCTCGACGACTTCCGCATGGTAAAGGTTGTGCGACGCCACCCCGACCCGTCGATGGTGACGCTGCACAGCGTAAACACGGAGTACGACGACATGGAAATCGAGCGCTCGCTCATCCGCGGCCTCTTCATCGTGCAGTCGGTGTTCAACTTCGACGTGCTGTCGTAAACCCGCAATCCTCTCATCCTCAGCATCTGCCTCTTCTTCTCACAAACTCTCATCCCTGAAAATTTTGCCAGCTATGCGCAAACCCAAACTTGTAATCTCCACCGGCGCCGGTGTCTCGGCCGAGTCGGGCATCTCCACCTTCCGCGACGCCGGAGGACTGTGGGACAACTACCCCGTGATGCAGGTTGCCTCGCACGACGGCTACGTGGCCAATCCGGCCCTCATCCACCGCTTCTACAACGAGCGCCGCCACCAGCTGCTGGAGGCCGCCCCCAACGCCGCCCACCTTGCCCTGGCCGCCCTCGAGAAGGACTTTGACGTTTATGTCATCACCCAGAACGTCGACGACCTGCACGAGCGAGCCGGCTCGTCAAAGGTGCTGCACCTGCACGGCGAGCTGATGAAGGTGGAGGCCACCGACAACCCCGACCTGGTGTTCAACCTCCCCGACGACAACGGCGGCGACATCGACACCGACGTCGATACCGTCATCAAGGGCCACCACGTGCGCCCGCACATCGTCTTCTTCCAGGAGGCCGTGCCCAACTTCGAGCCCGCCACCGAGCTGGCGCGCGAGGCCGACATCTTTGTGGTGATAGGCACAAGTCTGGTAGTATACCCCGCGGCGGCGCTCATACAGTATGTGCGGCCCGGCGTCCCCATCTACTACATCGACCCCAACCCGGCACAGGTGCCGGCACAGGTGCACGTCATCAAGGAGCCGGCCACAAAGGGCGTCGTCGTCCTTGCCGAAGAACTTGAAAAATACAAGAGTCAAACAAACAAATAATGTCTCCCGACCCATTACCATCTTTTATTCCCAACCTGATACCGGCGTTTATCAACGGCGGATTTGGCGTGTCGCAGATTGTGGCGCTGGCCGTTGCCTGCGCCTGCCTGCTCGTCTCGGGCTTTATCTCGGGCAGTGAGATTGCCTTTTTCTCGCTCGACAAAAGCGACTTAGACGACCTCGAGGACACTCCCGGAGGCGAAAAGGCCTTCAGACTGATGCAGAAACCCGAGCGGCTGCTGGCGACAATACTCATCGCCAACAACCTGGTAAACGTGACCATCGTCGTGCTCACCAACTTTGCCCTCGGGCCCGTCTTCGACGGCATGCCGCCGATACTGAGCTTTATCCTGCAGACGATTATCCTCACCTTCCTCATTCTGCTTTTCGGCGAAATTCTGCCCAAGCTCTACGCCAGCAACTATCCCGAAAAGTGGGTGCGCTTCGCCACCCCCGGCGTCGTCCTTATCAGCACGGTGCTGTCGCCGCTGTCGCGTCTGCTTGTCAGCTCGACCTCCATCGTCAAGCGCGTCGTCACCGAGCAGCCTCGCGCCGTCACCACCGACGACCTGTCCACGGCCCTCGAGATTACCGACGTCGCCCAGGGCGACGACAAGCAGATACTGCAGGGCATCCTCGAGTTCGGCGACACGTCAGCATCGGAGATTATGACGCCGCGCATCGACATGACCGACATCGCCGACACCCTCACCTTCGACGAGGTGATGACGATAGTCAACGACAGCGGCTACGCCCGCATACCGGTGTACAAGGACACCGAGGACACCATCGTCGGCATCCTCTACTCGCGCGACCTGCTCCCCTACGTCAGCCACCGCAGCGACGACTTTGACTGGCGCACGCTGCTGCGCGAGCCCTACTTTGTGCCCGAAAGCCGCCGCATCGACGACCTGCTTGAGGACTTCCGCCGCCGCCACCAGCATCTGGCCATCGTTGTCGACGAATACGGCGGCACGCAGGGCCTGGTGACGATGGAGGACGTGCTGGAGGAGATTGTCGGCGACATCAACGACGAATACGACGACGAGCCGGAGACGTGGAAACGCCTGCCCGACAACACGTTCATCTTCGAGGGCAAGACCCTGCTCACCGACTTTTTCCGCGTCACCGACCTCGACCCGGAGGAGTATGCCCCGGTAACCGCCGACGCGGAGACCCTGGCGGGCATGCTGCTGGCCATCAAGGGCGACTTCCCCAAGGACAAGGAGCCGCTGGTGTACGGCCGCTGCCGCTTCCTCGTGCTCGACATCGCCGACCACCGCATCACCTCGGTGCGCGTCAAGGTTATGGCCGACATACAGAAAATTTAAGAGCCCGTTTTTAATATTATGAGGTGGCTGGCAGTATTGACGGCAGCGACGGTGCTTGCAGGCGCGTGCTCGCAGCAGGGACAGGACGGCACTAAAGGCGCCGTGCCCCTGCCCGAGGCATATCCACGCATCGACACCTACCCGGCCCGATACACCGTCTACGACTCGCTGCCCGTGGCGCTGAGCGTCAACAGCGCTGTCACGCCCGTGCTGAAGCCGGGACGGACACCCGGACTGGACATCCCCTACCCGCGCTACAACGCCACGGTCTACCTGACCGTCATTCCCGATGCCTACGCCGACTTCGACCAGATATGGAACGCCCGCCGCGCGCGCATCGACAACAACCTCGGCGACATCGCCACCTCGGCCATGGAGGTAACGTCGCAGGCCGACACGTCGTTTATTTCGGCCATCGTGCTGGCAAAATCGGCCACGCAGACGCCCGTCCAGCTGTTGGGGGCGTCGCGCCGCCACGGCATCATAATCTCGGCCACCGCCTTCCTCCACGACAACGTCAAAGCCACCAACCTCGACTCCATATCCCCGGCCATCGAGGCCCTCGCCCACGACATGCAGCGCCTCGCCACCGATCTGGCCCTCCCGACCCGGTAGCAACGGCCCCGGGGGCCAACCGGCCTAATTGTCCTAATTAGCCTTATTAGTCCAATTAGTCTAATTGGAGCCATAACCATTTACCCACACTCTATGAAAACGGGAATATTCTTTGCCACAATTGAGCCCGGTCTTCCACACCGGCGGGCCGAACAGGAGGCCGTCGCGCGCATCCTTGCCGCCGAGTTTCCCGGCGTGCCCACGGGTCGCCATCCCTCGGGGCTGCCGTGGATAGAGGGCGCCTACATCTCCATCGCCCACAGCCGCGACACCGCCGTCGTGACCGTCAGCGACACCCCCGTCGGCATCGACATCGAATACCCACGCGCCCAGCTTGCCCGCGTCGCCACCCGTTTCCTCTCCCCGGCCGAGCAGCGGGCCTGCACCACTCCTGCACAGCTGCTGAGCGCCTGGACAGCCAAAGAAGCCGCCTACAAAGCCATCCACAGCCTCCTCGGCCCCACCTGCCCCGTCAAAGTCATCACCGACATCACCCTCACCCCCTCCCCCGACGGCCAACACTCCCTTGACGGCACCCTCCCTTCCCACGCCACCGTCGCCGCCTATACCTTTACTCTCACCTATCAGCCCCTCCCCTCCGGCGCCCTCCTCACCATCGCCCGTCCCGCCAATTAACCCCCACCGGCACACCAAAAAAGCAGCAACCAAGGCCCTTTTCACCTTGGTTGCTGCTTTTTTGCGGCTTTTGTCACTGCGAAAAACCGCAAGCGGTTTTTAGGCGGCACCAGCCGCCTTACCGGCCATCCGCCATCACTGGCGCCTGAACATGCCCTTGATGACGTCGGCTACGTTGATGATGTAGTCGCCGGTGCGCTCCAGGTCGGAGATGACGTCCATATAGTAGATGCCCGCCTGGTAGGTGTACTTGTTCTCGTTGATGTTGGAGACGTTGACCGAGCGTAGCTGGTTGCGCATGTTATTGATTTCGCGCTCCTTGTTGTACGACTTCATCAGCTGGCTCTCGTTTACATTGTCGATGTTGTTGAGGTTTTCGACCATCAGATGCATGGCCTCGTCAAGGTAGCCGTACATGGTGTCGATGTTCTTGTTGATGTCGTCGTTGAACTCGGCGCGGCTGTCGGCCTTGCGCAGCATAATCTTGCCGATGCCGTAGCAGCAGTCGGCGATGCTCTCTATCTCCGAGATGATATTGAGCATACCCGCAATCTTGAGCTTACCTTCGTTGGAGAGGCGGCCCTGGGCCGTCTTGTTGAGGTAGTCGGCGATTTCAATCTCCATGCGGTCGCTGATGTCCTCGTACTTCTCGATGCGCGACAACAGCTTGTTGAAGTCGTCGGTGCCCGAGGGAGTGTGTACCAGCGTCTGCGCCATGCCTATCATACGGCCCACGCGCTCGGCGTATACGGCAATCTCCTTCTCGGCCTGGGCGATGTTGAGCTCAGACGAGCTGAGCAGACCGCCCTGAATGTACTTGATACCGAAATCGTCGTCGCCCTTCTTGCGCGAGGGGATGACCCATTCGACGGCCTTGACATACAGCTTGGTAAACCAGATGTTGATGACGAGGTTGAGGAACTTGTATGAGGAGTAGAAGATGGCCAGGCAAATCGAGGCTCCGGCCTGCATCGAGGCCACGTTGGCCGATGCCTCGGTAACCTTGGCATACTGGGGATGGTCGATGGGCAGGGTGTTGTCGAAGAGGTTGTTGTAGATGAGCGGGTCGGTCTGCTGGAGATGTGTGACGAAGTTGTACAGGGTGTTGGGGTCGCCCTCGCCGAACATCACGCACAGATGCGAGATAAAGCTGATGACGGGATAGAAGAGTGCCAGGCACCATATACATCCCACGATGTTGAACGTCAGGTGTCCCATTGCCGCGCGTTTGGCGGCGACGTTGCCCGAGAGCGATGCCAGCAGAGGGGTGATGGTGGTGCCGAGCGAGGCGCCGAGGACGATGGCGCAGGCAAGATCGAAGTCGACCCAGCCCTTGGCGAACATCACAAGGCAGATGGCGAAGGTGGCGTCAGAGCTCTGGATGATGCAGGTGACCAGCAGTCCGACGAGGAAGAAGACGAGGATGGAGCCGAAGCCCATCGAGGCGTATTGCTGGAGCGAGGCAAACATCTCGGGGTTCTTCTGCAAGTCGGGCACGTAGTCGCTGATCATGCTCAGACCCAGGAACAACAGGGCGAAACCAAAGACAAACTCGCCGAAGCTCTTGCGTTTGCCGTTCTTGCTGAACAGCAGCGGTGTGGCCAGGGCCATCAGCGGGACGGCGAAGGCCGAAATCTCGACCTTAAAGCCTAACAGCGAGATAATCCAGGTGGTGAACGTCGTACCGAGGTTGGCACCGAAAATCACCGCCAACGATTGGTTCAGCGTCATCATGCCGGCGTTGACAAAGCTGACGACGAGCACGATTGAGGCCGACGAGCTTTGGATAAACGCCGTAATAAAAACGCCGGTAACGACGCCCGTAAAACGGTTGCGCGTCATTGCCGACAGTACATTGCGCAGGCGGTCGCCCGCAACTTTCTGCAGGCCCTCGCTCATCACTTTCATGCCGAAAAGGAAGAGTCCTACGGCACCTAATAATCCTAAAAGATCAAGAATTGAGTAATCCATAAAATAGGGTTAGACCGTGCCACGTGTTACGGCTGCCCGACCGCGGAGGTGACGCCGGCCCTTGTGGCAATTTTTAAGATAAGCGGACACCGGTGCCACCGGTTTCCGTCTGCAAAATTACATATAATCCACTGCATGCCCAACAAATTTTAACTACAAAATTCAATTTAACGCCATAACTGTTACCTAATTTGCTCCTATTTTTGGAATTACGCTCATTTTACGGTGCGGGTGCGGGTGCGGTTGAGTTTTTTTGTGTAATTTTGCCGGTGCTAATTATTTAAGGTTATAAAACGATTGAGCTATGATTAAACTTATAATAAAAATAGCCATTTTGGTCGCTGTAATAGTGGTGTTTATGGTGTCGAACCCCAGTACCGAAGACCATAAGAAGGCCATCTCGGACATTATAGAAAACGCCACGGAAAGCACCGAAGAGGACGGCCTGGCGCATGTAAAGGAGATTGTGCGCAACAAAATAGTGAGCATGATCACCACCGATATGCTCCAGGTCAAAGACTACGGCGTATGCTCGGTTGGCCGCATCGAGACCAAAGGCGAGAGCCGCATAGTATCGTTCGGCATCCTCGGCCACGTCTTCACCCCCGGCAGTGACCGCCTCATCCAAAGCACCAAAACCGGCGACATCAAAGAAGAGCTTAAAAGCAAAGTGCTTGATTTTTAAAACGACATTTTAAAAATCAATCGCTTTGCGCAAGTATTGGCAAACCGTTGGTTTGCAGTTAAATTACTGTACTTATTACTGCAAAACGCAGTTTTGCCAATCCTTGCCTTGGCAATATAATGAAAGTCTGAGCGTTGCTCAGGCTTTCATTATATTGCCAAGGAGTTCGGCTTTCATAAAGGTCATTGCGGGGTAGGAGTGCTCGAAGAAGCGGCGGTAGCCTCGGCAGAGGTAGTTCAGGCCGGGCTGGCCGTCGGCGGTGCGGGAAAAACGGTTTTTGGGGCACTCGCCGTTGCACAGATCAAGATAGCGGCAGGCAAGGCATTGGCGCGGCAAAAGGTCGTGCTTGTCCTGGCCAAAACGCAGCTGGCGGTCGCTGTTGAGCATCTCGAAGATGGTTTTGCTGCGGATATTGCCCAGACGGTATTGGGGAAAGACAAAGTGGTCGCACGAATAAAGGTCGCCGTTATGCTCGAGCACCACGGCGTGTCCGCATGTGCGCGCCATCGAGCACACCGATGGCGGCACGCCGACGTGATTGGCAAGGGTGGCGTCGAAGAGCTGAATGAATACCTTGCCGACGTCGCCGACAATCCATCGGTCGAAAATTCGGCACAGAAAGTCTCCCCAGGCATCGGGCGTGACCGAAAAAGGCGCAAGGGGTGCCTCGTCGCCGAGGGTGGCAAGGGCGCCGTCGCCGTCCAGGCGCTCGACAATGGGCGTGAACTGGATGTAGCGGCAGTCTATCTGTTTGAAAAAATCGTAAAATTCGTCGGGATGGGCGGCGATGACGTCGTTGACGACAGCCATGGCGTTCCACTCCACCCCGTGCCGATTGAGCAGCTCTATGCCGCGCATGACGTCGTCAAACGACCCTTTGCCGTCGCCTTTGTGGCGGTAGGCGTCGTGGAGCTGCCGTGGCCCGTCTATCGAGAGGCCCACAAGCCAGTTGTTGTCGCGGAAAAAGCGGCACCACTCGTCGTTGAGGAGGGTGCCGTTGGTCTGTATGCAGTTGTCGACGCGCATCCCCGTGCCGTAATAGCGCTGCAGCCGCAGTGCCTTGCGGTAAAAGTCGAGGCCGCGCAACAGCGGCTCGCCGCCGTGCCAGGTGAACAGCACCTGCGGCACAGGCTGTGCCTCGATATACTGCTTTATAAATGTGTCGAGCATATCCTCGGACATCATATTGGTACCGGGATAGAGTTTCGACTTTTCCAGGTAATAACAGTACCGGCACCTTAGGTTGCAGGCGCTGCCCGCGGCCTTTGTCATCACATACAGCGGCTGCGAGAAGGGTTCGGGCTGACTCATTCGCGGTGGAGAGTGTTCGGGTCAAAGGGCTTGACGACGGTGACAGTGGTGCCGGCGGGGTTGACGCGTATGCCGCCTTTGGCCTCGATTGTGGCCAGCTGCTCGGCGCGCAGCTGCTCTATCTTCTTCTTGGCCTCGGCGGGACGGTCGGCCAGCATCTTGTTTATCACGCGCGAGTCAAGGGCAATCTTATAGAAGGCGACGCGGATGAACTTCCAGTTCTGGTCGGTGAGGTTGTACTTTTTTTGCAGACGGTTGGCGACACCGGTACCCTCGGCATCGGCCTCGCTGTCGAAGATGCCGCGGTAGTACTGTTCGAGCTGTTCGGTGCTGAGGATGCCGGCGAGCATCTTGTCGCGCGTCTTCTCCATCTTGCGGCTGTCGGCGGTGGTGAGCACGCCGTCGGCGGCCTTTATCATCTCCACCTCCTTGGCGTCGGCCTTCTCGATGGCCTTTGCCAGACTTTTCTGCTGGGCGGCGTCGAGTTTGACATAGCGGCTGATGTCGTAGACACGCACCACTGTCGAGGGGTTGAAGCCTGCGAGGGCCGAGCAGTCGAGGGTCTGTGCCGAAGCCTGCGAGCAAACGGCGGACACGAGGATGGCGGCGGCGTATATCAGTTTTTTAATCAGTATCAGTTTTTTCATTGGTAACAATTTTCGTTTTTCGCTTCAAAACTTCTTAACTTTGTCCAAAGTTAGGAATAATCCTTAAAATCTCTATGAAAACTGACAAAAATCTCCATAATCTGTTCTGGGGAGTCAATGCTCTCGCACTGGCATCGTCCTTTTCGTCGTACGCCGCCGAAAAACCCCGCAACGACAACCGTCCCAACATTCTCTTCATCGCCGTGGACGATATGAAGCCTTGGCTGTCGGCCTACGGCGACACGCTGGCGCAGACTCCCAACATCAGCCGCCTTGCCGACCGCGGCACGGTGTTCAACAACGCGTACTGCCAGATTGCCCTCAGCGGCCCCACTCGCTCGAGCCTCCTCACCGGCCTCAACCCCGACCACACGGGTGTATGGTGGCTGATGGGCTCGTTCCGCCACAACAACCCCGACATCGTTACCATGCCCCAGGCCCTCAAGGACAACGGCTACGAGACAGTCGGTGTGGGCAAGGTCTACCATCCCCTGAGAGGTAAGGACGTCAAGAACGACCCGCAGTCGTGGAGCATGCCCTACGTCAAGACCCCCGGCGCGACATACGCCCTCGCCAACGGCCGCGTGGCCACCGAGTGCGCCGATGTCCCCGACATTGCTTACCAGGACGGCGTGATAGCGCAGGAGGCCGTCAAAACGCTCGAAAAGCTCAAGGACAGCGACAAGCCCTTCTTCATTGCCGTGGGTTTCAAAAAACCGCACCTGCCCTTCTG
The DNA here is from genome assembly GCA_004553485.1 of Bacteroidales bacterium. Taxonomy (GTDB): domain Bacteria; phylum Bacteroidota; class Bacteroidia; order Bacteroidales; family Muribaculaceae; genus CAG-873. The sequence goes on along the minus strand of SFLG01000020.1, from coordinate 14,021 downwards.
CGCTCCAAAGAAATACTGGGACATGTACGACCGCGACAAGATGCCCGTAGCCGAATTTCAGGACATGGCCGCCGACGGCTGCGAATATGCCTACCACAACTCGCTTGAGGTAAAGGGCTACTCGGACATTCCTCCCTTCGAGAGCTATGTCGACACCAAGCACCTCGACGAGGACACGCAGCGCCGTCTGCTGCACGCCTACTACGCCTGCATATCGTACACCGACGCCCAGGTGGGCAAGGTGCTCGACGCCCTCGACGCCAGCGGTTTGGCCGACAACACTGTTATCGTCTTCTTCGGCGACCACGGCTATCACCTCGGCGACCACGGCCTGTGGAACAAGATGACAAACTTTGAGCAGGCAACACACGTGCCACTCATCATCTCGGCACCCGGAATGAAGAAGGGCGTGAAATCAGACGCTATGGTCGAATTCCTCGACATCTTCCCCACCGTCGCCGAGCTCACCGACACACCTCACCCCCAGAAACTCGACGGCACCAGCCTCGTGCCCGTGCTGAAGAATTCCAACAAGAAGGTCAAGGACTACACCTTCAGCCAGTACAGCCGCACCACCACCGAGGACTACACCATCAACACCGACACCGACCTCGAGGGCAAGGCCGAGTATCTTGAGAACGACATCATGGGCTATGCCGTCCGCGACAAGCGCTACCGCCTTGTGCAGTGGACAAAGGGCTTCAAGACCTACGACAAATTTGACCCTTCCAAGGTCATCGCCGTCGAGCTCTTCGACTACGAGAAAGACCCCGGCGAGACAAAGAACGTAGCCGGCGACCCCGCCTACGCCTCCGTGGTGAAGCGCCTCGAGAAAGAGCTGCTCAAATACTACTCGCGCAGCTACTCCTCCCCCATGTCCGCCCCCATCAAAGCCACCGCCGAGCGCAAGTAACCCCGGGCCATCACCAGGCCATCACTGGGCCCACCCCGGGCCATACCGGCCTACACCGGCCCATGCGCGGTCCTGAGGGCTAGCCAACTCTAACACCTTTGTCACTGCTAAAAACCGCTTGCGGTTTTAAAAAAGCAGCCACGGGCTAACCCGTGGCTGCTTTTTTACAGTTGCTTGCCGTGGCGGTTGTGGCGCTTGCGTATGCCCCCGCCATTGCTTACTTTACAACTACGTTGACTATCTTGTTGGGGACGACGATGACCTTGGCGATGGTTTTGCCTTCGATCCACTTGGCGGCCTGTGGGTCGCCGAGGGCGAGGCGCTCGACGTCGGCGCGGTCGGTGCCGGCGGCGACGCTGATGGTGAAGCGCGTCTTGCCGTTAAATGAGACGGCGTAGTTGACGGTGTCCTCCTTGATGTACTTCTCGTCGTAGGCGGGCCATGCGCTGTCGAGGATGGTGGTGTCGTGGCCCAGGGCGGTATGCCACAGCTCTTCGGTGACGTGTGGAGCGAAGGGTACGAGGATTATCAGCAGCTGCTCGAGCACAAGACGGCTGTGGCACTTCTGCTGCGACAGCTCGTTGACGCAAATCATAAAGGCTGCCACCGAGGTGTTGAACGAGAAGCCCTCGATGTCGCCGGTGACCTTCTTTATAAGCTTGTGCAGGCTGCGCATGTTGTCGGCCGTGGGCTCCGAGTCGTCGACAAGACACTGGTCGCCCTTATAGAAGAGGCTCCACAGCTTTTTGATGAAGCGGTGCACGCCGTCTATGCCGTTGGTGTCCCAGGGCTTGGACTGGTCGAGCGGGCCCAGGAACATCTCGTACAGACGCAGCGTGTCGGCGCCGTAGCGCTCGACGATGTCGTCGGGGTTTACCACATTATAATATGTCTTGGACATCTTCTCGACGGCCCAGCCGCATTTGTACTCGCCGGCATCGTTGAGGATGAACTGCGCGTCGGCATATTCGGGACGCCACTTTTTGAAGGCCTCGGTGTCGAGGATGTCGTTGTGCACGATATTGACGTCGACGTGTATCTGGGTGGTGTCGTATCCGTCCTTGAGGTCGGCCGAAACAAAGGTGTTGGTGTCCTTGATGCGGTAAACAAAGTTGGAGCGGCCCTGTATCATGCCCTGGTTGATGAGTTTCTTGAAGGGCTCGTCCTCGACAATGAGGCCCAGGTCGTAGAGGAATTTGTTCCAGAAACGGCTGTAGATGAGGTGTCCGGTGGCGTGCTCCGAGCCGCCCAGGTAGAGGTCGACATTGCGCCAGTAGGCGTTGGCCTCCTTCGACACCAGGGCCTCGTTGTTGCGCGGGTCCATATAGCGCAGGAAGTATGCGCTCGAGCCGGCAAAGCCGGGCATGGTGTTCAGCTCGAGGCGGCAGCCGTCTTCGGTCTGCCAGTTTTTGGCGCGGCCCAGGGGAGGCTCGCCGGTCTCGGTGGGTAGGTACTTGTCGATTTCGGGCAAAAGCAGGGGCAGCTTGTCGTCGCCCAGGACATCGGGCACACCGTCCTTGTCGTAGAAGACGGGGAAGGGCTCGCCCCAGTAGCGCTGGCGGCTGAAGATGGCGTCGCGCAGGCGGTAGTTTACCTTGACGTCGCCGATGCCTTTTTCCTTTATGAATTTCTTGGTCTTGGCGATGGCCTCCTTGACGGTAAGCCCGTTGAGGTCGAGGTCGGGACCGCACGAGTTCATCATTATGCCCTCCTTGGCGTCAAAACTCGACTCGCTGACGTCGGCACCCTCGATGAGGGGAATGACGGGGAGGTCGAACTTGCGGGCAAAGGCATAGTCGCGGCTGTCGTGGGCCGGAACGGCCATGATGGCGCCCGTGCCGTAGCCGGCAAGCACATAGTCGCTCACCCAGACGGGGATGTTGTTGCCGGTGAGGGGATTGACGGCGTAGGCGCCGGTGAAGACGCCGGTGACCTTTTTGTCCATCATGCGCTCGCGCTCGGTCTTGCTCTTGGTGGCCTTGATATATTCGGCCACGGCCTCCTTTTGCTCGGGCGTGGTAATCATGTCCACGTATTTGCTCTCCGGGGCAAGTACCATGAAGGTCACGCCAAAGACGGTGTCGGCACGGGTGGTGAAAATCTGGAGGTCGACATCGGTGCCGTCGACGTGGAACAGCATCTCGGCACCTTCGCTGCGGCCTATCCAGTTGCGCTGGGTCTCCTTGAGGCTGTCGGTCCAGTCAATCTTCTCAAGACCTTTGAGCAGACGCTCGGCGTATGCCGACACGCGCAGGCACCACTGGTACATCACCTTCTGCTCGACGGGGTAGCCGCCGCGCACGCTCACGCCCTCGCTCACCTCGTCGTTGGCAAGGACGGTGCCGAGCTTGGGGCACCAGTTGACCAGAGTATTGCCCAGGTAGGCGATGCGGTAGTTCATCAGCACGTCGCTCTTCTGCTTGCGCGACATGGCCTTCCACTCGTCGGCGGTGAAGTTGAGCTTCTTTGTGCCGTCGGCGTGGATGCCCTCGGTGCCCTTCTCCTCGAAGTGCTTCTCGAGGTCGGCGATGGGCATGGCCTTGTCTTTTTCGGTGTCGTAGTACGACAGGAACATGCGCTTGAAGGCCCACTGCGTCCATTTGTAGTATTCGGGGTCGCAGGTGCGTATCTGGCGGTCCCAGTCGTAGCTCATGCCTATCTTGTCGAGCTGGCTGCGATAGCGCGCGATGTTTACGCTCGTGGTCTTTTCGGGGTGCTGGCCGGTCTGGATGGCATATTGCTCTGCCGGCAGACCATAGGCGTCGTATCCCATGGGATGGAGGACGTTAAAACCCTGCAGACGCTTATAGCGGGTGAAGATGTCGCTGGCGATATATCCCAACGGATGGCCTACGTGCAGACCGGCTCCCGAAGGATAGGGGAACATGTCAAGAACATAGTATTTGGGACGCGAGGGATCGGCCTCGACGTGATACACGCCTTTGTCGGCCCACTCTTTCTGCCACTTCTCTTCTATTGCTTTATGATTGTATTCCATATAATATATGTGATGTATTTATTTTCGTTGTCATGGCGCCGCCGTCAGCTCAGCTGCAGCATGCGCTCGATGGGACGGCGTGCACGCTCGGCGATGTCGGCGTCCACCTCTATCTGCGGAGCCAGGAAGCGCAGCGAGTTGTACAGCTTCTCCATGGTGTTGAGCTTCATAAAGGCGCAGTCGTTGCAGGCGCAGGTGCTGTCGTCGGGCGGAGCGGGGATGAAGGTCTTCTGCGGGCAGTCTTTCTGCATCTGGTGCAGGATGCCGCTCTCGGTGGCCACGATAAACTCCTGTGCGTCGCTCTCGGTGGCATATTTGAGCAGCACGGCCGTCGACCCTATCTTGTCGGCGAGGATGCGGACGGGAGCGGGGCACTCGGGGTGGACGAGCACCTTGGCCTGCGGATGCTCTTTCTTCAGCTCGGCAATCTTGACAGGCGAGAAAAGCTCGTGCACGTGGCAGGCGCCGTTCCACAGCACCATCTGACGGCCCGTCTCGGCGTTGATGTAGTTGCCGAGGTTGCGGTCGGGACCAAAGATTATCTTTTCGTCCTTGGGCAGCGACTCCACTATCTTGCGCGCGTTGCCCGAGGTGACGACGATATCGGTGAGGGCCTTCACGGCGGCCGAGGTGTTGACATAGCTGATGACAGTGTGGCCGGGATGGTCGGCGACAAAACGGGCAAACTCGTCGGCGGGGCAGCTGTCGGCCAGCGAGCAGCCGGCGTTGACGTCGGGGACAATCACCACCTTGTCGGGGCACAGTATCTTTGCCGTCTCGCCCATGAAGTGGACGCCGCACAGAACAATCACCTTGTTGGGCAGCGTGGCGGCGATACGGGCCAGGGCGAGCGAGTCGCCGATGTAGTCGGCCACATCCTGTATCTCGCCCTTCTGGTAGTAGTGGGCCAGCACCACGGCGTCCTGCTCTTTTTTCAGACGCTCTATCTCCTTTTTGAGGTCGGTCCCGGCCGGAATTTCGGCCTCGACAAACCCTTTATCAACATTCATATTTATTTTTTTTTTTTATGTTGAAGATTTGTTTAAAATAAAATTATTCAAAAACCGCCTAATAGTTAATATAGTGGCTGTTGAAAGTGGTGATAACTTTTTGGCCGTTTGTTTGCAAAAACGAGTTATTGCGTATTAAGGCCGGGTTATCAATACGCTATCAACAGGAGGTGGATATAATTTACAGCTGCTTACAAACTTTATCCACAACTGTTGACAACGTGCAAAGTTAGCAACTTTTGTTGTAATATGCCCTTTTATTCTATTGAAAACCCGCCCTGTCCGGTTGATAAATTCTTTAAAACTTTCTGAAAAATAAGTGACCGATAATTTGGAAAAGTCCCTACCTGTGCCGTGTTCAAAATTTCCCGGACAAAACCAAACAAACACCCCAAAATTTATAAATAACTTTTTACCCCGTTTTCCACACCTTTTCCACACCCTGCCCCCACCCCACATCATACTGATGCGATTCATCGCGTCCCTACCACAGGCCATAAAGCATAATTGGAAATATAATACCTTCAGCCCAAACCGTGTTTTGATTCAACGGCAAGTTAAATGATTGGAGATGGCTAAAGCGCAAACTCAGGCAAGAAGAAGTTCAGTTCGTGAGTGCCACTCACAAACTGAAAATAAGTGCTACAAGTAGAGAAATTATTCAATACGATGATAATTGAACGCGATTCTATCTGGGCGGCCAAACAGTGGTCGCCTGATTTTGTTGTATGCGATTAGAGACGAGTAACTGTTATTGCCGGAGGACGAGTTGCCCGTTGGCCTCCGGAAGCTCGATTTACAGTAACTTCACAGTTAACTGGCTTTCAAGACGCAACAGGTGCGGCCCGGGACGGCGCCAATGCTGGTATTAGATTTTGCTGAGGCGGTCGAGGCGGTCGAGGACTTCGGCGGCGGTGAGGCGGCGGCGGGAGAGGAGGTCGGCGGCGAGGGTGCGGGCCATGGTGGCTACTTCGTTGTGGGCGAAAATCTGGCTCTGGAGGTCGAGCAGTCGGCTGTACATTTGGTCGAATTCGTCGTCTTCGAGCGAGCAGGCCGAGATGGCCTCGTCGCGCAGAATGGCACGGAGGGCGGCACGGGCCGACGATGACGGCTGGCGGCCCTGGCCGACGTAGCTGCGGCATAAGACATTGCCCATGACCATTGCCGACGTCAGTTCGAGCTGCTTCAGCATCATCTGCCAGGCCAGGCGCGCCGACAGACGCGGATTGCCCGCAAAGCTGAAGTCGGGGGTCATCTCCATTCCTTCGCCGGGGAGGCTGTCGAGGTCGATGGCGGCAAGTTTGTCCTCGCCGTCCCATATTACCAAAGCGATGGCCGACCCGGCCAGGCCCATCGACCGGTCGTTTTCGTCCTTATATTTCAGTGCTGAATTCTGCATGATATCCTTATTATAGTATGTGCCTTTTGATAAACACCTGTGCTTTTTAAACTGTTGCGGGCATTTTCCTTTTGCAAATTTACTAATTTTACGGATAACGATGAAGAGGACGGCGCTTATTGTTTGTCTACTGTCTCTATCACGACATCGTCGATGGTGGTGCCGGCCGAGCGGAAGGCCATGTTGACGGGGTAGATATAGAGGTAGCGCTTGCCGTCGGCTTTGGAGATAAAGGAGGTGAGGTAGAAGAGCGAGGGGCTGTAGCGGCCGCGTATCTTTACTTTGCCCGTGCCGCCGCGGCACTCGTAAGCCTCGTCGCAGCGGGTGTAGTAAATGTTTTTGGCTATGCGGCGCACACCGCCGGGCAGCAGGTCGCCCTGTGTGCCGTCGACATATTCGAGCTGCGCGGGGACAACGCACAGCGGGTATTTTTTCCCGTAGCGCCACCGCGCGCACTGGTTGTTGTTCCAGGTGTAGTTGAAGGTATTGTAGTAAGGCTTTTGAAAGGCGAAGGCCGGGGCTGACAGCTGGTCGGTGAAGTCGGCAAAGACAACCTGTCCGGGCTCATCCGGTGCGACGGCATACAGGGCATGTATATTGTCTATTTCGTTTTTGACCTTTACCGTCATGTAGTCGGCGTAGGCAAGGTGCGTCGTCATAAAAACTGCGGCGAGCACTGACACCACTTTCAGCACCGCACTTACCTTTGCACGCAGAGGATGGATTTTGAAATAGCTATAACCTAAATATACTATGCCTATTATCGAGCACAGGTTTGACCACCAGCCTATGCGTGCGGCAAAGTTGGCGCGCACGTGGATGGTGTAGTTGACAGCCAGGCACACCAGGATGAAGACGCACAACGGCGTCAGCACCACCGGCCTTGTCCGCCGCGTCAGCAGCATCAGTGCGGCAATGGCGATAAACAATAATCCGGGAATGTAATATCGCAGAACGTATACAAGGTTGTAGAGGATGTTGCCGATGGAAGAACCGGTGTTGCCAAACCGCCATAAGAAGCTCGGTGCAAGAATTACCACCAGCGTTCCGGCGATAAGTGCGGCTGTCAGCAGCAGGTTTTTGCGCGAGACAAAGTGTCGGCGCCATATCAGCATCAGGACAACGAAACCGGCAATCACGGGCACCGAAAAGCCCTCGTGCCACCATCCGGTGACGAAGCCGAGAATGGCGGCCGGCAGGGCACTGCAACGTGTGTCGCCCATAAAGACGCGCAGACACAGCAGCGCCAGCGCCGAGGGCCAGATGTAGTTGAACTGAAAGCACATTATCACAATCTGGTCGAGCCACGGCAACGCAAAGGTGAAGAACAGACACATCCATATTGCCGCCCATACCGGCACGGGACGGTCGCCGCCGCAGGCCGTCAGCAGCATCATGCGCAGTATAAGGAAAAACACTACCCCTGACAGCGTGCACCCCACCCATTTCGGCAGCAGCAGAAAAAGGGTGAAAACGATGTTTGACAGACGCAGGTTGTCGATGAAATAGTGTGTCACCCAGTTCTCCCACAGCCCCGCCCAGGGCGACTCGCCGCGCTCAAAGTAGCCCATCAAAGGGTCCATGTACATAAAGTCGTCGGAGAACAGCGGAAACACCACAAACATAAAGGCAAAGCCCACCGTGGTGACAAGCACCGCCGCGAAAGCCCCCTGCGACAACCCGAATATACTGTCCTTGCCCGTTTTCATACCGTCTTTTTTGTTTTTTTATCGGGTAAGGTCAATAGTTGAAGATACTGAGATCTTCCAACACGACGTCCTCGATGGGTGCGCCGAAGGTGCGGAAGGCCATGTTGGCGGGAAAGATGTACAGGTAGCGTTTGCCGTCGGCTTTGGAAATAAATGGCGAGCAGTAGAACGATGAGGGTATATACCGGCCGTGCACCATGATTTTGCCGTTGCCGCCGCAGTATTCTTCCTTGCTGTCGATTGGAGCGTAATATATGCTGTTGGTCACGCGGCGCACGCCGCCGGGCAGCAATTCGCCCTGTGTGCCGTCGACATATTCGAGTTGCGAAGGAATGGTGGTTATAGTGTTTTTCTTGCCGTAACGCCGTTTCGTATGAATATACTGCCAGTTGTATGTAAAGAGATTATAGTACGGCTTCTGAAAGGCCAACATCGGCGCTGACAGCTGGTCGGTAAAGTCGGCGAAGACGTCCTGTTCGGGTTTGTCCGGGGCGGCGATGTAGCGGGCGATGATGTTGTCGGTCTCTTTTCGTATCTTCACCGTCATCACATCGGCGCAGACAAGATGAGCGGTCAAAAGCACGGCGGCTGCTACCGACACTACCTTCATCACCACGCCAGTCTTTTTTGACAGCGGCCGAATTTTAAGATACTGATATCCTAAATAAACAATACCCATAATAGCGCACAGGTTTGCCCACCAGCCTATGCGTGCGGCAAAGTGGGTGCGCACGTGGATGGTGTAGTTGACCATCAGGCACACAAAGATGAAGGTACACAGCGGCGACAGCACAACCGGCCTCGTCCGTCGCGACAGCAGCATCAGCGTGGCAATGACGACAAAGAGTATCCCGGGCATGAAATAGCGCAGCGTTGAGACGAGGAGGTAAAGCAGGTTACCGCCGGAGTTGGTGATGCTGAGGCGCTCTCTAAAACTCGGCACAAGGACAATCACCAGTGTTCCGGCGATAAGTGCGGCTGTCAGCAGCAGGTTTTTGCGCGAGACATAGCGTTTGTGCCATATCAGCATCAGAACAACAAAACCGGCAATCACGGGCACCGAAAAGCCCTCGTGCCACCATCCGGTGACGAAGCCGAGAAAGACTGCCGGCAATGTGCAGCAACGTGTGTCGCCCAAAAAGACGCGCAGACACAGCAGCGCCAATACGGATGGCCAGACATAGTTGAACTGAAAGCACATTATCACAATCTGGTCGTGCCACGGCAAGCCGAAAGTAAAGAGCAGGCACATCCATATCGCCGGCCATATAGAAACCGGCCTGTCTTCCCCGTAAGCCGTCAGCAGCATCATGCGCAGGGTAAGAAAAATCCCGACGCCTGACAGCGTGCATCCTACCCATTTCGGCAACAGCAGAAACAGCGAGAAAACGATGTTTGACAGGCGCAGATTGTCGGTGTAGTAGTGTATTTCCAGGCTGTTCAGGAAGCCGGGCCAGGGCGACTTGCCGCGGTCGAAGTAGTCCAGCATCGGCTCCATAAACATGAAGTCGTCAGAGAACAGCGGAAACACCACAAACATAAAGGCAAAGCCTATGGTGGTGACAAGCACCACACTAAAGGCTTCGCCTGAAAGTTGAAAGAAGTTGTGCTTACTGATTTTCATCAGCAGTATATTATATTCAGCGGTATGTTATATTTTTAGCGGATGATCATGATTTTGGTGACGGCGCCGTCACTGTTTTCGTTATCGCCGCCGGTTGATGCGAAGACGAAGTATACGCCCGAGGGCACGCGGTCGCCGTTGGCGTTGCAGCCGTCCCAGACAGCCATACCGCCCTGCGAGCGGCCTTCGTAGAAGACGTTGCCCGAGGCATCGGCGATTTTAACCAGCGAGTTGTCCTTGAGACCCTTGATGGTAATCCAGCCCGAGTATTCGGGACGAACGGGGTTGGGGTAGGCGTAGACATCGCTGTAGTCTTCGGCGGCAGGGGCCGAGGTCGAGCTGTACGAGACCAGGCCGACGCGGGTGCCGAAGTAGACGTTGTTGTTGGACGGGTCGCAGTAGATCGACAGCACATTGTTGGAGGGGAGTACCGAGTTGGTGGTGGTGAAGTGCTCGAGAATCTTGTCGCCGTTGGGGCTGACGAGGTAGACGCCCGAGTTCCTGGTGGCAATCCACTTGCGGTTGCTGTGGTCGACGGCGATGGCCATGATTTTTTCAGAGTCGAGCAGGTAGTCGGCGTAGTTGGTACCGTCGTTGCGGGGCACTTTCACGCGCTCGACGTGCGAGCCGGTGAGGCCAAGAGTTTTGGGATTGGTGATGCGCACCACGCCCGAGCCGTCGGTACCCAGCCAGATGTTGCCGTCCTTGTCCTCGGTGCCGCACATCCAGCCGTAGGCCGAGGGTTTGAAGTCCTTGCCGTCCTGGTCGGTGTACATATTAAGGTATCTGTACTCGTGGGTGGAGGTAGCCTTGGGATTACCCTTCATGTCGATGACGTATAACTCGCCATCCCATATACGCCATGCTGTAAGTACATTGTGTTTTTTGCTGATAACCGTGCCCAGATTCCAGCTGCCCTGGAACTTATCTTTGTCGGCGCTTGTCAGCCAGTCTTCGGTCTTGACCTGTGTGAGGTCACTGTTAAGCTTCTCGCGGGGAAGCATCGTGCAGAAACCATATCCGGCGGTGCCGCCGTTGTGGCTGCCTACCCAGAGATTGTTCTGGCTGTCGAAGTTGAGGTCGAGCACACCGCCGCCAAACCAGCCGGCGTTGGCAAGACTGTTGTTGGCTTTGCTGAAAATGGTGACGAGTTTACCGTCCTCGATAACGGCCACACCGTTGCAGAAGGAGCCTACGTAAACACGGTTGGGCTTGAGAGGGTCGGCTATGATGGCCTGGGGCGAGGTCAGCATCGGTGTGCCGTTGGCGTTGTAGGGGGTGATGTCATAGAAGTGGCCGTTAGACAGCATACCGACGTATCCCGGCAGGTCAAATTTAGCACCCTGGTCGTAGTCGTTCGTAAGACCGACACCGTAGCTTATCATGTACAGGTTTTCGCCGTTGGCACTACCCGACATACGGGCAATCTCGCTTACAACCAGCGCGTTGGGCTGCATCTTGTCGATGTTGACGGTGAGGCTGCCGTCGTCGGCAACGGTGTAGTTGCTGATGCCGTCCGAGGCAAAGGCCCACATTGTCTTGCCGCCGTCGCAGGAGGCAATTTTGATGCCGTTGAAGCCGGAGGGGATGCTTTTGCGCGATACGATGTAGTTATTGTCGGCGGCCTCGGGGCTGAGGACGACAATCTCGGAGGAGGTGATGACAGTTACTGTGCCGTCGGCGTTCTGCGTCATCGGCTGGACGGGTTTGAGGTCAATGACAATCTCTTCAAGGTCGAAGGAGTTCTCTTTCTGCTTCATCACGCGCACATCGTCCTGATAAGAGTGCTGGACAAAGCTTTTGTCGCCGAAGGGGAGAGCCTGTTTGGGGAAGGCCCACGGGTTGGTGTTGGTGAATTTCGACAGCGCGTTGTGGCGGTCGGCGATGGGTGAGGCGGCCCAGAACTGGTTGTCCTTGTCGACGATGTAGAGGTAGTCGCCGGCCGTTGCGATGGCCTTGACCTCGCGGCCGTAGATGCCGCTGTCGACAACGTGGTGACGTTTGGCGTCGAAGGCAACCATGCCGTAGACGGTGGCCACATAGATGCGGCCGTCGTGGTAGTAGGCGTTGGTGATATCCTTGTTGTAGTTGATGTTGGCGTCGGCGATGTCGCTCATATTCACTACCTTGTCGGTCTTGATTTCGAGCAGGTCGAGGTTGCCGGTATCGTACGCAATCAGCAGGCTGCCTATTTCGGGGAAATAGAACATGTTGATAATCTTGTTGTCGTTGAGCTTGTTGCTGGTGTCGTAGCTGTACGATTCGTTGTTGACCTTGTCATACGAGTGCAGACGGTTCATCGCCAGGTAGAACAGCTTGTCGCCCGTATCGATGGGGGTTGTGACGCTGGTGTTGTTGTACTGGGGATAAAGGGTCCAGTAGCCTACCGACGACTGTGCCTGCGCGGTATTTACCGATGTTGCGCCGGAGATGGCGAGAGCGGCAATTGCGCTTAAAACTATTGATTTGGTTCTCATATATTTGGCAAAGTTTTATTCGATTGAGTTATTTGTCTGCACGGTGTTTGCGCCGTCGGTGCCACAGAGGAAATCCACGAGGGCGCGTGTAGCGCGGCCGCGGTGGCTGATGGCGTTTTTCTCGTCGGCGCGGGCCTCGGCAAAGCTGCGTCGGCCGCCCCATTCGACGGGAGCGAAGACGGGGTCGTAGCCAAAACCGCCGTCGCCTTGCGGGGCGGTGAGGATAAAGCCTTCGACCTTGCCCTCGAACAGGTGCTTGCCGCCGTCGGGATAAACCAGGGCGATGACGGTGCGGAAGCGCGCCGTGCGCCGGGGCATCTCCACGTCACGCAGGTTTTTGAGCAGCAGGGCGGTGTTGGCGGCCGAGTCGTGTCCGGCGCCGCCGGCATAGCGGGCCGAGTGTACGCCCGGGGCGCCGTCAAGGGCGTCCACCTCAAGGCCGGTGTCGTCGGCAAAACAGGGAATGCCGTAGCGGCTGCATACCCATTCTGCCTTGGCAAGGGCATTGCCATCAAGGGTGTCGGCATCCTCGGGGATGTCGTCTTGACAGCCGATGTCGGCGAGGCTGACTACCTCGATTTTACCGCCGGCAATGGCACGCAGTTCGTCCAACTTGTGCTGATTGTTGGTGGCAAAAACTATTTTGTTCATTATAATGCGTAGTTTATCTTTACTATAACGCAAGATTACGCTTTTTATTATGGATTGCTGTTATTATTCACGATTTATCCCGCTTATACTCGGGCAGTTTTGACTCGGAGCCGACGATGTAGCGTGCCCCGGGGAGGTAACTTGCCGCCTTGATGACAAGGTAGCTGAAGACGAGGGTGAAGACCATCGCCACGGGTATTTTGAAGCCGTACATTTCGGGCAGCAGAGCGCCCAGGTAAAGCACGACGTAACCCACTATGCAGCGGTGCAGAAGGTAGATGCCGAAGCTGTGGCGCGACAGCTCGGTGACAAACCGTGGCGTCTTTATTGTGGCGGGTATGGCGGTGAAGAGCAGGAACAGGGATACTGCCAGCACGATGAGGAAGAACGACGAGTAGCCGATGGCATACCAGCCGTAGTAGGAGGTGGTGCCGGGCGTACCGGGTGTCATGCCACGGTAATACAGATAATACATTGTGGCAAAGGAGGCGACAGCGCCTATCGAGCCCACCAAGAGGCGGGTGACGGTGCTCCAGCGTATGTGCGTCTTAATAAAGTGTGCGGTGACAAAGTAACCCAGGTAGCCCGAGAAGTACCAGAGCCCGTGAAACTGGTTCCACGCGGCCAGGCCCCATACATTTCGGTAGCGGAGGCTGATGGGCGACAGCAGCGATGTCAGCAAAAAGACACCAATAAGCAGCAGCTCCTCGCGTGCCGTAGCTCGGCGTAGCCAGGGCGAGATGATAGGGATGGCAAGGTACAGGCCTACAAGCACATAGATGTACCACAGATGCGAGTGGGCAAAGGTGAACGGGACGTTGCTCAGCTCAATCAGCTGTCGGTGTATGTCGGCCTTGCCCATAATCACGGGCTCGAAAATGTAGAAGACCGAGAAAAACAGGAAGGGCGGTATGATGCGCTTGAAGCGGCGGCGGTAGAAACCGAATGTTGTCTCGCTTTCGGCAACGGGGAGCAGCAGCCAGCCCGAAATCATAAAGAAGATGGGGACACCGATGTGCCCCAGGATGTAGTAAAATGTTGACCACAGATGAGCGTCCTCGTTGCGGAAATAAGTCATGCGGGCTGCCGCATCATAGTAGAACGAGGTGTCTGAGCACACGTGGTAGGTAATCACCATCAAGCAGGCCGCCACGCGGGTGTAATCGAGAAATGCTATACGTTTGTTATCTGACATGACTGGTTATGGTAAAAAAATGTCGTGATAGGCTTTTGGGAGCAA
>SFLG01000089.1 GCA_004553485.1 Bacteroidales bacterium | reverse complement strand
TCAGTCGTTATGGAACCCCATAACTCCTTCACCTTAACGACGAATCTACTCAAAAGTTGTCCGCCCTGCGTTAACATAAATTGGGGAACGGGCTCTAAAAACCGTATCTAAAAATCCTATTACCCCGCAAAGTTACCATTTCCCTTCCACCCCCGCAACCCCCTCCCTTAACAACCGGTAAACACACCCGGCCCCAAGAGTAAAATTTCTCCCCCGGTGGGAGAAGGCCGTGTGCCGGATTTGGAAAAGGCCGGGCTGTAAAGGGCGGATGTTGGAGATTTTCTGTATCTTTGCGGGAGGCTTTACGGCAGTGCCGCGAGGCCGGGCGGCGCAAGCGCTGCGGTGATTACCAATTATTATTGAAAATTTTTTGCCATGGAAATATTTAAAGCGGTGAGTAAGGCTTTTGACTTTAAAGGGTTAAATTGGACTAATTGGGCTAATAAGACCAATTTGTCGAATAAACCACATACGCCGGCGGCAGTTTGGGCGGTCGGTGTTTGGGCGGTGCTGGCGATGGTGGCCGGGCCGTCGGCGATGGCTGCCGGGCCGGGGCAGGCTGAGGCGGCACGGGGCGTCATCGAGCGGTTTGCCGGGGGTAAGGTTCCGGTAAGCGTCGCTGTGGAGGGTGAAGCCCGCGATGGGCTGCACAGTTATCGCGTAATCCCGGGGGCCGACAGTGTCGGCATCAGTGCCACGGGAGGCGTGGCGGCCTGCCGTGCTTTTTACGACTATGTGCGCCGCAACGGGCTGGGCATAGCGTCGTGGAGCGGCAACCGCCTCGACTGGCCCGCCAAGCTGGCGCCGGCCGAGCCGTGGTCGGTAACCTCGCCTTTCAAGCATCACTATTATATGAATGTGGTGACTTTCGGATACGCCGCGCCCTACTGGGACTGGGCACGCTGGGAGCGTGAGATAGACTGGATGGCGCTGCACGGCATAGATATGCCGCTGGCTCTGGTTGCCAACGAGGCCATCACCGCGCGCGTGTTCAGCCGTCTTGGCCTCAGCGACGCCGAGGTGGACGCCTACTTCACCGCTCCGGGACACTTCCCGTGGATGCGCATGGGCAACCTCAGCGGGATTGACGGGCCCCTGCCGCGGTCGTGGCACGACTCGCAGGTGGCTCTGCAGCACAAGATACTCGACCGTATGCGCTCGCTGGGTATGAAGCCCATCTGCCCGGCCTTCGCCGGCTTTGTGCCTCAGTCGTTCAAGACACATTTCCCCGACGCCCCCGTCACCGAGACGACGTGGCTGGGCGGTTTCCACAACTGGATGCTGCAGCCCGGCTCACCGCTGTTCAGGCGCATCGGCAAGATGTTTGTCGAGGAGTGGGAGCGCGAGTTCGGGAAATGCGACTACTACATCGCCGACTCGTTCAACGAGATGGAGGCGGTGTTCCCGCCCAAGGGCACCAAGGAGCGCCACGACATGCTCGCCGGCTTCGGCCGCGAGGTATACGGCTCCATCGCCGACGCCAACCCCGACGCCGTATGGGTGATGCAGGGCTGGATGTTCGGCTATATGCGCGACATCTGGGACTACGAGACCCTACAGGCGCTGGTGAGCGAGGTCCCTGACGACAAGATGCTGCTGCTCGACCTTGCCGTCGACTACAACAAATGCTTCTGGAAGATAAACTACAACTGGGAGTTCTACAAGGGCTTCTTCAACAAGGAGTGGGTTTACTCGGTGATACCCAATATGGGCGGCAAAAACACGCTGTCGGGCATCCCCGAGTTCTATGCCAATGGCCGTTTCGCCGCCCTCGACTCGCCCAACCGCGGCCGCCTCGCCGGCTACGGCATGGCGCCGGAGGGCCTTGAAAACAACGAGGTGCTGTACGAGCTCATCACCGACGCCGGCTGGACGCACGACTCGATCGACGTCGCCTCATGGCACCGCAACTACGCCACCTGCCGCTACGGCGCCACAACCGACAAGGTGGAGAGCGCCTGGCGCAACATGGGCCGGTCGGTTTACTCGACCCTCGTCGACAACCCGCGCTACAACTGGCAGTTCAGACCCGGCACGGTCTTTCGCGGCAACGTGCGCACCGACGACAGCTTTGACCTTGCCGCCCTCGACCTTGCCGCTGCCGCCGACAGCATCGACACGCCGCTTTTCCGCGCCGACTTGCTTGAGATTGCCGCCAACGTGGCCTTCTCGCGCCTCGAGGTGCTCGCCCGCGACTGGGAGTCGGCCTTCTCCAACAACGACACCGCGTCGGCCACAGCGATAGAGCGACAGTTTGCCGACATCGCCCTCGACGCCGACCGCCTGCTGGCCTCGCACCCCACCCTGCGCCTCGGCCCGTGGCTCGACTATGCCCGCAAGAGCGGTGGCGACGCGCAACAGAGCGACTACTACGAGCGCAACGCCCGACGCCTTGTCACGATGTGGGGCGGCTCGCCCGTCGACGACTATGCCGCGCGCCTGTGGTCGGGCCTTATCCGCGACTACTACCTACCGCGCTGGCAGACCTACTTCGCCAACAAACGTGGCGACGTAGCATACGACCCCGCCGCCTGGGAGCGCGTATGGGTCGAGCAGAAACACGGCGTAAGCGATGTCACCCCATACGCCGACCCCGTTGCCGCCGCCCGTGCTCTCATCGCCAAGTCGCTGGCGGTCAAGGAACGGTATGCCGACCCGGAGGGCGTGCGCCGTCTGGGCGGATGGTCGCCGTCGGATATGCGCGACGGGGGCACCGGCAAATTTGTCTGGAATCTGAGTGTCGACGACGCCCGCGCGCTGCAGACGCTCACCTTTGCCACCACGCGCGGCGATGGCCGTCTCACCGTGTCGGACCTTGTGCCCGCCACCGCCACCGGCAACAATGCCTGCCGCCTCACGGCAACCCTTGCCACCGACGCCCCCACCCACGGCAAAGTCACAATGACCCGCCGCTAATCGTGTTAGAGCTCTTAGAGCCCGTTCCCCTGATCAGAGGACAAGCTCGGCAAGGAGGCGGTCGAAGCCTCGGCTTGTGAAAGTCAGGGCTTTGTTTTATGTTTTTCAGCATGTTATAAAAAGAGGCTGCGCCTATTTTGAACTGCACCCCAAAAGTTAGACACAAAACTTTTGGGGTGCAGTTCAATTTTGACACAGCCTCCTTCACGGTCGGTATATGGAGTGAGATAAGGATGAGCTTGGGGAGCAGGGAGTGTCAGTTGGGGGAGGTGGATTCGATGAGGGAGGAGTGGTTGGGCTCGTTGGTGAAGAAGTGGACCTTCTTTGAGTTGGAGTTGATAACGTCGGAGAGGTTGAAGTTGCCTCTGAGGCGCACCACGGAGAGGTTGGCGGCGTCTTCGGTGATGATGAGGATGTTACCGAGGGTGTTCTTCTTTTCGTCGACGGTGCCGTAGATTTCGGTCACTTCGCGTCCCTCTACTACTCTCATTATCAGTTCGCTTTTGTCGGCTTTGCGGGCTTCGGCAGCGGCGTCCATCACGCGTTGACGGGCTTTGGAATTTCCGCAGTGAACGACGTCCATGCTTTTCACACTTTTCATCATTCGGGCTTCGGTAGCCCCTTCTTTGCCGGCGGATGCGCGAGTCATCATCATAAGCCCTCGGGGAATGTGGACTACGTCAACGTTGTCGATTCCTTTGAGAGATGAGAATTGACCGGCCGAGCCGCAGGATGTGAGCGCAAGAATTATCAGCGCGAATATTGCAGTGTGTCTGACTAAATTCTTCATCGCTTATTTATCTCCCATTACGGATTTTACGTTGATGTTGCCTTTGATGTAGACGATGTTGATTTCATTTTTGCTGCCGTTGACGATGAGGATGTCGTGGGCCACGTCCCCCTCCACGCCGGCGGTGTAGATGCAGGTGCTTTCTGCATCATCGTTCTTCACGTCGAGAAGAACCTCGAGGTTGAGCGTTTTCAACACCTTTTCGCAGTCGGCTTTCACGAGTGCCACTGCTTTGGGCGAATTGGCGGTGATCACTTCCATTCCGCCGGGGTTGGTAATCGATTCGATGATGCCGCTGATTGACGAGTCGTTCATCGAGGAGAGTCCGAGCTTCATTGCGGTCTTGGAGATGTAGACCGAAGTGATGTCTTTTTGGGCGGGGTATTCACTAAACACCCGCTGTGCGAGAACCTGCGGTGCTATACAGAGGATGGCTACCAGAGTGAGGATAAGTTTCAGGGGTTTCATAAGAGTATTTTATTAGAGTTAGAATATTATTTTAGAGTTGGGTTTTCAATCCTGAGAGACCCTCGCGGAGGGTTGACTCGGCGGTGGCTATTGATTTGTTGGCCGATTGGGCGGCGCCGGACAGTGAGAGGTTGAGGATTTTGCCCGAGCCGGCGAGCATAGCCAGCCCTTTCTTCATCGCAAGTTCCTCATCGTCGGAGAGAACGGGCTCGGCGGCTTTATCCGTCGATGCCAATGAGGCTATCGCGCGTTTTGAGAGCTTTGCGGCGATGGTATTTGTGCGAGTGGAATTGGTCAGCCTGGTGCCCGGAGCCTGCTCATCAGTCTTATTTTGGCTCTCCTCCTGATCAGTGGACAGCCCGGCATCTGTGGACAGCCCGGCCTGCTTTGTCACTGTTGCGGGAGCTTGCTCCCGCATCCCCCTCCCTTCATCACCCATCAGCGCCCCGGAGGAGTTGGAGGATTCTACTGCGAGGGAAACGGATGCTTGGGGCTGCTCGTCGCTTATGTTCCAATGTTGCCATGGGATGGCAATCAGGAGCAGAATTGCAGCGGCGGCTGAAATGGCGGTGACTATCCTGACCCAGCGGACGGAACGACCACGGAAGGAGGGTGTGGATAGTGTCTGCCGCTTGTCGATGGCCTCCGAGATTCTTGCCTCGAGCCACTCGGGCGCCTCGGCCTCTTCCACGCCGTTTTTCAGAGCGCAAAACATAGCTTTGTCGGCCTCGAGTTCTTCCGGGAGCTCGGCTGCGGCTTCGAGCAGGTCGGAGAGTCGGGTTTCCTCTTCCGGGGAGGTTTCCCCGGCGTAATATTTGCGGAGCAGTTCTTTAATGATTGCAACTGATTTATCCATATCGGTCGAGGTATTGAGAGGTTATTCAAAGAGAGAGCGAAGTTTTTTGCGGGCTCGGCTGAGAATCTGTCGGGCATTCACGGGCGAGACCCCGAGAGTGGCGCTTATCTCCGAAGCGTCGCAGCCGGCGAAGGCGTTCAGCACGAGAGCCTTCCGTTCGCGCTCAGGCAGATGGCCGAGAAGCCTGGTTGCGTCGCCGAGGTTTGCGAGGGCGTCGGCGGCATCCGGAGCCTCCGGGGCATCGACGGTGTCTATACCGACGTTTTTCCGGCGTTTCTCGATTGCCGACAGGCAGACGTTTCTCAGCGCCGAGAGGGCATACGACATAGGCGCATCGAAGCGACGCCCGTCGGCCACAGCCTCCCAGATATTCAGCATGGCGGTCTGCACTGCATCGGCGGCATCGTCCGTCGAGCCGAGCATCGCGAGCGCTGCGGCATACATTCTTCTGTGGCACGGAAGAATCTGCGAGTCGAAGTATTTTCTATGGTCTGAGTTCATTTCTTACCTTTAAAGCTTCGTTTTTTGGGAGGCTTCATAAATAAGACATGCAAGAGTGGCAAGTGTGACAATAAGGCTGCAAAAAAAAGCGGGGCCCTGCAGATAAAACAACAAGGCATACCCCCGAACAACCCAAATAAGACAGGAAGAGATGGACGGGTAACGGACGTTGGCAGCGTTTGTGGGGTGGTTATAGGACGAGTTCGGTGAGGAGGCGGGTGAAGGTGGCGTCGAGGTCGGCGGTTTTACCGGGGTGGGGGCGCGAGGTCTGGATGCAGGCGCTTTTTACGGCGGTGAGCCAGCGGAAACGCTCTTCGACGGGCAGTTGGGCCAGCGGGCCGGCGTCTTTGTCGCCGAGGCTGAGAGCGGTGAATACCGACAGCTGGTGCTCGAGCTCGGCGGGCGTGTGGCCGCAGTCGTAGGCGGCGAGACGCCCGAGCGGCAGGTGTATGGCCGCGCGCATCCAGCGGCGGCGCTTGCACATCATCACCAGGCCGACGTTGACAAACTCTTCGCGCTCGACCCGCGGGACATAGCGTATAACAGCGTACTCGTAAAGATTGGTGTCCTCCATAGTCACAGGTTGTTGCGGGCCTCGACGGCGGTTTTGACAAAGACAGACGAGTTGGCCAGGCGTTTTACCAGGAAGGTGCGGTACGCCTTTCTTATCTCTTCGGGGGATGGTCCTTCCTCCCACTGCAGCCATTTGTCGGGGATGGCGTCGACAATTTTCTCGAGCGTACGCGGCGTGATTTTCTGGCGCATGAGCTTGTCGGCCTCCTCCATCTTTGATGCTCTTGACAGCAGGGCGTGGTCGCGCACATAGGGGAAAGGCGAGAGGGCGGCCTTTTCGGGGTCGCTCCACGAGTGATGAAACAGCAGCGAGGCGCCGTGGTCGATGAGCCACAGCTCGTTGTTCCACACAAGCATATTGGTGTTGCGCAACGTGCGGTCGATGTTTGTGAGGAAAGCGTCGAGCCAGACAATCTTTGAGGCCGTGAGCCCGTCTATGCCGTTGACGTATGGGTCGACGGTCATTGCTCCGGACAGATAGTGCAGGCCCAGGTTGAGGCCGCGGCTGGCCTTCAGCAGGTCCTGGATTTCCTCATCGCCCTCGGTGCGCCCAAAGTCCTCATCGACGTCGAGAAGCACCAGCTCGGGTACCCTTAAGCCCAAGGCCGTGGCTACGGCGCCGCCAATAAATTCGGCAATGAGCGCCTTTGGACCGTGGCCGGCGCCGCGGAACTTGACGACATATTTGAAGCCGTCCGAAGCCTCGGCAAGAGCCGGCAGGCTGCCGCCCTCGCGCAACGGGGTGATATATCTTGTGACGTTTTCTCTGCGTATTTCCATTTTCAGTATAGACGGGACTTGTTACCTGCGGGTTGTCGCTGTGGAGCCGATTGCACTTCGGCCTCGGTTTACACTATAACCTCAGTGCAACGGAAAAGTTTTGCCCCGTCTGTATCACAAAGGTAATCATTCCCCGCTGAATATTTGCCCTTTACCGCCAAAATTTGCCGTCAGTCGGCAAGCAAACTGTCGAACAAGCTCATTTTACGGTGCATTGTTTTAGGGTGCAATGTAGGGCCGAACGTTATCTGCACCATATTTCCGGTTTGTTCCCAAACTATACCTTTGCGCCGTCTTTGAGGGCAGCTATCAGCCAGGGGACAAAGACGATGGCCGCGATGAAGAACGGACTAATGGAGATTATCAGCCAGGCGATAAGATAGATGGCAGCAAAATAACCTATTATATAGAGAATTATGATAAAGATTTCTTTTTTTGTGAGCATGGTTGTTGTATTTTAATTGTTAGGCTGAATGTGTCGGGGTTGGCGCGGCGAATGGCCGGGGTTGACTGTCGCGTGTCGTCTATGCTGTTTGCTCTGTTGTTTGCTGTATCGTTTGCTGATAGTTCTCGCCCGCAAAATTAGTTGGCCCATGTGCAAGAATTTTTCACACCAAAATTAATAAAATACAAATCACAAAATTTTATGGTCAGCAACGGTCGCCACCCCGACCTCTTATTTAAGTTGATCTTGCGGAACTTAAATAATTAAACTGCAGGTTTTTAATCTAAGGGCTTTGATTTTGAACCAAAGGATTTTGGAGGACACGGAACAGATTTCAAATTCGCTGCGCTCTTTGTTGGCACTGAACAGACGGAAGTTCACGGAACAGATTTTTTTGCCCGGTCAACGTTAACCGGGCTCTGCGGCGGAGTTTGGCCCCCAATTTCCTTAGGACGGGCATCCATTATCGCTGCGCGAATGGATGCGTCACGGAACAGCCGGAACGCGAGACCTATGGCGTGCCGGAACCTCTGCCTATGGAGGGACCGCTCGTTGCCGATTCCCTTCATTTCTGCGATAAAAATAATTCGGGAGTTGGAGGATTTTTGAATTGAAGGATTTTGGAGGACACGGAACACTTTTCAAATTCGCTGCGCTCTTTGTAGGCACTGAACAGACGGAAGTTCACGGAACAGAAATTTTTTGTCGGGTCAACGTTAACCGGGCTATGCGACGGAGTTTGGCCCCCAAAGCTCTTACATCCGAGAAGGTCCTTCCGTCTGAGACAGCTCTTACATCTCTACATTCCCTTACTACATACACAAAAAAAGCA
>SFLG01000088.1 GCA_004553485.1 Bacteroidales bacterium | reverse complement strand
AGCCGAGAAGGAGTCGAACATCCTGCGTATCGGTCACACCGACTACGAGCCCAATGGCGCCGACGCCATCAACACCAACGTTAGCATGGAGGGGGGCGCTAATGGCCAGCAACCCGTCACCATCAGCTGGAACGCTCCCGCCAATGCCGACGTCTACGGCTACCGACTCTATCGCACCGTAGACGGCAAGACCGAGCCGGTCAACTGCCCCGGCGACAAGGATGGCATCTTCCCCGCCGACCGCCTCAGCTACCGCATGGCCGACGCCGGCATCAAGCCCTGCAAGTTCCGTGTCGATGCAATGATGAACTATCGCCTGAAGCTGCAGAACAGCGAAGTCAGCGATTATGTTATCGGCAAGGAGTCTTCAACAATCACTCCTTCGACCAACAAGCTCTCGGCTCCCACCATCACCGAGCTGGTCAACTACCCGGGCCGCAACGGCGTACGTCTGTCGTGGAGCTGGGAAAATAGCACCGAAAAGCCCGCCTACTACATCGTCGAGCGCGACGGCGTGGTAATCGTGGACCGTGCCGACTACCAGTCGACCATCGACATGCTCGTCCCCGACGGCATGCACACCTGGAAGGTCACCGCAGTCTACGGCAACGGCACACGTCTGTCCTCCGAGCCCGCAACGCTCATCAACCCCATCAAGCGCGAGATGGCCTACACCCAGTACGGCATCGAAGAGGTATACAACTATCCCATCCTAACCGAGCAGCAGGCCAACAGCGCCGGTCTGACTACTTCGAATGCCATCATCCCCAAGATTGACAGCAAGTTCATCAATGTCGACTGCATCAGCGGTTCCACCAAGGGCCTTCGCAACTTCGGCATGGGCGAAAGCGTGTATGGTGCAAAGGGCGGTCTCTACCGTCATGGCTCGTACCGCAACGGTTACTGGTACATCGCCCAGCTTACCGACAAGTACGATGTCGCCGGCACGGCCGACAATATGCCCGACGGCTACATCAACTACAACGAAAATGACGGTAGCAACAAGGGCGGTGTGTTCCGCTTCGACGCCGACGACCCCCTGGCCCTTGCCAACTGGGATAACCGTCCTCGCAAGCTCTACGACCTTGACCATGTTGAGAACCAGTGGGTTGCTGCCGACGACGGCGACGGCAACTGGGTCAACCTTGTGACACGCCGCAAGGGCGCTCCCAAAAACGATGTGTTCTATGGCGACACCCGCGCCTCTGAGTACACCAAGTATGTTAATGATCCCAACCCGTCGAGCTCAGGCTCGGTCAATGGCCAGAATGTGCGTGTGCACTATGTCAGCGCCAACGGTAACATCGGCGGCACCGGCGGTTATGTCTTCATTGCCATGTGTAACAAGCCCGGTGTGCTGCGCCAGTACTGGGACAGCGGCGTATGCAAGTCTGAGGAGTACATCGAGCTGCCCTCGCGCCTTGGCCCGGGACGTAGCAACGGTCTGATTGCATCGCCCGAGAACTACGCCTTCCCCGTAACGGGACGTCCCAAGGACTTCATCCTCCAGCTGCGCTCGAACGGCTACTACTATTACAACGACGACACCAAGCAGTACACCCAGATAATGGGTGAGGCCGAGGCCCACACCGCCGGCGGTATAACCTTCACCTACAATGGTGAGATGTTCCTGTTGCACCCCTCGTCCAACTCGTCGAACAATATCGGCCACTTCCGCATCGACATGCCTCAGCGTCGAGCCTGCTCCCGAAGAGAACTGCATGTACATCTACCAGTACGTGCCCGGCTTCCGCCTGGCAAAATATCGCTTCTACAGCTACGAGAAATTCCCGCCTGCCAAGCCTGAGCTGAAGCTGTCGGTATGCTACGATGACGCCCACACCAAGATCACCCACTTCAAGGTTGACGGCAACTGGGACCGTCCCACTGTCGTTGACCAGGGTCAGGAGAAGGACTACGAGTTCAACGAGCGTACCGACTACACCCTCAAGTCCTACAGATACCGTCTGCTCGACCCCAACATGAACGTGCTTATGAGTGGCGAGAACGCCGCCCGCGACCTGTCGAACAACAAGATCTTGGAGTTCCCCAAGGAGTACTTCCAGAATAAGGACGGTGTCAAGCACATCGACAACAAGATGTATACCCTGCAGGTGCAGCCTGTATACGAGAATATTCAGAGCAAGAGCCTTATCAACGGCGAATGGGCTTCGGTTCAGAACCACGTTGACTACCCCGCCGACATTGACCCGCTCACGGTAAAGTATTATCAAAATAGCGGTGCCAACAAGAATCTCTTCCGCGTGGACTTCAACTTTGACCGTGCTAACCTCGCCAACTATCCCGACCCTGTGGACTACTTCACCATCGAGATGAAGGACGGCGCCGGCAACTGGGTTTCCGTGCCCAAAATCCGTATCTTCTTCGACGACAAGATGTGGCTGCAGAGGGATGACAACACCCAGGATCCCAACGACCCGTATTACGCCGGTGAGGAGAAGTACAAGTCCTACCTGATTGACGACCACATCCCTGGCACGTACAAGTTCGGTAACCGCGGCGAGGTCACAGGTGACGAGACCGACAAGCGTCCGGCTACCCGCACCAGCAACGACCCCGTTGTGGCATACACAATCATGACCTCCGATCCCAGTCAGACCGAGTTCCGCGCCGTGGCCCATTACGCCGCCACCAACCCCTACATCAGCAAGTCGCCGGCCAAGGTAGCAACGGCTGTATCGGGCGGTACTACCGACATCGCCGACATCACCGCTGACGACAACGGCGTCGCACGCGTGCACCCCGTCCCCGCCCGCACCGACCTCACCGTTGACTCGCCCGAGGCGATCAACACCATTGTCGTGCTGAGCATGTCGGGTGCCGAGGTGATGCACGTCGAGGGCAACGGCGAGCACAGCCAGACCCTCAACATCAGCCACCTGCCCCAGGGCAACTATATGCTGAGCGTCAACGGCCACGCCGCCATGCGCTGGATCAAGCTCTAAACTGACACACCCCCGGCCCCGCCATCCCGGCGGCGGCCGTCCCCCCTCCACCGCCGCCGCGCCCCCTCCCGGGCGCGGCGGTTTATGTGTAGAACGGGGAGGAATGGCAAGCAATTCCAACACCGACAAAAGCCGGCCGGGCGAGGGCCGGGGTGGTTTGTACCTTTGCACCGATATGCGTAACCGCTGGCGGGACAAGTGGCCCGTTGAAGTTGCGTCAGTGCTAACATTTTAACCGTCACAGTAAAATGGACTTAATGAAGATTGCCGAAGAGGCTTTTGCCACCGGCAAGCAGCATCCCGATTTTGGCCCCGGCGACACCATCACCGTAGCCTATCGCATCAAAGAGGGTAACAAAGAACGTATTCAGCAGTATCGCGGTGTTGTAATCCGCATCTCGGGCGAGGGCGCCAAAAAGCGTTTCACCGTTCGCAAGATGTCTGACAACATCGGTGTTGAGCGTATCTTCCCCATCGAGTCACCGTTCATCGACTCCATCACCGTCAACAAGTACGGTAAGGTACGTCGCGCCAAGCTCTACTACCTCCGCGCCCTCACCGGCAAGAAGGCCCGCATCAAAGAGCGTCGCGTAGCCAAGAAGGACTGACCGGCCCTCGGGGACCCCTCCCCAAAAACGAAACAAAGCACCATTGCGCCCCGCGCAAAGGTGCTTTTGTTGTATCAGGCCCCACACACGCCCCCGCACACACGCCCTCTCACATACATAACATACAACACATATATTACATACATTACATATATGTCGTATCCCCCGGCCTGCCTGCCTTATCCCCCGGCCGCCTTACCGGTACAGGCGGGGAATCAGTATAAACGGCGTCTGGGAGAGGCGGAAGGGCGGGGCGGTGACCAGCTGCTGCAGGGTGGCGGCGGCGGTGTTGACGTCGTTGGTGCTGAGGGCGACGACGTAGTAGAAGGGCTCGGTGGTCTGCAGTACCATCGCGCCGGCATAGCCGTTCTGCTCGAGGCGCGTGCGCAGGCTGTTGGCGTTGAAGCGCTGCTTGAACGAGGCCACGCAGACGTTGTAGCGGTGCAACGAGTCGGGGGTGGCGGCCTGGTCGGGTGCCACCGTGCAGCTGAGGCGCTGCGTCCTTAGCGTGTCGGTGCCGTTGACGAGGAAGCCCTCGTCGACGTTGCGGCGCTGGGCGCCGTAGACGGTGTTGCGGATGTCGGTGCGCGCCGAGTCGCCGGCAACGGCACGCTCGTATGCCTGCCGGTAGTTCTTTTCGGAGACCTTGCACGAGCTCACGGCCCCTAAGGCCAGCGCGGCCAATGCCGCCAATGTCAGTATCTTTCGCATATCACAAATGTGTTTACGTTACAAAACCGGGTAAAATCCAAACCGGGTAAAATCCGATCGGGTCATTATCGGAACCGGTTATAGTCCAAACCGGTTAAAAATCAATCCGGTTTGAGGGACTCTGTAAAAATCCCTACAAACCGGATTAGAAATTGTTCGGGGTGTTACTTCTTAAGGCCGATTTTTTTGGCGATGTGCTTGGGGATTGCGTCCTTGTGCACGAGCATGCTGACGGTCTTGGCCAGGAAGTAGGGCTCGGAGACGTAGAGGAAGCCGTCGTAGACCTGGTTGGTGTCCCACGAGTTCTTGACCTTGTAGTAGCGCTTGCCGTTCTGGTCGGTGGCGTAGCCCACAATCTCCATGCCGTGGTCGTCGGTGGTCTCTTGGCTGTCGAAGCCTTTCTGGCGCGACTCCTGGGTGATGACCTCCTCCTCGACGGGGCCGTCGAAGTTGTATTTGTCGTTTGCGCGCTCGCGGTCGCTGAGTTTGACCCAGCGGGCCAGCTCGGTGCCGTTCATGTCGCCCTGGGTTTTACCCTTGGGCATGAGGGCCACGCCCTTGTTCCACTTGAAACCGCCCTCGCTGACGTCGGCGGCCCAGTTGATGGGGAAGCCGTTTTCGACGGCGTAGTCGGCGATGGCCTTGAGCTCGTCGAGGGGCACGTTCATGTACTGGCCGTAGAGCCAGTTGTCGGGGACCTCGAGCATAAATGTCTCATAGAAAGGATGGTGCGTGAACGATGTCAGGGCCACGTAGTCGTCCGGGTTGACGGGGAGGCTCTCGGCAAAAGTCTTGGGGGTGTACTTCTTGCCCTTGTAGGTGAATTCGGTGGGGACTTCGCCCATGTATGCGTCAAGGACGCCGTTGAGGGCGCGACGCCAGGCTGTGCTTATCTTCTTTGAGGGCTTTTTGACGACAGCCTTGAGCATGCTCTCCATCACTGTGGCCATCTCGTAGTGGTCGTGCTTTTCTTCGCCGTAATTGAGGCCGGGGTATGCGTCCTCGGGCACCATGCCGTATTTTTTGAGGACATAGCCCACGTCGAGGAGGCCGCCACCCTGGCTGAAGTTGCATTCGCCGTAGAGGCGGATGTAGCGGTCGGCCTTGTCGTCGTAGCAGTAGCGCACGGTGTACATCTCGCTGAGGTCCAGCGAGTCACCGCCGAGACGGCGCACCTCGTCCTCGAGGAAGGACGTGCCGCTGAAGCTCCAGCATGTGCCCGATTTGTTCTGGTCTTTTACCGAGGTGGTGGGGATAACCTTGACGTCGGTGAACTCGAAGCCCTTCTTGACGCTGTCGGCGCTCTCGGTCTGGGCCAGGGCTGCCGATGCTGCCGTGCAGGCGGCGAGGGTGAGGATTAGTTTTTTCATATTCGTGGGGGGCTTGTTTGGTGTATGTAATGTATGTGGTGTATGTGGTGGCGGGCCGGGCTTATTTGCCGAGGGCGGTGACGATGTCGCGGGTGTCGCGGGCGATGACAAGCTCTTCGTCGGTGGGGACGACGACGACTTTGACGCGCGACTCGGGGGTGGAGATCACCGTCTCGGTGCCACGGGTGCGCTCGTTGACGGCGGGGTCGATTTCGACGCCCATAAACTTGAGGGGGAGGCAGACGTCGAGGCGCAGACCGGTCTGGTTCTCGCCCACACCGCCGGTGAAGACGATGATGTCGACGCCGCCCATCTCGGCAGCGTAGGCGCCGATGTACTTGGTGATGCGCTGCTCGTATACCTTGAGGGCTGTGATGGCCTGCTCGTTGCCGGCGTTGACGGCGGCCTCGATCTCGCGCATGTCGCTGGACACGCCGCTGAGGCCGAGCATGCCGCTCTCTTTGTTGATGAGCTTCTGCACGTCGTCGGCGCTGAGGTTGTGCTTCTTCATCAGGAAGGTAATTGCTCCGGGGTCGATGTCGCCCACGCGTGTGCCCATCATCAGGCCCTCGGTGGGGGTGAGGCCCATCGACGTGTCGACGCTCTTGCCGCCGTCGACGGCGGTAATGGAGCCGCCGTTGCCGACGTGGCAGGTGATGATTTTCTGCGAGCGGATGTCCACGCCGAGGATTTCGCACACGCGCTGGCTGACGTAGCGGTGGCTGGTGCCGTGGAAGCCGTAGCGGCGCACGTGGTCCTCGGTGTAATACTTGTAGGGCAGGGGATAGAGGAAGCTGCGTGCGGGCATGGTCTGGTGGAAGGCGGTGTCGAAGACGCCCACCTGGGGCACGCCGGGGAGCAGGGCCTTCATGGCATCGATGCCGGTGATGTTGGCGGGGTTGTGCAGGGGAGCCAGGTCGTAGCACTCCTTTACCATCTGCTCCACCTCCGGGGTGATGAGGACGCTCTTGCTGAACTTTTCGCCGCCGTGGACGACGCGGTGTCCCACGGCCTCGATTTCGCTATACGAGTCTATGCAGCCCACCTCGGGGTCGGTGAGGACGTTGAGGATGGCCTCGATCGAGCCCTTGTGGTCGGTCTTGCCCAGCTCGCGCACCTGCTTGGTGCCGTCGGCGAGCTTGAACTTGATGAAGGTGCCGTCGATGCCTACCTTCTCCACTCCGCCTTCGGCGAGGACCTCCTCGCCGTCGGTGTCGATGAGTTTGTATTTTACCGAGCTGCTGCCGCAGTTGAGAACGAGAATTTTCATAGGGGGATTTTTTTATTCAAATTTTCACGGTCTTTTAGACCTTGAAAATTTGAGGTTTATATGTTTATAGGTTTATATGTTTATGGTTTGAGCTCTTAAATTATTGATTTCACGGTGTTCGACAATCTGCCGTTCAGGCTTTTGCGGCCAGCTCTTTGGCGCCGATGGCCTGGTTGCAGGTTATGATGATGGTCTTGTAGATGTCCTGGGGATATGCGCCGCGGCTGAGGTCGTTGACGGGAGCGGCGAGGCCCTGGAGGACAGGACCCACGGCCTCGATGCCGCCGAGGCGCTGCACAAGTTTGTAGGCGATGTTGCCGACCTCGAGGCTGGGGAAGACCAGGACGTTGGCGCGGCCGTGCAGGGGGCTGTTGGGGGCTTTGCTCGATGCCACGCTGGGGACGATGGCGGCGTCGGCCTGCAGCTCGTAGTCGAGCATCAGCGAGGGCTCCATCTGGCGGGCTATCTCGCCGGCCTCGATGACCTTGTCGACGCGCTCGTGGCGTGCGCTGCCCTTGGTGCTGAAGCTGAGCATGGCCACGCGGGGCTCGATGCCGGCGATGTCGCGGGCGGTCTGTGCCGACTCGATGGCTATCTGCGCCAGCTCGGCGGCGGTGGGGTCGGGGAGGACGGCGCAGTCGGCAAAGACAAGCAGCCCGTCGGTGCCGTAGTTGCTGCCCTGGGGGAGGAGCATGACAAAGGCTCCGCTGACAACCTTGATGCCGGGGCGGGTTTTGATGACCTGGAAGGCGGCGCGCAGCACGTTGGCGGTGGTGTTCATCGCTCCGGCAACCTGGCCGTCGGCGTCGCCGGCCTTAACCATCAGGCAGCCCAGGTAGAGCGGGTTGGCGGTGGTGAGGCGGCTCTCGGTCTCGGTCATGCCCTTGCTGCGGCGCAGCTCGAGCAACAGCGGGGCGTAGCGGTCGATGACGGCCTCGTCGCACGGGTCGACGATGGTGGCCTTGGTGATGTTGGCCAGGTTGAGCTCGGCCGACATGCGTTTGATTTCTACTTCGCTGCCGATGAGGATGATATCGGCGAGGCCCTCGGCCAAAATCTGGTCGGCGGCCTTGAGTGTGCGGGGCTCGGTGCCCTCGGGCAATACTATGCGCTGGCGATTTTCGCGGGCGCGCTTTGTCAGGCGGTCAAAGAGTGCCATATAAGTATAGGTGTTAGGTTATGTTTCGGTGTCGGTGACGGCGCAGGCGCCGTTTCATTGACAAAAGTAATCATTTTTACTTGGTCAACAAAATAAGGGGGAAATATGTTATAAATTCAAATTTCGCAAGTTTCTGAAAACCTTGAAAATTCGAGTTTTATCGGTTTAAAAGTTTGTGGCTTTGTTTGCCGCCCCCTCCGGGGACTTTTGATGCTGCGACGGACAGGCCGCCGCACCAAGCCGTTAATGGTAGCCGGAGTGGTGATACTGATAGCCCTTCTGCTTTTCTGGCTCTCCTGGGCCTTCTTCCTGGGCGACACCGATGTGGCCGCCTTCATCGCCCCTTTGCGTAACCTCTTAGTCTCCTGAATACTATGTTTGCACTGACAGTAGCTATCTCTCCGCTCTTGTCCGACGCAAATAACGGCGTATCCGAATAAATTGTTTAGATTTTTGGCTGATAGCGGCAAAATCCTTACTTTTGCATACGAGAAGGTGACGAAAGCCGTCAATTCGATTTTTCGGCACTGACTCCCCTAAACTACGGGAGCCACGGACTCTGCGTCCGAGGCCCCCGCGTATCTATGTATTGCCTTAAATTACATATCCTGCAATCATCAATCCTTAACAGCATATAACCTTAAAAATCAATATACTCCTATGACGAAAAAACTTATCGGCGGCACCTTGT
>SFLG01000087.1 GCA_004553485.1 Bacteroidales bacterium | reverse complement strand
AACTCCCAACTCCTCTCTCCCATGTCCGACACCGTACAACTCATCATCGTAGGCCTCGTTGTCGCCGCGGCGGTTGCCATCGCCATCCGCAGCCTCATCCTCGTCATCCGGGGCAAGCGCTCGGGCTGCCCCTCCTGTTCCGAAGCCGCCAACTGCCCCCTCAGCCGCTCCCACCCCAAGACCTGCCCCACCCCCAAAACCGGAAAATAGAACAGTTATTGCAACTCCTTTGCCCCATGGCAACCGCGTTCCGCCTGTTCCGTGACGCATCCATTCGCGCAGCGATAATGGATGCCCGCCCTTAGGGTCTTGGAGGCATAACTCCGTCGCAGAGCCTGGTTAACGTTGACCCGGCAAAAAATTTCTGTTCCGTGAACTTCCGTCTGTTCAGCGTCAACAAAGAGCGAAGCGAATTTGAAATCTGTTCCGTATCCTCCAAAATCCTTCTATTCCAAAATCCTTCAACACCCGATTTTTATATCGCGGTTCCTCCATAGGCTGGCGTTCCGGCACGCCAAAGGGCTCGCGTTCCGGCTGTTCCGTGACGCATCCATTCGCGCAGCGATAATGGATGCCCGTCCTTAGGGTCTTGGAGGCCTAACTCCGTCGCA
This sequence comes from Bacteroidales bacterium, assembly GCA_004553485.1. Taxonomy (GTDB): domain Bacteria; phylum Bacteroidota; class Bacteroidia; order Bacteroidales; family Muribaculaceae; genus CAG-873. Next base: position 4,777 of record SFLG01000087.1, on the reverse strand, counting down.
GAGCCTGGTTAACGCTGACCCGGCAAAAAATTTCTGTTCCGTGAACTTCCGTCTGTTCAGTGACGACAAAGAGCGAAGCGAATTTGAAAAGCTGTTCCGTGTCCTAAAATATCCTTCAATTTCCAGAGCCCTTCAATTCCCGATTTTTATATCGCGGTCCCTCCATAGGCTGGCGTTCCGGCACGTCATAGGGCTCGCGTTCCGCCTGTTCCGTGACGCATCCATTCGCGCAGCGATAATGGATGCCCGCACATGAGGATATTGATGGCCATACTCAACCGTAAGGCTTGGTCCGCGTTGACTCAGCAAAAAATGTTCCGTGAAATCCCGTCTGTTCAGTGCTCACAAAGAGCATAGCGAATTTGTAAGTAGTTCCGTGTCCTCATAATCCTTTAGTTCAAATAAAATCCCTGTATCCCGCCATAATCCCTTAGTACAAAAGCTCAAGCTCAGGTTGGTCGATACAGTCAACCCAAATCAAGTAAAGGCAGCCCCTTATCTCTCAAAAAAAAATCTCAGAAAAACGACCCGCCCATAAAAGCGAGCAACGCCCTGCAAGCACCAATGCTTGCAGGGCGTTGCTCGGTTGAGGCGTCTCCGGCTTACTTGCTGGCGATGCTGCTCGATACGGTGAGACGCAGACGGCCTTTAGCGCGACGACGTGCCAGGACCTTGCGGCCTTCGGGGGTAGACATGCGCTCACGGAATCCGTGCTTGTTCACTCTTTTGCGATTAGAGGGTTGGAATGTTCTTTTCATTGCTGTTATGATTTTAATTTTTTCCGTTGATACTAAAATGCGAACTCGTCGCTGCAAGTATTGCGCATTTCGAGATGCAAAGGTAATAATAATTTTTTTAATAGCCAAACTCTGAGCCCTACAACAGCGATTTCGCAGCCAAAACACTACGATTTCGCCTGTCGTTGCTCTGATTTGCCTGTCAGCCGAGGGCTTTCAAGGCTGCTTCGAGGGTGGCTATCTTGTGTTCGGCGTCGGCCTGCTTACGGCGCTCGCCCTCTACCACCGCTGCCGGGGCGTTGGCGACGAAACGCTCGTTGGACAGTTTCTTCTGCACCGAAGCCAGGAAACCGCGCTGGTACTCCAGGTCTTTGGCGATGCGTGCCTTCTCTGCCTCGACGTCGATGGTCTGGGCAAGAGGCACGTTGAACTGCATCTTGTCTACCATGAACGCTGCTGCGGCGGGGTCGGCCTTGACGTTCTCCTCGATGGCCTCGACATTGGCAAGCTTGCCGATGACGGGCTTGATGGCCTCGTCGATGGTGCCGTTGACCACCCTGAGCGTCATCGCCGTCTTGGGCGGGATGTTCTTGGAGGCGCGCACGCCGCGCACGTCGGTGATAATCTCCTTGGCGGTCTCGATGCGGCTCAGCACCTCGGGGTCATACTCGACAACCTGAGGCAGCGGCGCGTACATTATCGACTCGCCGTCGCGGCGCTCGGCAAGGTTCTGCCACAGCTCTTCGGTGATGAAAGGCATGAACGGATGCAGCAGGCGCAGGATGGCGTCGAAGAACTCCAGCGCACGGCGGTGTGTCTTGCCGTCGATGGGCTGGCCGTATGCGGGCTTGATCATCTCGAGGTACCACGACGAGAACTCGTCGCGCATCAGCTTGTACACCTCCATCAGAGCCTCGCTGATACGGAATTTCTCCATCAGCGACGACACCTCGGCGGCGGTCTCGCTCAGCTTGGCCTCGAACCATGTGCAGGCTGTGGCGGCCACGGCGGGCTGCTCGGCGCTGTCGCTCACCTCGAGGCCCTTGACGAGGCGGAAGGCGTTCCAGATTTTGTTGCAGAAGTTACGGCCCTGCTCGCACAGCTTCTCGTCGAACATGATGTCGTGGCCGGCGGGAGCGGCAAGCATCATGCCCATGCGCACGCCGTCGGCGCCGTAGCGCTCGATCAGCTCGAGGGGATCGGGCGAGTTGCCCAGCGACTTGGACATCTTGCGGCCCAGGGCGTCGCGGACAATGCCGGTGAAATAGACGTTCTTGAAGGGCTTGTCGCCAATGTACTCGTATCCGGCCATAATCATGCGTGCCACCCAGAAGAAAATGATGTCCGGGCCGGTCACCAGGGTCGATGTGGGGTAGTAGTACTTTATCTCCTCGTTGCCGGGGTTGTTGATGCCGTCAAAGAGGGTGATGGGCCACAGCCACGACGAGAACCACGTGTCAAGGGCGTCGGGATCACGCTCGAGGTCGGCAAGCTGCAGGCTGTCGTTGCCGCTCTGGGCGCGGGCGATCTGCAGGGCGCTGTTCTCGTCCTCGGCCACGGCGACCTGACGGCTGCCGTCGGGGGCGGTGTAGTACCATACGGGGATGCGGTGGCCCCACCACAGCTGGCGGCTGATGCACCAGTCCTGGATGTTCTCGAGCCAGATACGGTAGGTGGTCTTGTACTTCTCGGGGACAAACTTGATGAGGTCGTCCATAACGGGAGACAGCGAGATGTCGGCGAAGTGCTTCATATTGACAAACCACTGCATCGACAGACGCGGCTCGATGGGCACCTTGGTGCGCTCGCTCAGGCCCACGTTGTTGACATAGTCCTCGACTTTCTCCATCAGCCCGGCCTGCTGCAGGTCTGTGGCGATGGTCTTGCGGCAGTCGAAGCGGTCCATGCCGACGTACATGCCGGCAGTCTCGGCCACGGTGCCGTCCTCGTTGAAGATGTCGATACTGTCAAGGTTGTGCGTCTTGCCCAGCATGTAGTCGTTCTTGTCGTGCGCGGGGGTGACCTTCAGGCAACCCGTGCCGAACTCGATATCGACGTAGCGGTCCTCGATGATGGGCACCTCGCGCCCTACCAGCGGAACTATCACGCGCTTGCCCTTGAGCCACTCGTTCTTGGGGTCCTTGGGGTTGATGCACACCGCAGTGTCGCCCATGATGGTCTCGGGACGGGTGGTGGCGACGACGGCATAGCGGTGCTCGGGGTCGTCGGCGACATAATATCTAAGGTAATAGAGCTTGCTCTGCTCCTGCTCGTAGAAGACCTCGTCATCGCTGATGGCCGTTCGGTTGGCGGGGTCCCAGTTGACCATGCGCAGGCCACGGTAGATCAGGCCCTTGTTGTAGAGGTCGACAAACACCTTGGTGACGGCGCGGCTGCGCTCCTCGTCCATGGTGAAGGCGGTGCGGTCCCAGTCGCACGATGCGCCCAGCTTGCGCAGCTGCTGCAGGATGATGCCGCCGTGCTTGTGGGTCCACTCCCAGGCGTGCTCAAGGAACTGCTCGCGGGTCAGGTCGGTCTTCTTGATTCCCTCCGAGGCAAGTTTGGCAATAACCTTTGTCTCGGTAGAGATGGAGGCGTGGTCGGTGCCGGGCACCCAGAGGGCGTTCTTGCCCATCATGCGGGCGCGGCGCACGAGGATGTCCTGGATGGTGTTGTTGAGCATGTGGCCCATGTGCAACACGCCAGTGACATTTGGCGGCGGGATAACGATGGTGTAGGGTTCGCGGCCGTCAGGCTCGCTGTGGAAAAGCTTGTGCTGCATCCAGTACTCGTACCATCGCTGCTCGACAGCCGACGGATCGTATTTTGAGGCAATCTCGCTCATGTCAATGCTAATTTGTAAGTTTATCCTGTGTGATTTGGTTCGTAATCTTCAGCCCAATGTGTCAGGCGATATTTTTCAACTTGCAAAATTAGCAATTTTTCACGACATACCCCACCCTTGACGGCTCCTAATTTTCCGCCAAGCGTTTCATTGGCATGGTTTTTCCCTTTTTCCTGCCGGAGACGGGCCAAATCCGACACCGTGCCTCCCGGATGCGTCAGTCAAGGCGGCAGGTGGCGGTGAACAGCACGAGGTCGTTCTCAAGCTGCCGCACGATACCAGAGCGGGCAGAAATGCCGACACCTCAAAAGCGGCCTAATATCTCACAATCCTTAATTTTGTCGTTTTCATCACCGTAGCATTTAAAGAGAAACAGAACTATCAAAAACAATCGCTTGTTCAATATTACAAACAAGGGCGCCGCCCTTTGGTTCGGCCCTGCCGCCGCCCTTTTGGCACCGCTCGTTTTTGCAGAAACACAAATATTACCTACATTTGCACTGCACAGATACAATAACCCACAAAACTCGTTCATAACTGTTATGAAAAAAACACTGATGATAGCTCTGGCCGCCGCCGCTATCGCCGTTACCGGATGCGACAAACTCAGCAAAAAAGCCTCTGCCGATGCCACCACCAACACACAGGACTCCACTAACGTTACCCAGGAGCAGGCGAAAGGCGACACTGAAAAGCCCGAGCAGAACAACCTCATAGGCCTGTGGACCCTCAACAACGACAAGACGGGTCCCGACAGCACGCGCAACCAGATCAACTTCGGCGACGACGGCAACGGATACTACAAAATCGGCTCGCAGAAACTCGACTTCAAATGGATTGGCAAGGGAGACAAAATCTACCTCACCACCGAGGGCAAGAGCACCCGCGTCTACAACATCCTCGCCCACGACGCCCGCTCGCTGGTCATCCAGGAAGACGGCTCCGATAACAACCGCATCAACCACTTCGTCCGCTAACGTTAGTTCCCGGTCTTTTCCTTGAAAAGACTGATTTTGGCAAACGCCGAACTCATTTCACAAACTCGCTACACTCGTTGAAACCCTGAACAGACAGACAGCACGGAACTCAAAGAGTGTGTCAACCTTAATCAGGTATTTTTAAAGGCCTCACCTCGCACGTTGGGCCGGAGGTTAAAAGCCTACTCTACATAGGGTTGGCATTACGGCACGCCATA
>SFLG01000019.1 GCA_004553485.1 Bacteroidales bacterium | reverse complement strand
ATCCTCATCGGCACCTCCTCCGCCAACCTCCCCGCCAAACTCCCCCTCCACCTCACCCGCCCCCTCACCTGGCCCGACTCCGCCCACTAACCCCCGCCCTGTAGAAATTTCGGAACAATCCGGAAATACGGTTCAGATAACGTTCAGCCCGGTAGGGACGCTTTTCAAAGCGTCCCTACATTGTACCGTAAACGCTGCACCGTAGTTTTTTAATATTTCAACCGGGTTTTGCAACTGCCCCGCGCCGTTGATGTGCTTTCGTTGTTGGTTTTCGCGCAGGTAGTTGAATGGTAGTCAAAAATTGGCATAAAAAAACCGCAAGCATTTGACGTTCAAATGCTTGCGGTTTTTTTGGTGGTGACCCCGGAGAGGCTCGAACTCTCGACCCACTGATTAAGAGTCAGTTGCTCTACCAACTGAGCTACGGAGTCAAGTGCAAAAACGGATGGGTGAAGGCCGTTGAGGCGCTTCGTTTGGGTTTTGCGTTGCAAAGGTAGAACTTTTTTTTGTTCTGCACAAAAAATTGGGGCAATTTTTTTGTTTGGGGAGCAAAAATGTGCAAAAAAGAGGTGAGGGAGGTGGTGGGGGGCTTGTGAATAGGGGGGCTTAAGGGCTTTAAGGTAGCGCCGGCTGAAGCCGGCTCACAGAACCGGGAGGGCGGGAGCGGCTTGGGGGGCAAAGAGCGGCTTGGGGCAAAGGGCGGTTAGGGGGCAAAGGGGGTGATGGGGAGGGTGGGGGTAGTGGTGGCGGGGGTGAGGCGCGCGGGGTTGAAGTGGGGGAGGAGGGCGGTGGGGGTGATGGGGGAGGGGGTGTCGGTGAGGCCGATTAGGTGGGCGAGGCGGCCGATGAGGGCGGCGGGGGTGTAGAGGGTGCGCAGATGGCCCATTTCGAGCGAGCGGTCGCGTTTGCTGAGGCGGCGGCCTTGGGTATCGGTGAGGAGGGGGATGTGGCCGTAGCGGGGTGGCTGGAGGCCGAGGAGGTTGAAGAGGTGGATTTGCTGGGCGGCGCTGAGGAGGAGGTCGTTGCCGCGGATGACTTGTGTCACTCCCATGAGGGCGTCGTCGGCGACTACGGCGAGCTGGTAGGCCCAGGCTCCGTCGGCACGCCGCAGGACGAAGTCGCCGCAGTGGCGGGCGAGGTTTACTGACTGGTGGCCGCAGATGAGGTCGTCAAAGTCGATGGTGATGTCGGGGACGTACAGCCGTGTCGCTGCGGGGCGGCTGTCTGAGGTGGTGCCTTGGCCGCCGAGGGAGGCGGGGCGGCAGTGGCCGCTGTAGATGATGCGGCCGTCGGTCTGGTGGGGGGCTTGGGTGGCCATTATATCGGCACGGGTGCAGGTGCAGGGGTAGGTGAGGCCCATTGCTGTGAGGCGTCCGAGGATGTCGGCGTAGATTTCGCCGCGGCGGCTCTGTACGTATGGGCCGGCGGGGCCGCGACCCTCGGTGCCGCCTTCGTCCCAGTCGAGGCCGAGCCAGCGCAGGTCGTCCTCGATTTGCAGGGCATATTCCATGCGCGAGCGCTGAGGGTCAAGGTCTTCGATGCGCAGCAGCCATGTGCCGCCCTGCGACTTTGCCCACAGCCACGACATGAGGGCGGCGTAGACGTTGCCCAGGTGCATGCGGCCCGTGGGCGATGGTGCGAAGCGTCCCTTTACCGGTCTCATCGGCGTGTGACAATTTGGCCCGTGAGGGCGTCGAAACTGAAATCGTCGTTGCAGAACGTGCGCTCTATCAGGCCCGAGGCGCGCATCTCGCCGACGGGGAGGCAGTGCAGCCGTGGCGGCTCGATGAGGGCGATGGCGTCGGCAAGGGAGAGGGCGATGTCGAGCTCGTGTGTCGAGAATATCACGCATTTGCCGCGCTGGTGGGCCAGGCGCCTCAGCAGCAGACACAGCTCGTAACGGTTGGGCAGGTCGAGGAACGACGTCGGCTCGTCGAGCAAAATCACCGGCGTGTCCTGCGCGAGGGCGCGCGCTATCATTATGCGCTGGCACTCGCCGTCGCTCATCGTGTCCATCGTGCGACCGGCAAAGTCGGCCATACCCACCGCGGCGAGGGCGTCGGCCACGGTGTCGCGGTCGGCATCGGTCATCGAGCCTATCCAGTTGGTGTACGGCGCGCGTCCCATGGCCACGATGTCGGAGCAGCGCAGCGACGACACGCGCACGCGCTCGGTGCTGACAAAAGCCAGAGTGCGGGCGATGGCGGCGGCGTCCAGTCCGGACAGATCCTTCCCGCCGGCTTCGACCGTTCCCGAGGTATGTGGTCCCAGTCCGGCTATCGCCCTCAGCAGGGTGGATTTGCCCGTGCCGTTGCGGCCCAGCAGCGCCACCAGCGTGCCTGGGGCAAAGGCGGCGTTGACGTCCGACAGCAGCACGCGCCGGCCATATCCTATGCCGAAATTCTTTAGCTCTATCATCGTGCGGTCATTTGGTTCGTAAGACAATCCATATCACCACCGGCACACCCAGCAGAGCCGTTATGGCGTTGACGGGCAGTACCATCATCTTTGAGATTATGTCGCAGGCGAGCATCACGCAGGCTCCGGCCAAGGCGGTGCCGGGCACCATCACGCGGTGGTCGCTGTCGTGCAGCATCAGGCGCGTCACATGCGGCATGGCCAGGCCGATGAAGCCGATGGGGCCGCAGAAGGCGGTGGCCGTACCGGCCAGCAAAGTCGTGGAGCCGAAAATCATGGCGCGGCTGCGGCCGACGTTGAGGCCCATCGTGCGGGCATAGTCCTCGCCCAACAGCAGCAGGTTCAGCGGTTTAACGGCGGCAAAGCCCAGGATGAGACCGGCAAGGACGGCGGGGACGAAAATCCACAGCTGCCGCAGCGTGACGTCGCCGAGCGAGCCCATCGTCCACAGTACGAACGACTTAAGAGACTCCTCGCGGCTGAGGTATTGCAAAATCTGCACCACTGCGCTGACTCCCGACGAGAACATCACGCCGAGGACGAGTATCACCATTATATCGCGAATGCGTCGCGCCACGGCGACGATGAGAGCGAGAACGGCCGCCGCGCCCACCCAGGCCGCTCCGGCCAGGCCCAGCGACGACATCCATGCCGACATCCCCATCAGCGGCGCTCCCAGGATGAAGAGAGCCACGCCGAGGCTTGCTCCCGAGCTGATACCGAGCACGTAAGGGCCGGCCAGCGGGTTGCGGAAGAGCGTCTGCATCTGCAGGCCGCTCAGCGACAGGGCCGCCCCGGCCAGCACGGCGGTGACGGCCTTGGTGAGGCGCAGGTTGAGCACTATGCGTTGCGTCACCCGCGAGACCTCGCCGCCGGTTAGCGACGCCCACACGTCGGACGCCGAGATGTTGACCTGACCCAGACACAGGTCGAGGACAAACAGCGCCGCCATCAGCAGCGTCAGGACGATGAAACAGACAGAGACTCGCGTACGCATGGTGGTGTGTCAGTCGGCAAGGCGTTGGTAATATACAAAGTCCTCGGGCACCAGGTCGGGATGGAAAATCTTCACCAGGTCGCGCAGAACCAGGTCGGGATGCACCACCGAGCTCTCGTAGAAGTCGTTGCCGCCGTTGGCGGTTGACAGGCGGTTGTTGTTGAAGACGCGTCTGTTGACAAAGGGCCCGGTGTCGGCAAATTTGGGGAAGGCGGCACGCAGGGCCGGCAGGGTCGAATAGGTGCCGGTGTTTATCCAGAAGTCGGCGCCGTCGGTGAGTGCGTAAGCCTCCTCCATATCTATGGGCACCGAGGTGTTGCCGGTGTTCTTGTTGTAGGCGTAAGTGCCCCCCGCGTCGTTGACGAGGCGCACCATATAGCTCGAGACCGAGGGCATGAACCACTGGTCGCGGTAGGGTGTGTTCAGCATCACCACGGGCCGGGCGGCGACATCGGCCACGCGCTTTTTGACGGCCTCGTAGCGCGGGGGGATGGCCTCGAACACGGCCTTTCCCTTGTCGGCCAGACCCGTCGCCACAGCCAGGGGTACAACCCATTCGGCTTTGCCGAGAGGGTCTTCCTCGACATACTCGCCGACGTACATATAAGGTATGCCCAGCTCGCGCAGCTTGCCCTCGAGGCCGCTGGCTCCCGTCACGCCGTAAAGGAGCACCAGGTCGGGGTCGGCGCCCACCAGGCTCTCGTAGTCGTAGGCGCCGTCATAGCCGATGTCGGCAATCTCGCCCTTGCGGCTCTGCACGTTCTTGTTCGAGATGAAGTCTATGCCCGACACGCCGACGATGCGGTCGGCGGCCCCGATGGCGTCGAGCATGGCCACGTGCGACGACGACGTGCACACCACGCGCTGTGCCGGGCCCTTCAGCACCTTGCCGTCAAAGCCGGCCGGAGCCTCGTCGCCCTCGGCCAGCACCAGCAGCGACATATACACCGAGTCGGCGCCCTGCCACGGGTTGCTGACGGTGATGAGGCGGCTGTCTGAGCCGTCGGCACCGGTGATGACGAACCCCGATGCGTACTTTGGCTTGTATATTTCCTTATCGTAGTTGTGGCCGCCGCTCTTTGTGCAGCCGGCGACGATGACGGCGGCAAAAAGGAGGGCCGGGAGGGACAGATATTTCGTGCGGGATAGTGTCATAAACGGTGGGGGATGGAGTATCGGGAATTTTTTTTTAGATGTGCAAATTTACGCAATTCCGCACACACCTCATTAATAAATGGAGATAATTAGTTACTTTTGCAATAAAGAACCCAGCATCCATCCTATGAACACCAGCATACCCGACGACCACAACAACGCCAAGATGCAGTTGGCGTGGCAGCTTGTCAACGACACCGGCACCAGCCTCTTCCTCACCGGTAAGGCCGGCACCGGCAAGACGACCTTCCTGAAACGTCTGCGCGAGGCCTCCGACAAAAACATTGTGGTCGTCGCCCCCACCGGCATCGCCGCCGTGAATGCCGGCGGTGTCACCATCCACTCGTTTTTCCAGCTCCCCGTGGGCAACGCGCCCGGCGACGAGAGCGTGCGGCGCATCGACCGCTTCAGCCGCGACAAGCTGAGGCTGATACGCACGATGGACCTGCTGGTGATAGACGAAATCTCGATGGTGCGTGCCGACCTGCTCGACGCCGTCGACACCGTCCTGCGCCGCTATCGCGACCCGTCGCGGCCCTTCGGCGGCGTGCAGCTGCTGATGATAGGTGACCTGCAGCAGCTGTCGCCGGTGGTGAAGGACAGCGAGGCGGCGATGCTGCGCACGATGTACGAGACGCCCTACTTCTTCTCAAGCAACGCCCTGCGCGAGCTGCAGTACGGGGTCATCACTCTCGACCATATCTACCGCCAGAAGGATGCCGAATTTCTGCGCCTGCTCAACGCTATCCGCGACAACAGCGCCGGTCCGGCCGAGCTGGAGGCGCTGAACCGCCGCGTATGTCCGGGCTTCAGGCCGTCGGCCGCCGAGGGCTATATCCGACTTGTGACACACAACGTTCAGGCTCAGGATATTAACGAACGCCAGCTTGCGCTGCTGCCGGGAGAGACCTATTCGTTCGAGGCATCGGTGGAGGGCGACTTCCCGCAGGGGGGAGCCAATGCCGAGACCACGCTGTTGGTGAAGGAGGGCGCGCAGGTGATGTTCCTGCGCAACGACCCGATGCGAAATATCTACAACGGAATGATCGGCCACGTCGAAAGGGTGGAGAAGAACCGCATTCTCGTCTGCCCCGTCGACAGCGACGTTGAGACCGTCGAGGTCGAACCGGCGGTGTGGCAGAACATAAAGTTTGAAGCCGACGAAAAAGGGACTGTCAAACAGCGCGTTATCGGCTCGTTTACCCAGTTTCCCCTGCGCCTGGCCTGGGCCGTCACCGTGCACAAGAGCCAGGGACTGACCTTCAACCACGCCATCCTCGACGTCGCGCGGTCGTTTGCCCATGGGCAGGTCTATGTGGCCCTGTCGCGGTGCACGTCGCTCGAGGGCCTTGTGCTGGAGAAGCCGGTGACGATGTCGTCGATAATCTGCGACCCCACGGTGGTGCGCTACACCCTTGGCTGCGCCGACCGTGAGATTACGCCCGAAAACATCGCTATCTTCCGCCGCCGGCACTATGCCGACACCGTCGCCGACGCCTTTGGCATGCGGGGGCTGTCGCGGCTGTACGAGCAGCTTTTCCGTGTTGTCAGCGACAGCCTTGCCCGCGTGATGCCGTCGTTGTTCTCCGACTACTCGAACCACTCCGGTGTCATGCGCGACGAGCTTTTGAAGGTCGCCGACACCTTCCTGGACCGCGTCCGCGCGCGCATAGCGGACCAGTCCGTCGACCCCGAGTCGGACGCCTACCTGAGCGAGCGCATACGCGCCGCCGCCCGCTATTTCCTTGACAAGCTGCATCTGTTCAAAACCCTTCTGGCGATGACACCCAAAGAGCTCGACAACAAGGCCAACACGGCCCGCCTCATGCGCGCCCTCGTCGAGTTCAACGACGCGCTGACGCTCTCTATCGCCATCATGGAGCTGCTGGCTGCCGGCACCGCCTTCACGCCCGCCCTCTACTACCGTATCAAACGCGAGGTCATCTCCAACAGCATGAACAACAACCCGTTGTCCAAGAAGGAGAAGAAACCCCGTACTCGCAAAACACGGCAACCCGCGGCCGACGACAGCCCCGGCTCCGCCGCTTCCTCCAAGCCCGTTACCCCCACCAAGGCCACCGTCCCCCTCAGCGAGGACATCGAGAACCCCGGCCTCTTCGAGGTCCTGCGCGAGTGGCGCAACGACCGGGCCAAAAGGGAGAACATCCCGCCCTACGTTGTAGCCTCCACCAAAGCCCTCATCGCCGTCGCCAACGCCGTCCCGACTACCCTTGCCCAGCTCCGCGCCCTCCCCGGCTGGGGCCCCAAGTCTGTCGCCCGCTTTGGCGACGACCTCCTCGATGTCATCGCCGCCGCCGACTACTGACCTCCGGCGCCGGTTATATAGCACAGCAAGCGCTGCCCCGGGAAGGAGGCAGCGCTTGCCGTAGATGGCCGGTTGTGGGGGCCGGTTGCAGGAGGGCCGGTTGCAGGAGGGCCGGTTATCGGTCGAGCTCGACCGATAACGGTGCCGCCTGTCAGGCCGGGCGGTGCCGCCTGTCAGGCCGGGCGGGGCCGGCTGTGCGGGCAGAGGGCCGGCCGTGGCCCGGTGGGTTGGTCAGCGGGTGAGCTCGGTGAGGCGGGCGAGGTATTTGCCGAGGATGTCGAACTCGAGGTTGACGCGGGTGCCGGGGACGATGCGGCAGAAGTTGGTGTGCTCTAGGGTGTAGGGGATGATGGCGACGCGGAAGCTGTTGCGCTCCGAGTCGCAGACGGTGAGCGAGACGCCGTTGACCGACACTGAGCCTTTCTCGACGGTCATGTAGCCTTTTGCGATGAGCTCGGGCGACACTTCGTACTCGAATTTGAAGTAGAACGAGCCGTCGGCCTCTTTGACTTCGGTGCAGACGGCGGTGGTGTCGACGTGGCCCTGGACGATGTGTCCGTCGAGGCGTCCGTCAAGGCGCATCGAGCGCTCGAGGTTGACAAGGTCGCCGGGCTCGAGCAGGCCCAGATTGGACCGCTCGAGGGTCTCGCGTATCGCCGTCACCTGGTATGTGTCGCCGTCGATGGCTACTACGGTGAGGCATACGCCGTTATGGGATACCGACTGGTCGATGCGGAGCTCGTCGGTGAAGGGGCAGCGCACGGTGAGCTGCAGGTTGCCCTGGTTGCGGGTTGCGGCCACTACTGTTCCGGTGGCCTCTACTATTCCTGAAAACATAGCCCTGGTGGGAAAAATTTTGAATTTATAATTATTTGTTGAGGCGTACTACGGCGGGGCCTTCCATGCGCCAGAAGAACGAGACGTTGACGGTCTGTGTCTTTTTGTCGTATGTGAAGCGGGCGTTTTTGCCATCGACGGTTACCGAGCGGGGCTCGTCCTTCAGGGCGTGCACCACTAAGGTAATGGTCTTGGCGTCAGCCTTTCCGCGGTATGTGCCGCCATCGCTGAGGATGGTTACTTCGGTGAATTTCTTCTGAGTGGCGTCGCCGGTGAAGGTCAGCAGCATGCCCTTGTTGCCGCCCTTGGGGGTGGGGGTGACGAGGTCGTCCTCAAACAGGGTGTAGGTTGTGACGGCCTTGGGCGAGGGGTAGTAGTTGACGGTGAGCTTGGACTGGTTGTAGCCCTTGGTATTCTGCATCTTATACTCGGCGGAGGGGATGAAGGCGCCCTCGCGTACAAACATCGGGAGCACCTCGAGGGGAGCGGGGTAGTCCTTGAAGACAGTGCCTCCGGCAATCAGTTTGACGGGGTTGCTAATGTCGTACCAGTCAGAGCCGGTGGGGATGACGACATCGCGCTTGACGGCACCCTGCTGCAGCACGGGAGCCACCAGCACATCGCGTCCCCAGAGGAATTCGTCGTCAACGTCATACTCGGCGGCGGGGGTGGTGCCGATGGGGCTGTGGAAGGTGATGGGGCGCACCATGGGATAGCCCTTTGTGGCGTTTTCGTAGGCCAGCGTGTAGTTGTAGGGTAGCCAGCGGTAACGGTCGAGGATGAGTTTCTTGATAATCGGCTCCTGCTCGGGGTAGTGGTAGGGCTCGGGCAGCAGCTGTGCGTGGGTGCGCAGAGTGGGCGAGAAGGTGCCAAGCTGGAGCCAGCGCACATACAGCTCGGGGTCGGTAGGGCGGTCGTTGTCGACGGCAAAACCGCCGACGTCGTGGCTCATATATCCCAGGCCCGAGAGGCCCGAGTGCAGCATTATGCGTATCTGGGGCCGCAGGCCGGCCCATGTGCGGGCAACGTCAGAACTCCAGGTGAAGACGCCGTAGCGCTGCAGACCCGTCGTGCCGGCGCGCATCAGCGTCATCACGCGGCGGTCGGGATATTTCTCCTGATAGAGGTCGTAGATGATTTTTGCCCAGTCGCTGCCGTAGCGGTTGTGGTACTGGCGAGCGGTGAGGCCGTTGGCGTGGATGGCGTTTTTGGGGTGCTTCTCCGGCTCGCCCAGGTCGCCCCACCATCCTGCCAGGCCGCGGTCGGTGAGGCGCCCGTAGCGCTCCTTCATCCAGACCTGGGTCTGCGGGTTGGAGACGTCGAACATACCGCCTTCGCCCACCCAGATAACGACGTTTTGGGTATTCTGCTGCAGCGAGTCCTTGAGCATCAAACCGTTGCGGTCGAGCTCGTTATATGTGGCGAGGCCCTTGCCGTTGCGCAGCACGTAGGGCTGGGCGATGGTCATCACGTTGACGCCGCGCTGTTTCATGTATCCGAGGAAATCGTCGGGGTCGGGCCACTGTTTCAGCTCCCAGCCCAGACGGCCCATGTCCTGTTCCTTGCCGTACCAGTACAGGTCGAGGACGATGCCGTCGACGGGATAGCCCTGGCTCTTGAGCGTGTCGATGACACCCTCGGCCTCGTCGGAGGTGTGGTAGCCGTATTTGCTTGTGATATAGCCCAGCGACCACAGCGGGGGCAGGTCCTGGCGGCCGATGAGCCTGGACAGGTTCTCGCTGACGTCGGCCATCGTGCGTGCGCCGTTGACAAAGTACCATGTCACGGGGTCGGGGCTCTCGGTGATGTATTTGATGGGGTTGCCCAGGATGAGGTCGGCCTTGGCGTAGTCGTCGAAGACGATGGCATAGCCCTCCGAGGCCACGAACAGCGGCATCGAGATGTTCATCTGGTTGTTGCGGGCGTCGCCCTCGCCGTAGCCGTAGTTGGGACGGTTGTACATGTGCAGCGTGTCGCCGCGCAGGTTGAGGTGGTGGGCACGCTCGCCGGTGCCGAAGAAGGTGCCGTTGCCGTCGACGCTGAGCTCCATCTCGCGCAGGCCGTCTTTGCCGATGGCGCGCAAGCCGTTGTCAACCACCTTCTTGCCGTCGCCGGCATCGATGGTGAGGACACCCTGTGCGGTCAGCGACACCTTCATGCCGCAGATGTTGGTGACGGCGCCTTTGCCGTCGGGGTTGAGGCGTTCGCCGTTCTCCTGCGTCAGCACCGAGGTGGTGCCGATGCGCGACTTCTCGCCCGGGGCGGTGTTGGAGACTTTGAGGATGTTGTCGTCGAGGGCGGTAACGGTGACGGTGCGTCCGTCGGGGGTGGTCACCTGCAGGTGCTTGGGGTAAGCGGCCCGTACTGCCCATGCCATCACGAGGCACAAGGCGAGCAGCGTTCCGCGCCTTATCATATTATACATTGTGTTATGTGTTTATATTTCAGAGCAATGTTCAATCTCGGTGCAGAGGGCGCACGGCCTGCGCCGGCGCGTCCTCAGGGGTCGACGATGTTCAGATAGGTCTGGACGGCAATGGTGGTGTCGTCGGCGTGCTTGTTGTAGGGGGCCTCTACCTTCTTGCGCTTGCGCTTTTCGGTACCCTGTTTGAGGTGGGTGACAATCTTCTGCATACGGGGGCTGTCCTTGAAGCGCGGGCCCCATTTGCTGTATATGGCCTCGGTGTTGTAGTTGTTGAGGTCGTCAAACAGGCCCTTTGTTGCCTCGTATTTCTCGAGGTCGGCCTTTGTCCATTTTTCGTTGTCGTTGAGGTACTTCAGCGCCTCGGCAAATCCGTCGCCGGTCTGTTTGGCGGCGGGTTTGGCGGCGGGTTTGGCGGCGTTGTCTTTGCCCGAGGGGTCAGCCGTTGTGTTGGACGGGCCGGCGACGGCCTGTTCGGTGTTGGCGACGACGTCCTTGCCTGAGTCGTCCTTGCTGCCCGAGCAGTGGCCGGTGAGGAGCATTATGACGATGCCCAGCACAAGGCCGATGCCGATGTACATGAGCTTGGTGGTCAGCTTGGAGCCGCCGCCGCTGTACCCGAGGTAGTTGGTGCGGGCGGGGCCTTCCTGGATGTCGTCGAGGAGGATGTAGCCGTCGATGGGCGAGTGCGTCATCTGCTTTTTGGTGTGCAGCTCGAAGCGCACGGGCGTGCCGTAGTCCGAGTTGACCAGGGGCAGCTCGAAGCAGTAGACCTTGCTCTGCTCTTTCAGCGAAATCAGCGCGCGGGTGGTCGATGCCAGGTCCATTGTGCCGTTGAAGGTGACAAATCCGTCGCAGGCCACCGAGACGGCGGCGTGCTGCAGGTCTTCGGCGGTGAAGGGGTGTCCCTTGGCGGTGATGTCGACGCCGTTGACGCGTATGCGGCAGTCGCGCAGCGAGGTGTGCGGGCCTCCCTGGGCGGTGACGTAGAACGACGAGGGGGTGATGAGCTTGTGCGAGCCAGTGGTGTCGGGCGGCACGGGGGTGAACTCGGGGGTGTCGATGGTCTCGGTGACGGTGATGTCCTCAAAGCCGTTGCGGCGCCAGGTGATGGTGACGGACTCGCCAAGGGTGGCGCGCAGGGGATGCTCAAGGCGGCGGTTGAAGACGAAGGCCGAGAAATTGTCGTCGCCGGGCTGGGGCGGCAGAATTACGGCCGGGTCGCCGATGGTTGTATCGGCCAACGAGGCGGCATCCACGCTGTAGCCCAGCTCGTCGTCCACCAGCAGCACGCCGGCAAAGGGGATGTAGGCCTGCTGCCAGCGGCCGCGGCCGGTGAAGTCGCGCAGGGTGAGCCCGCTTGCCGGACCGTAGCTGCGCCAGGCGTATTCGGTGCCGCGGCAGGCCGTCAGACGCGGGGCATCGGGGTTGGAGTGATATTCGGTGGCGAAGGCGGCGCGCACCTCCGCGACGTCGGCGTTGGTCATGCGCGGCAGCGATGCCTTGCGCGTCATCAGCGCCACGAGGTTGTACAGATCTTCGCCGCTGATTTCGGTGTAGCCGGGGACGAAAATCCACTCGGCGATGTGGTGGCCCTTGACGGGCGGGACGGTGCGCAGGATGGTGAAGAAGGTGCCCTCGTCGGTGGCGCTGAGCAGGTAGAACACGTTTTTCTCTTCGGCGTCATAGTCGATCAGCTCGACCACTTTGCTGAGGTTGCGCACATAGCGGCCTGTCTCCTCGGACGGGTTGAGGTTGAGGAGGCTGCTGTAGGTGCTGCCGCTCTTGGTTATATAAAGTTGTAGTTTGCTCATTTGTAGTGTCTTGATGTCGCTTTTGCCGAAAATCGGGTATAACTGCGGATTATAACTGCAAAAATAGCAAATTTTGTGCAATATGCCACAAAACGCGCGCGATTTATTGGCGACCCGGTTTTGACCCGGTGTTGGTGCGTGTGCCGTTTGTGCACTCCAAAAAAAATGCCTAACTTTGTTCACAAACATAAAACTCATCCAAGACAACACTCAAAACTACTGATTATGAAATTAATGCACATCATTTTCGCCGCTTCGGCACTTGTTTTCGCCGTTTCGTGCAATAAGAGCGCCCAGGCCACCGACGAGGCCGGCAATTCGGAAAAAGAAAAACAGGAAACAGTAAGCTTCTCAAAACAGCCTCGCACGGCGCAGGGTGTGATAGAGCTTGCCGACGACAAGATTCTGCGTCCCAATAAGGCGTTCGAAAAGGTCACCATCATTGACTTCAATGCCACCTGGTGCGTCCCCTGCAAGAAGCTCTCTCCGGTCTTTGGCAGCGTTGCCTCCGAGACACCGAAGGCCGACTTTGTCAGCGTGGACATCGACAAATGCTCCGAGACGGCAAATGCCTTTAACGTCCAGAGCGTTCCCGCAATCATCATCCTCGGCAAGGACGGTAAGCAGAAAGCGCGCTACGAGGGCACGGCCGAGCTGCTGCCCGCCGAGAACTTCGCCAAGATTGTCACCGAAAACATCTGAGCGCGAGGTTTTTGCCGGACAATTCCGTAAAATTTTGCAACGACAGTCGAACCCGGCACACGCCGGGTTCGTTCATAAACTGACATAAACCAGGCTCTCAAACGATATGAAACTGACCGACATAGAACAGCGAATACACAAAACGGGAATAGCCGAGCTAAATCCCCTGCAGCGGGCCGTACGTGCCTGCACGGCGCAACAGATTGTCATGCTGGCACCTACGGGCACGGGCAAGACACTGGCTTTTGCCATCGCCCTGCTCAGGACTGTCACTCCCGACCCGTTCCTGCAGGCCATCGTCATCGCTCCGTCGCGCGAGCTCGTCATCCAGATCCGCGACGTGCTGCAGAGTCTCTGCACGGGCTACTGTCGTGTGATGGCGGTGTACGGCGGAAGTCGCTTCGAGAGCGAGGCCAACTCGCTGCGCGGGTCTGTGCCACAGATACTTGTAGGCACTCCGGGGCGTCTGCTCGACCACATCCGCCGCGGCACGCTGTCGGTGGAGACGGCGCGCGCTTTCGTCATCGACGAGTTCGACAAAATTCTCTCGCTGGGATTTGAGGACGAGGTGCGCCGCATCCTCGCCCGCCTCGGCGCCGTGCGTGTGCGCATCCTGACGTCGGCCACCGCCCCCGACAAGTGGCCCGCGTACCTCGATATGTCGCAGGCCGAGACGGTAGACTTCACCGCCACCGCCGGCGAGGCCGTGCGCATAACCGTCGTCGAGGTGCCCTCGGCCGTCCGCGACAAACTCGACACGCTGGCCTCGCTGCTGCGCAGCCCGCAGACCGGCTCGGCCATCGTCTTCGTCAACCACCGCGAGAGCGCCGAGCGCGTCGTAGAGTCGCTCTCGCGACGCGGCATCCCCGCCACCCTTTACCACGGCGGCCTTGACCAGCGCCAGCGCGAGATAGCCGTCTCGACCTCGAGGCCGGCATCGACTCGGTCATACACTACCACATCCCCGTCGACGAAGCCGCCTGGACCCACCGCAACGGCCGCACCGCCCGCGCCGGCGCCACCGGCAACGTCTACGTCATCACCGGCCCCGACGAGCCCATCCCCGACTACATCGCCTTCGCCCGCACCTACTACCCCCAGTCCGACCCCGACGCGCCCGGCCCGCAAGCCGGGCAGCACCCCGGGCCGCAACCGGGCACCAGCCCTGACTGTTATCGGTCGAGCTCGACCGATAACGGTGCCTCCCCCGATAACGGTGCCTCTCCCGCCAACGGTGCCTCTCCCTTGTCAATGCTTTATATACAGGCCGGCAAGCAGGACAAAATATCCAAGGGGGACATTGCCGGCTTTCTTATGAAAGTCTGTGGCCTGGCCCCCTCCGAAGTCGGCCTCATCACCGTTGCCCGCGACTACAGCCTCGCCGCCGTCGCCACCCCCGCCGTCTCCCGCGTCCTCGCCGCCGCCCGCGCCGGCGCCCGCCTCAAAGGCCACCGCGCCCGCCTCTCCCTCGCCTGACTCCTCCGCAACAATAGCCCACCCCCCGGAAAGTAGCCCACCCCCCCCCTGCAAAAACAATCCCCGGCCAGCGCCGGCGCTTATCGCGCCGTCCCTGGCCGGGGATTGTTTTTTGATAACCGGGATACCCGGGTTTAATCAAGTTTAATCGGGTTTAACCGGGATAAATCGGGATAAATCGGGATTAACCGGGGTTAATGAGAATGTCCGGGATTAGCGGACGAAGACTTTGGTGGCCTTTTTGCCCTGGACGCGGATGTAGAGGCCGGGCTCGGGGTTGGTGACGCGGAGGCCCTGCAGGTTGTAGTACTCGACGGGGGCGTCGGTGTCGTCGGTGAGGATGTCATCGACGCCGGTGATGGACGTTTGCTTGATGTCGGACTGTTTGAGGACGAGGCGTCCGCCGCTGGCGGCGCGTGCGCCGATGTTGGCGCCGAAGCCTACATAGTATTTGCCGTCGGCGGGAACCTTCAGGGTCTGGGTGCGGACGGTGAAGTCGGTGCCGCTCCAGGGCTCGTCGATGACATAGTCGACGGGTTCGCCGACAATCTCGGGTGTCCATTCGGGAGCGACACGCATTTTGCCGGACTCATCGGGTGTTTCTTCCACCTCGGCCTCGCGTATCAGGCATACTTTCAGGTTCTCGGCGGTAGTGTTCTGGCAGGCGGCGCTGAAGGTGAGTAAGCATTCACCCTGCTTGGCGAAGAAAGGCGGGGTGTAAGCCCAGCTGTTATAGGCTCCGTAGATGGCAAGACCCTTGTAGTACTGGGTGTCGTGACCCCAGTTCTGTTTGCTGTCGCCCTTGTCGAGGGTCCACAGTTCGTACTCCTTGCTGTTCATGTGGTCGGGGGTATATGGCAATGCGAGGGTTTCGCCAAGGCGGACGGGCTCGCTGTTTGCGGCCTCGCCCTTGACGTCGTCATAGCCGGCGTATACGGAGTAGGTGTAGAAACCGAGGGGCAGGTCGGCTTCGGTGTCAACGTATGGCTCTGCGGCGACGCCTTCGGCCAGGACAACACCGTTGCGGGAGATGGTGTAGGTCAGCTCAGCGGGCATGTAGCCGCCGTTGGCGCTCTCGGTGACGGCCTCGAAGGTGACTGTGCGGCCGGCGCCGTCATTGGCGACGGTTACAGACGCGGGAGCCTTGGGGGTGTCCTTGCCGACCCATGCCGAGGTGACCTCGGCAGCCTTGCCGGCGTTCTCGTCGAGATAGGGGATGACGGCGTAAGTGTAGAAGCCGGGAGCAACGAGTTCCTTGTCAGTGTACGAAGCGGCCGAACCGGGAGCGGGAGCGTCGAAAGTCTTGATTTCTGCGCCGTCACGGGTTACGACAACCTTTGTCAGAGCGGACAGCTCGCTGCCGCTGTTGGTGAGGGACGGATTGGTCCACGTCAGAGTGGCCTCAAGAGCGCCCTCAGCAGCGGGAGCAACAGCAAGGTCGCTGACAGCGGCGGGAGCGGGGATTACCAGATCGACGAGAACGTCATCGACATAGAGGTCATCAAAGTTGCTGGAAGTACCGTCGAAAAGGAAGCCAATGTAGTACTTGCCGTCGGCGGGAACAGAGAATACGGCGGTCTTTTCGGTGTATGTTTTGCCGGAGACAACCTCGCGGAAGACCTCGGTGTGCCCGCCTTCGGCAGTGGCGGCGGTGGAAAGTACAACGGCCAGGTTCTTCGATGACGATGCCGACGAAACTTTTGTCTTGAATGTCACGCCATAATTCTTCCCGGCTTCGAGTTTGAAGGGAGGCAGATAGGCGAAAGCGTTAGGTGTACCATTTTCGTAGACTTTAATTGACTGGCTCGAAAAGCTCCAGTCTTTTTTGCCCGGTGCGGCGTGTACAAAAGTCAGCTGTTCAACGCTGTTGCGGTTGTCGAACGTGTTGGAGTACGGCAGGGCTACTGTGCCTTTGATGGTGATGGAGACTTTCGAGTTGTAGATTGACTCCTTGCCGTTGTAGAGGGCTTTTACGACATATTCGTAGGTTCCGGCGCCGGGGATGGTGGTGTCTTTATAGGGCAGTTCGCCCGTCCACGACTCCTCGAGGACGTCGTTGCCGCGCTCGATGCGGTACGAAATCTTGGCAGGGTCGACGTATGCGCCGTTGACGCCCTGGGGCGGAACGTCCCATGTCAGCAGCACGTGCTCTTCGTTGTCCGGGTCCTGGACGGCCTTGAGGTTATCGACTTTCTTGAGGTCGGTTTCCTCGCCAATCCATGCCGAGAACTGAGACGGGTCAGCCAGCGAGACGCCGTTTTCGTTGAAGGGTACGAAAACGTAGTAATATGTTCCGCTGCCGTCCTTGAAGCTGTTGTCGGTGTAAGTGCCGGCTGCTCCGGGGGCGGCACCCTCGGTGACGGTGGCGATAAGGTGCTCGTCATCAAGTGCGAAAGTCTTATACCGATATTCGCGGTAGATGCGGACGCCGGAGATGGCCGAAAGGTTGCCGCCGGTGTTGTTCTTCGACGGATAGGTCCACGACAGCACGGCCTTCATCTCGCCAAGAGGTGCGGGAGTGACGGTGGCAGTCGTAATTGCCTCGGGAAGCTCGACAAATTCGGCGACGGTGAACGACTTGATGCCGAAATCACCCTGATAGCTGGCTGAGGTAAGATGTATGCCGAAGCAATAGTCGCCGGTGGTCTCGACGGTGAAAATCTCGGACGATTTGTCGGAGTAAGAGTCCGATTTCTTAATGCCGGTGACGTTCATGACCTCAGTGGTCATGGCGTCTACGGCCTGTCCGTTGCCATAGCTGACGGTAAAGTCGTTTTTGTCTCCAGAATATGTCGAGTAATTCCTTACCGAAACCATTATTGTGTACTGTTTGCCTGCGGTAAGGGTCACTGCCGGCGAAATCAGCCAGTCGTCGGCAGCTTTGCGTGTATTCTGTACATAGTAGGCGGCCTGTTCGCTGCTTTTGAATTTGAACTGGTTGTCGCCGCCGTCTTTGTTGGCGTCGACGGGCAGCCATTTGTCAAATTCGGCCTGGTTCAGGAAGGTCAGTTTGCACGGAGGCGTTTCGGCGCCCCAGACGGAGGCGGCCAGCGGCAACGCCATCAGGAGTGTAAAAATCTTTATCATACGCACTAAGATATAATATTGGTTAATATGCGGGGTGGAGGATTGTACCCTTGGTGGTGTGCCAAATCCGTCTAATGTAGGGACATGCCTTTGGCATGTTCAGGTGGCAGAATTACCGGTCCGACATCGCAAAGCGATGTCCCTACATTAGCGAATTTGATCCACTATGAGGAGCGAAATTATTTCACTATCGCCTTATGGCTCTTGGTCACGCCGTTACGGGTGGTGACGACGATGTAGTAGCCGGGGGTGAGGACGGCTGTGGCCTCGCCGCTGACGTGGAGCTCGCTGACGCATACACCGGAGGCGGTGAAGATGCGTGCGGTAGCGCTGTCGGCGGTGACGGTGATACCGTCGGCACCGGCGTTGACGCTGACGCCCGAGGCTTCGATGTCATCTACGCTGCCCGACTCGCCGAAGCTGACTTTCAGTTTGGTGTAGATGCCGGGCATCTCGAAGGTGCTGCTCTCGATGGCCTCCTCGCCGTTGAGCGAGTAAGACTTGAACTCCTTGCCGCTTTCGGGAGTGGCGACGATGGTGAGTTTGGCGTATTTGGGCACCATCGAGCCGTGGCTGTACTCCTTGCCGCTTTCGTCGACGACCTTGAATGTGCCGCCGGCGGCGGGCAGGAAGTCGAGGTAGGCTGTGGGCGAGCCGCTGTTGTTGCCCTCAACGTTGGGCTTCCACAGACGGTCGAGGGCGATGCTGGAGTCGCAGGTCAGGGCTGCGTTCTCGGCGCGGTCGCCGCTCTGCTTGACAAGGAGAGTGTGCGAGACGGGCTTCTCGTCCTCGCCTTCGGGAGCGATGCGGACGGGCAGGTTGTAGTAGATGGTGTTGAGCTGCTCGGCGCCGATGCCGTTGCCGGCGATGCCGAGGTAGATAAGGGCCTTGTTGGCGTGCAGGTCAAGTTCGGTGATGTAGTTGTTGTTGAGCGAGAGATCGGTAAGCCCGCTGTTGGCGCTCAGGTCGATGCCGTGCAGCTGGTTGTCGTCGGCTGAGAGTATGGTCAGCATGGGGTTGGCCGACAGGTCGAGTGCGGCAATTTTGTTGCGGTTGACGTTCAGTTCCTGCAGGTACAGGTTTTTCGACAGGTCAATGGAGGCTATGCCGAGGTTGTTCTGAACTTTCAGCCAGCGCAGGTAGGGACAACCGGAAACATCGAGGGACGACAGGCGGTTGTTCTTGAGGTCGACATACTGCAGCTGACGCTTGTTGCCGAGGTCGATTTTCTCGAGCATGGCTATGCCGTCGTCGCCGAAGCCGTCGCTGTACATCTCCAGCCACATCAGCTTGTTGTTGGCGCTGAGGTCGATGTCCTTGATGCCTGTGTAGCTGAGGCGCAGGATTTCGAGGTCGCCGTTCTGGCTCAGGTCGATGGATGTGATGGGGTTCCAGTGGGCGTTGAAGAATTTGAGGCCGGGGCATCCGGAGATGTCGGCGGCGGTGATGTGGTTGTCCCATACGCCGAACATCTCGGCCATGTCGCCGTAGCCGGAGACGTCGATGGCGGCGATGTCGCCGTAGACGGCGAAGTAGTCGCCGGCGGCGGTGCCTTCGATGCGTACGCCGCCAATCTGGGTCGTGCCGGTCTCGTAACCGTACTGGCCTGAGTAGCTTGTGCGGCTGCCGGTGCCCCAGTCAACCTCGACGGTGCCGCCGGCGGTGGCGGTGTTGACCAGGAACGAGAGCTTCTGGCCGTTGGCGACGGCGAAGCGTACGTGCTGCTCCTCGGAGGTGAAGTTTACCTTGATTGTCGAGGGCTCGGAGATGATGAAGTCTGTGGCGTAGATTTCCTTGCCGTTGACGGTCACGCTTTTGAAGCGCTGGCCGTCGGCGGGATAGGCGTGGATGTGCACGGGAACGCCCTTGAGGGCGGTGGCGCCGACGCTGGCGATGGTCTGGAAATAGAAGGGCTGCCACTGGCAGATGATGAACTTGCCGCCGGTGGTCTCCATGACATCGAGATCGTAGTCGAGGCTGTATGCCTTGAGGGGGTAGAGGCGGTCGAGTGTGCCGGTTTTGTTCTCGCCGGAGTCGCGGGCGTCCTGCAGGGTTACGGACAGGGCGGTGTGGCGGGCGGTGTTGTCGCCGCTGACGTCACATATCCAACCCATGTCGGGGCCGGTGACGTAGGCGGTGTTCGAGTGCTCGGCGTTGGAGCCCTCGAGGAAGAGGTTTGTGCGGGTGGTCTTCTTGGACTGCTGGAGGGTCTGCAGGGTATAGCTCATCGACTCGGCGGTGAAGTTCTTGCAGTTGCGCAGGTCCACTTTTGACATGCGCAGGGGCTGTGTGCCGTTGAAGTCGACGAAGGAGATGCCCGAACCGGCGGCGTTGAAGGTCTGCAGGTAGAAGGCGTTGATGAGGTTGACGAACGAAATCTCAGTCTCGGAAATGTTGAGGTCGGTCAGGCTGGTAAGGTTCGTGGTCTCGAGCTTCTTCATGGGGTTGCCGGCCACGGTGAGGCTCTTCATCTTGGTGTTGGCGCCGAGGTCAATCGACTCAAGGTTGTTGTAGCCGCAGTTGAGGTTTATCAGTTCGGGGCATACCGAGACGTTGACTTTCTTGAATGCGCAGTGGTCGATCCACAGCTGCTCGATGAGGGGCGACTTGGACAGGTCGATGTCCGACAGGTTCTTGTTGCCTTTGAGCGACAGCCATACCAGCTCGGGGTAGTCGCCAAGCGCGAAGGGGCTTGTCGTTCCCTCGGTCATCAGCCGGTTGTTGTCGAGCTCGAGCTTGCGCAGCGACGGCAAGCTGACGGGGTAGAAGTCGGTGAGCGAGCAGTCGTTGATGTAGATGTAGCGCAGGGTTTTCTGCGAGGCCTCCGGTGCGCAGATAAACAGGGATGCGAAACTCGGGCATCTGTTTATCGACAGTGTTTCGATGACCTCCAGGCTGCGGATGTCAAGACACGTCAGACCCGGGTTGTCGCTCACGTTGAGCTCGGTAAGGTGGGCGGCGCAGTTCTCCAGGCCCAGTGTGGCATTTTGGCTGGGCGAGTTGCTCAGGAGGTTGTTATTGAGGTTCAGACGCTCGATGGGGGAGTAGGTTTTGAGATTGAACTCGCTGATTTTATTGTCGTTGAGTTTGAGCAACTTCAGGTCGGTCATGTACTCGACGGTGGCCGAGGTGAGGCTGGCGTCTGTCATCTGGAACTCGGTGATTTTGCCCGAGACCTTGATGGTGGAGCCGCTGACGGTGCCTTCCACCCAGCGGTTGTAGCCGCCCTGGGCGGGGTTGATGGTGTACTTCATCTCTACGCCGTTGCCCCAGTCGACGGTGACGGGAGCGGTGGCCGACACGGTGTTCAGCAGCATCTTCACTGCCGTCCCCTCGGGGGCGTCCGTGGTCAGAGTGATTGCGCCCTTGGCCTGGAAGGTCAGGGCAAGCAGCGCAAACAGCGATAATAGTAAATGTTTCTTCATTGAATTGAGGTGATTAATATGATGGAAATTTCGGATTTTTAAGGGAATGGGGACAAGGCGGATGCATCTGGGCGCATCCCTGCGGCATCCGTCAATCGGGATGGCTGTAAACAACTGTTTTTGCGGATGTTCCGGGGAGCATCGATGCAATAATAAATACCCCTTGTCCCCGGTCGGTGAGCGTCGGGAACTGCGGGAGGATGAATGAAAAAATGCGAATTTACTGGTGGAAGACGCTTGGCGCGGACGCCGTTGCGGGGTATCAGGTCAGGGATTGGCGGCCCGCCTGTGCAAGTCATGAGAGGATAAGTGGAACAATCTTTTCACAACAAAAGTAGACATTTTTTCGGATAAATCAACACTTTTGGGGACAATAAATCCTCTGAACGCTCCAAAAATGTTTTTTTTGAGACAAAAAGGGCCGACGCACTCCGCGTCGGCCCTTGTGAGGGTTATTTGCAAGCTTGATTAATCAAACTGTCGTATTATTTAACGAGGACTTTGGTGGCTTTTTTGCCCTGGACGCGGATGTAGAGGCCGTTCTCGGGGTTGGCTACGCGTACGCCCTGGAGGTTGTAGTACTCGACGGGAGCGTTGGCTTCGTCAACTACGATGTCGTTGACACCGGCTTCGCTGTTGACATAGAGCTGGATTGTGCCGGCTTCCTTGTCGGTGGTTACAAGCTCGAAGTCCTGGTTGTATGCCTTCCACGACAGGTAAGCGCCTGCGCGGCCCTTGTTGGAAATCTTGGCGTTGCCGTCGGCGTCGATGGCGATGTCCCAGTAGCAGTTGCCTTCGGCAGCGGTCTCGTAGAAGTTGAACGAGCCCCAGTGGGAGGCATCCATGCCGTAGAACTTGCCGCCGTCGGCACCCTGGATGGTGTAGCCGTTAGTGGTGTTGGTGATGATGAAGAGGTACTTGTCGGGGCAGGTGACGCTGCCGTTGGCGGGAACATACTCGGTGTCGAGGTAGCAGTAGCCGTAAGCTTTTGAACCGGTGTAGTTCTTGGCTACGCCCTTCTCGCAGGCGATGATGTATTTGCCGTCGGTCACGGTCTTGGTGAGGGTGTAGGTGTCGGTGGTGACGGGAGCCTGGACCTTGAGGGTGTACGAAGCCTCGCCGGCTTGGAAGTCCTCGGTCTCGGCGGTCTTGGCGGTGATGGTGGTGGTGCCCTCGGCTACGATGGTGACGGTGCCGGTGGCGGCGTCAACGGTAGCGACTTCGGGCTTGGACGAGCTGTAGACGGGATCGGCGTCGGTCTGCTTGGAGAGAGCGGGAGTCTCGAAAGCCTCACCGAGGGTTACGGTGTAGCTGGATTTGGGGAAGCTGAGGCCGGCGGAATCCTTGGTGGGAACGACTGCACCATCGGTGCTGATGACCATCTTGGTGATCTGGGCGTTGTAGTTGTTGGCGGTGGTCAGGCGGATTGCGGCGCCAGCAGCCTGGTTGGCGGCAGGAATGGTGAAGGAGAATTGACCGCCTTTTGTATCGAGCTTGACTGCTTCGCCGACATTTGTGCCGTTGACCGAAAGCTGAACGGTTACGTTGGTCGAGGCGTTGCTGCCGGTGGTGATGACAACCTGAGCTACTTTCTGGGCGCTCTTGAATTCAACGTAAGCGGCATTTGCGCCGTTATAGTTTTTGCCGGAAAGCTGCAGGTACGATGCCTGACTGTATGTTCCTTTCTTGCAGTGGAAGAAGCTGAAATCGATGCCTTCTATTGTAGCTGTGGTGACATCGGTTGTGTTGTCAACGGTGGGGAGACCCTCAGCGGTGCTGAAATCAACAGTGGTCTGGGCGGCTGCTGCGGACATGCCGAGTGCAAGAACAGCCAGTGAGAGTAAAAATTTCTTCATAAAGATAAAAATTAATAGATATTGGGTTGAAAGGTGTGTTCCGGGCGGGTAGTCGGTTGTTTACGCTATTGGTGGGAAATTAGGCTTTTACGCATGGCGCAGAGGCCGTTCCGAATACCTGTAGCAAAGGTAGACATTTATTTCGGAGTGACCAAACTAAGGCGGCCTAATTTGCACGGACTGGTGAAATTAGGACAAAAGGGGGCGGTGTCATGTGGGGCAGACTGCAT
This sequence comes from Bacteroidales bacterium, assembly GCA_004553485.1. Classification (GTDB taxonomy): domain Bacteria; phylum Bacteroidota; class Bacteroidia; order Bacteroidales; family Muribaculaceae; genus CAG-873. The sequence continues at coordinate 16,580 of SFLG01000019.1, read as the reverse complement.
TGTGAGTTGTCCGTTATGACACCGCCGGTATCGGGCTGCCGCCTCCGGGGCGGCTGGGGGGTCAGTCGGTGAAGAGGGAAGACTCGTAGGGCTCGCAGCCGGGCTCACCATACCAACGGCTGTACATCAGGTAGTTGCGGGCGATTTTCTGGTTGATCTCTTTGGCCTGGGCGGGGTCGACGGGCTTGATGAACTTGGCCGGGGCACCGGCCCACAGCTCGTGGGGGCCGATTTTGGTGTTGGAGAGGACCACCGAGCCGGCGGCGACGATGGCGCCTTCGCCGACGACGGCATTGTCCATTACCACCGCACCCATGCCGATGAGGGCCAGGTCGCACACCTTGGCGCCGTGGATGGTGACGTTATGGCCGATGGAGACGTCGTTGCCGATCTCGCACACTGACTTCTCGTAGAGGGTGTGCAGCACCGAGCCGTCCTGGATGTTGACGCGGTCGCCGATGGTGATGGTGTTGACGTCGCCGCGGAGGGTGACGCCGAACCATATCGAGCACTCGTCGCCCATTGTGACGTCGCCGATGATGGCGGCGTTGGGGGCCAGGAAACAGCCGTGGCCGAAGGCGGGCGTGTGCCCGCGCAGAGGAATTATTGTTGCCATATTGTGTGATAAATTGGATTTGAGTTTTGCAAGTTTAACTTATGGGGGTGGGATAATCGGGAGCTATGGAAGTTATGGGAGTTATGGGCGGCAGGCCCTGACAACTCTGATACCTCTGATTGCTCTGATACCCATAGCCTCTGGGTTATCCGTTGAGCGGCGCCGTTGCGGCGGCGAGCCACTGCCGCTCCTCGTCGTTGGCGAGCAGGGGCGTGAGTGTGTCGCGCACGCGGGTGTGGTAGTCGTTCAGCCAGGCTATCTCCTCGTCGGTCATTATCGATGTGTCGAAGAGGGCGAGGTCGAAGGGGCAGAGGGTAAGCGTCTCGAAGCGGAGGAAGTGGCCGAACTCCGTGTCCATGGCCTTGACGGTGAGGACGAGGTTCTCGCAGCGGATGCCGTGGACGCCCTCGCGGTAGAGACCGGGCTCGTTGCTGGTGATCATGCCGGGGACGAGGGGCTGGGTGAAGCTACCGAAGGAGATGCGCTGGGGTCCCTCGTGGACGTTGAGGAAGTGGCCCACGCCATGGCCCGTGCCGTGGAGGTAGCTCAGGCCGTTTTTCCACAGGAACTGACGTGCCAGCACGTCGAGCTGCGTGCCCGTGGTACCCGTGGGGAAGATGGCCGAGGCAAGGGCGATGTGACCCTTCATCACCAGGGTGAAGTCGGTGCGCTGCTGCGGCGTGGGCGTGCCCAGCGAGATGGTGCGCGTGATGTCGGTGGTGCCGTCGAGGTACTGCGCGCCCGAGTCGATGAGCAACAGGTTGCCGTTGCGCACGGCCACGTCACTCTCGGCCGTGGGCTCGTAGTGGACGATGGCGCCGTGGGGGCCGTAGCCGGCGATGGTGCCGAACGACTCGTCAAAGAACAGCGGCATGGCCTTGCGGTTGCGGTAGAGAATCTCGCACACGCCTGTCTCGGTGAGGGGTTCGCCCTCGCCGGCGGCACGGCGCTGAATTTCGATGAGGCTGCGCACCAGCGCCACGCCGTCACGGGCCATAGCGGCGCGTACTCCGCTGAGCTGCACGTCGTTCTTGACGGCCTTGGCCACGGCGACGGGCGAGTTGGCCACGATGGCGCGGTCACCCAAGGCGTTCACCAGCGCCACGGCGTTGCGTGCGGGTTCGACAAGGACGGTGGCGTCGGCGGGGAGGGCGGCGGCGAAGTCGAGCACCGAGTCGTAGGGTGCCGTCGCCACGCCGTGTGCCGACAGGTGCGCCGTCACCTCGTCGGTGAGCTTGGCCGGGTCGATGAACAGCGTCGACCCTTTGTCGCTGAGGTATAGGAAGGCCGTGGCCACGGGGTTGTAGTGCACGTCGTTGCTGCGGATATTGAGTATCCATGCTATCTCGTCGAGGGCCGAGATGAAGACCGCCGAGGCGCGTTTTTGGCCTGCGCGGCACAGCACGCCCTCGATTTTTGTGCGTGCGTCCTCGCCGGCGTGACGTATGTCGTGGACAAAGGCCTTGCACTGGGGCAGGGCGGGGCGGTCGGCCCATACGCGCGCGGGGTCGAAGTCGATGACGACGTTGATGCCGGCGGGCTCGAGGGCCTCGATGAGGCGTGCCGTCGCCGTGGCGCTGTACACCATGCCGTCGATGCCCACCGTGGCGCCGGCGGGGAGGCTGTCGGTGAGCCACTGCTCGATGTCGGGGGTGTCGTCAAGGCCCTCCTTCATCAGCGTAATGCCCGTGCCGTCGAGCTGACGGGCGGCCTGGATGAAGTAGCGCGAGTCGGTCCACAGCAGGGCCTGGGTGGCTGTCACCACCAGCGTGCCGGCCGAGCCGTTGAAGCCCGAGAAGTACTCGCGTACCTTCCAGTGGCGGGCGACGTACTCGCTCTGGTGCGGGTCGGTCTGCGGAATTATCACGGCGTCGATGCTGTCGGCGGCCATCAGCTGCCGCAGTTCTTTGAGGCGGGAGGGAGTTTTTGAAGTCATGTGCGAGTTATGTGAGGAGGGTTATGTGTTAAGTCGAAGTTGAGAGGTGACGGGCCGGAGAGGGCGGAGGAGTCCCCCGGCATCGGCAAAATTACGGAATAATGGGCGAAGTGCCAAAAAATGGGCCGCCGACGCCTTTTTGCACATGCCGGGGCGAGATTTTCGCACAGTCCAACTATATATTAATGTGTAAAAAGGCAAAAAGTTTTGGGCAGGAGTAAAAAATGATGAAAAAAGAAGGATTTTTTTGGAGAATTCTTTGCTGGTTCAAAAAAAGGTGCTATCTTTGCAACCGCAAACACGAGCCAACGGGCTCTGCACCGCTGCAGACGCCGCCGTGTTGCGATAGGAGTTTGACATTTGCCTCTTTAGCTCAGTTGGCCAGAGCACGTGATTTGTAATCTCGGGGTCGTTGGTTCGAATCCGACAAGAGGCTCAAAATTAAGGCTATATCTTTCACAGATATATCGGGCGAATACCAGAGTGGCCAAATGGGGCAGACTGTAAATCTGCTGGTTTATACCTTCGGTGGTTCGAATCCATCTTCGCCCACACAGCGCAAGCTGACGCGGAAGCCACACGGCGACGCGGCCCGCCCGACGGCGCGAAAGCCCGGAGGCGACATGCGGAAGTAGCTCAGTTGATAGAGCATCAGCCTTCCAAGCTGAGGGTCGCGAGTTTGAGCCTCGTCTTCCGCTCCAATTTTTGCCTATGTAGCTCAGGGGTAGAGCACTTCCTTGGTAAGGAAGAGGTCGCGGGTTCAAATCCCGCCATCGGCTCAACGATTTCCAGGCACCGGCTACCCGGTTGACAGCCCCGATAGTGCTCGGTCATTATCGAGGCGTCGGTTTGGAAAAAAGTTAGCGACATAAACAAGACGCCGACGGCATGCACGGCATTCGCCGCAGGCGTCTTTTTGATAAAACGCCAAATCATTAATCAAAATTAAAGATACCAGTTATGGCAAAAGAGAAATTCGAAAGAACTAAACCGCATGTAAACATCGGTACCATCGGTCACGTTGACCACGGCAAAACCACCCTTACCGCCGCTATCACCACCGTTCTCGCTAAAGCAGGCCTCTCTGAGGTTAAGTCGTTCGACCAGATCGACAACGCTCCCGAGGAGAAAGAGCGCGGTATCACCATCAACACCGCCCACGTCGAGTACGAGACCGCCAAGCGTCACTACGCTCACGTTGACTGCCCGGGCCACGCTGACTATGTGAAGAACATGGTTACCGGTGCTGCCCAGATGGACGGTGCCATCATCGTGGTTGCCGCCACCGACGGCCCCATGCCCCAGACCCGCGAGCACATCCTTCTCGCCCGTCAGGTGAACGTTCCCCGCATCGTTGTTTTCCTCAACAAGTGCGACATGGTCGACGACGAGGAGATGCTCGAGCTCGTAGAGATGGACATGCGTGAGCTGCTCGACCAGTACGAGTATGACGGCGACAACACCCCCATCATCCGTGGTTCTGCTCTTGGCGCCCTCAACGGCGAGCCCCAGTGGGAGGCCAAGGTAATGGAGCTGATGGACGCAGTTGACAACTGGATTCCCCTGCCTCCCCGCGATATCGACAAACCCTTCCTGATGCCCGTCGAGGACGTATTCTCGATCACAGGTCGTGGTACCGTTGCTACCGGCCGTATCGAAACCGGCGTTGTTAAGGTAGGCGACGAAGTTCAGATCATGGGTCTGGGCGCCGACATGAAGTCGACCGTTACAGGCGTTGAGATGTTCCGCAAGCTCCTCGATCAGGGTGAGGCCGGCGACAACGTAGGTCTGCTCCTCCGCGGTATCGACAAGAAGGACATCAAGCGCGGTATGGTAATCTGCCACCCGGGCGTTGTTAAGCCCCACGACGAGTTCAAGGCTTCGGTCTACATCCTCAAGAAAGAAGAGGGTGGCCGTCACACTCCCTTCCACAACAACTACCGTCCCCAGTTCTACATCCGTACTCTTGACGTTACCGGTGAGATCACTCTCCCCGAGGGCGTAGAGATGGTAATGCCCGGCGACCACGTTGAGATCAAGGTTAAGCTGCTCACTCCCGTAGCTTGCGACAAGGGTCTGCGTTTCGCCATCCGTGAGGGCGGCCGCACCGTAGGTTCGGGCCAGATCACCGAGATCATCGAATAATACCCTCCACAAGGATTATCGATAAAAAAAACCGGCCGCGCCACTGGCGCGAGCCACAGGCCGCGGCCGGTTTTTAAAATACGGGAATAGCTCAGTTGGTAGAGCACCGGTCTCCAAAACCGGGTGTCGAGAGTTCGAGTCTTTCTTCCCGTGCAAAAAAATACATAAGATGAAAAAATTAAAACTGATTACGAATATCGAGGAGTCTTATGACGAACTGCGTTATAAGACTTCTTGGCCTACCAAGAAACAGCTGCTGAAGTCGGCGATGATAGTCATGGTTGCTTCCGTCATAATCGCACTGATTATATTTGCCATGGACCAGATTGTCGACAACCTCATGCACCTCATCTACAGTTTCGGCGGTAAGTAAGCGATGGTCAGAACCCTTTAAAAGTTAGGTAACAATGTCAGAACAACAGAGAGGGTGGTACGTGCTTCGTGCCATCTCCGGCAAAGAGGCCAAGGTAAAGGAGACACTGGACGCATTATGCCAGAACACCGACCTGGGCAACGACGTTTTTCAGGTGCTGATACCTACCGAGAAGGTACTGACCGTGCGCAACGGCAAGAAGGTGGTCAAGGAGCGCAACCTGTACTCGGGTTACGTCTTTGTAGACTGCAATCTCAACGGCAGGGTCATCCAGGACCTGAGCAACACCACCAACGTCATCGACTTTCTTCGCGGACGTGAGAAGGGCTCGGCACCCGAGCGCCTTCGCGAAAGCGAGGTGATGCGTATGCTGGGCGTTGCCGACAGCTTTGCCGATGCCACCGAAGAAGGCGTCAACGACTACGTTGTCGGCGAGACCGTCAAGGTCATCGACGGCGCGTTCAACGGCTTCTCGGCCGTGGTCGAAGAGGTCTTCCCTGAAAAGAAGAAGCTTAAGGTCAGCGTCAAGATTTTCGGGCGTAAAACCCCGATGGAGCTTGACAATTCGCAGGTAGAGCGAGAGTAAGCCGCCAACACATCGGCGCGGCTCCTGTGGGAGATGTTACGGTCCCCCGTCAGCAGGAGCGGCGGTGATATGTGCGCTTGCACTCACATTCGCATTTTATTACACAATTAAGTTTAAACACAATGGCTAAAGAAATTGCTGGACAGATTAAACTGCAAATCAAAGGCGGTGCGGCCAACCCGTCGCCTCCCGTAGGTCCCGCTCTGGGTTCGAAGGGCATCAACATCATGGAGTTTTGCAAGCAATTCAATGCCCGCACCCAGGACAAGGCCGGTAAGGTTCTTCCCGTAGTTATCACCTACTACACCGACAAGAGCTTTGACTTCATAGTCAAGACTCCGCCCGTAGCAGTGCAGCTGAAGGAGGTAACCAAGGTAAAGAGCGGCTCGGCACAGCCTAACCGCAAAAAGGTTGCCACCGTCACCTGGGACCAGGTCAAAGAGATTGCAAACGACAAGATGCCCGACCTTAACTGCTTCACAGTAGAGTCGGCCATGCGTATGGTTGCCGGCACGGCACGTAGCATGGGTATAACAGTCACCGGCGAATTCCCCGCAAATAACTAATAAAATCGATCGCAATGGCTAAACTTACAAAAAACCAGAAGATTGCTTTGTCGAAGATTGAAGCAGGGAAGGCATACTCCATCGGTGAGGGAGCAGCTAAGGTAAAGGACGTCAACTACGCCAAGTTCGACGCTTCGATTGACATCGACGTTCGTCTGGGCGTTGACCCCCGCAAGGCCAACCAGATGGTTCGCGGCGTCGTTACCCTGCCCCACGGCACAGGTAAGGTAGTTCGCGTGCTGGTGCTCTGCAATCCCGACCAGGAAGAAGCAGCCAAGGCTGCCGGAGCTGACTATGTAGGTCTCGACGAATACATCAACAAGATCAAAGGCGGCTGGACCGACATCGACGTCATCATCACCCAGCCCCAGATAATGGGCAAAATCGGTGCCCTGGGCCGTATCCTCGGTCCCCGCGGCCTGATGCCTAACCCCAAGAGCGGCACAGTAACTCCCGATGTGGCCAAGGCCGTCGAGGAGGTCAAGAAGGGCAAAATCGACTTCAAGGTCGACAAGAACGGCATCGTTCACAGCTCGATCGGCAAGGTAAGCTTCACCGCCGACCAGATCCGTGACAACGCCCGCGAGTTTGTCAACACCCTCATCAAGCTCAAGCCCGCCACCGCCAAGGGTACCTACCTCAAGAGCATTTACCTTTCGACAACCATGAGCCCGGGCGTAAAGATTGACACCAAGTCAGTCGACGCTTAATCCTCTTAAAAACACTGAATACAATGAAAAAAGAAGATAAAGGCTTAGTAATCGAAAAGATCGCCAAAACCATCGGCGAGTACAACGGCTTCTACCTTGTAGAGACCGCCGGACTCGATGCCGAGCACACCTCCGAACTGCGTCGTGCCTGCTTCAAGGCCGACATCAAGCTGCTGGTAGTGAAGAACTCGCTGCTCAAGCACGTGCTCGAAGGCATGGAAGGCGATTTCAGCGAGCTCTACGGCACCCTGCACGGCTCGACCTCGCTGATGTGCACCAACGTAGGCAACGCACCCGCAAAGCTGCTCAAGGACTTCGTCAAGAAGGGCGACACCCTTCCCGCACTGAAGGCAGCATACGTTGAAGAGACCGTATATGTCGGCGCCGACCAGCTCGACGCACTGGCAGCCATCAAGAGCAAGAACGAACTCATCGCCGATGTTGTGGCTCTGCTGCAGTCGCCGGCCAAGAACGTTGTCAGCGCCCTCCAGTCGGGTGCTACCAAGCTCCACGGCATCCTCGAAACCCTGTCGAAGAAGGAAGACTGATTCATTCCGCCCGCAAGCGGGCCGCGTGGTGCCGATATGGGCACAGGCGGTACGGACGGGCATCCTGAACAAGCAAGAGACCTCCCCGATAAGGAAGCATCCCGCTCAATACAGGCAAGGGATGGATTAATCAAATAAAGCAAAAAACAAAAACAAATAAATACTTACTACAATGGCAGATTTAAAAGCTTTTGCAGAACAACTCGTAAACCTCTCAGTTAAAGAAGTAAACGAACTCGCTCAGATCCTCAAGGAGGAATACGGCATCGAGCCCGCCGCCGCAGCTGTAGCTGTAGCCGCCGGTCCCGCCGCCGGTGGTGCCGCCGAAGAGGAGAAGACCAACTTCGACGTAGTCCTGAAGTCAGCCGGTGCAGCCAAGCTGCAGGTTGTCAAGAAGGTTAAAGAACTCACCGGTCTTGGCCTGAAAGAGGCTAAGGAACTCGTTGACAACGCTCCCGGCGTAGTCAAGGAAGGTCTGCCCAAGGCAGAGGCCGAGAACCTGAAGAAGGAGCTCGAAGAGGCCGGCGCCGAGGTCGAGCTGAAGTAATAACGCCTGATACTCAGGTTAATAGGTTAAGAAAGCCCGTAAAGGGTCTTTCTTAACCTTTTGTGCCATTTCTCACAGCCAACCTGACTTTTCGCAGTCAACGTGACGTGACGCCTGTCCGGCACTGTTTTCGGTCGAGCCCGAGCGATAACGGTAACCCCCTCCTCTCTTACCCTTTGGCAGGAGCCTTTTCAGGCAGTGCGTCATTAAAAGTCATTACAGGCTAACGGCGACATATCGTGCGTCCGAAGCGGCCAACGGCAAAGCGACCGGGGGCGACGCACACAAACGGCACGGCACAACAGCCACCGTCGCCGCATAACCAACCAAACCGCATTCTCTCTCCCTCCCACACACACCTTTAATTACAATAGATGTCAGTTCCTGAAAACAAACAACGTGTCAACTTCGCGTCGGTAAAGAACCCGCTGGCATTCCCGGACTTCCTGGATGTGCAGCTCAAGTCTTTCCACGATTTCTTCCAACTGGACACGCCCCCCGAACAACGTAATAACGAAGGCTTATACAAGGTTTTTGCCGAGAACTTCCCCATCAAGGACCCCCGCAACAGCTTTGTTCTCGAATTTCTGGACTACTATGTGGATCCCCCGCGCTACACCATCGAAGAGTGTCTCGAGCGTGGCATGACCTACAGCGTGCCCCTTAAAGCCAAACTGAAACTTTACTGTACCGACCCCGACCACGAAGACTTCGACACCGTGATCCAGGATGTTTTCCTCGGCCCCATCCCTTACATGACCGAGAAAGGCACCTTCGTCATCAACGGCGCCGAGCGTGTCGTCGTCTCGCAGCTCCACCGCTCGCCGGGTGTATTCTTCGGCCAGAGCGTGCACGCCAACGGCACAAAACTCTATAGCGCCCGCATCATCCCCTTCCGTGGCAGCTGGATAGAGTTCGCCACTGACATCAACAACACGATGTACGCCTACATCGACCGCAAGAAGAAACTGCCCGTGACAACCCTGCTGCGAGCAATCGGTCTTGAGTCGGACAAGGACATCATCGAAATCTTCGGACTCGCTGAGGAAATCAAGGTCAACAAGGCCAACCTCAAGAAGGCCATCGGCCGCAAGCTGGCTGCCCGCGTGCTCAAGCGCTGGGACGAGGACTTCGTCGACCAGGACACCGGCGAGGTTACCACCATCGAGCGCACCGAGGTTATCCTTGACCGCGAGAGCGAGCTCACCGAAGAAAATATCCAGAGCATCATTGACTCGGGCGTGACCACCATCCTGCTGCACAAGGAGGATGTCAGCGCCAGCGAGTATGCCATCATATACAACACTCTGGGCAAGGACCCCACAAACTCAGAGAAAGAGGCAATCGCCTACATCTACCGACAGCTGCGCAACGCCGAGCCGCCGGATGAGGATAGCGCCCGCGAGGTTATCACCAACCTCTTCTTCAGCGAGAAGCGCTACGACCTGGGCGACGTAGGCCGTTACCGCATCAACAAAAAGCTCGATCTTGATATCCCCATGGACAAGACCGTGCTTACCCGCGAGGACATCATCTCGATAATCAAATACCTTATCGAGCTCATCAACTCCAAGGCCGACGTCGACGACATCGACCACCTGTCCAACCGTCGTGTGCGCACCGTCGGCGAGCAGCTGTACAACCAGTTCGCCATCGGCCTGGCCCGCATGACCCGCACCATCAAGGAGCGCATGAACGTGCGCGACAACGAGACCTTCACTCCCGTCGAGCTTGTCAACCCCAAGACCATCTCGTCGGTCATCAACACCTTCTTCGGCACCAACGCCCTGTCGCAGTTCATGGACCAGACCAACCCTCTGGCCGAAATCACCCACAAGCGCCGTCTGTCGGCCCTTGGCCCCGGTGGTCTGAGCCGCGAGCGCGCCGGCTTCGAGGTTCGTGACGTACACTATACCCACTACGGCCGCCTGTGCCCCATCGAGACCCCTGAGGGTCCCAACATCGGTCTTATCAGCAGCCTGTGCGTATACGCCAAAATCAACGAACTGGGCTTTATCGAGACTCCCTACCGCAAGGTGGAGAACGGCAAGGTCAACCTCAACAACGACGAGGTGGTATACATGACCGCCGAAATCGAGGAGGGCAACATCATCGCCCAGGGCAACGCCGAGCTCAACGACGACGGCACCTTCCGCAACAACAAGGTAAAGGCACGTCTCGAGGCCGACTTCCCCGTGGTATCGCCCGAGGAGGTGCAGCTGATGGACGTCTCGCCCATGCAGATCGCCTCAATCGCCGCCTCGCTCATCCCCTTCCTCGAGCACGACGACGCCAACCGCGCGCTGATGGGCTCGAACATGATGCGCCAGGCCGTGCCTCTGATGCGCTCCGAGGCTCCTATCGTCGGCACCGGCATCGAGGGCCAGCTGGTCCGCGACTCGCGCACGCAGATCGTCGCTGAGGGCGACGGCGTGGTAGAGTTTGTCGACGCCGACACCATCCGCATCCGCTACGACCGCACCGAGGAGGAAGACTTCGTCTCGTTCGAGGGCCCGGTCAAGGAGTACATCATTCCCAAGTTCCGCAAGACCAACCAGAGCACCACCATCGACCTGCGTCCCATCTGCAACCGCGGCCAGCGCGTGCACAAGGGCGACATCCTCACCGAGGGCTACGCCACCGAAAACGGCGAGCTGGCCCTGGGCCGCAACCTCAAGGTGGCCTTCATGCCCTGGAAGGGTTACAACTATGAGGACGCCATCGTGCTCAACGAGCGCATGGTGCGCGAGGATATCCTGACCTCCGTTCACGTCGACGAGTACTCGCTCGAGGTGCGCGAGACCAAGCGTGGCATGGAAGAGCTCACCAACGACATCCCCAACGTCAGCGAGGACGCCACCAAGGACCTCAACGAGGGCGGTATCATCCGCGTCGGCGCACATGTCGTTCCCGGCGATATCATGATCGGTAAGATCACCCCCAAGGGCGAGAGCGATCCCACCCCCGAGGAGAAACTGCTGCGCGCCATCTTCGGCGACAAGGCCGGCGACGTCAAGGACGCCTCGCTCAAGGCCTCGCCCTCGCTCAAGGGCGTTGTCATCGGCACCAACCTGTTCCAGCGCGTCGAAAAGAAAGGCGGCCGCAACAAGTCGGTACAGGCACAGCTTCCCCTCATCGACGCCAAGTACGAGGAGCAGCTGGCCGAGGTTCTCGGCAAGCTGGTAGAGAAGCTGACCACCCTCACCAAGGGCCTCGCCAGCAACGGTGTCACCGACTTCATGGGCACCGAGATCATCCCCAAGGGCGCCGCTTTCGACCCCGCCGTGCTCGCCGGTCTCAACTATGACACACTCAACATCAGCAACTGGACCGAGGACGCTCACACCAACGAGCTCATCCACCAGACCATACAGAACTACCTGCGCCGCGCCAAGGAAATCGAGGCCGAGCAGCGCCGCAAAAAGTACGACATCTCTATCGGTGACGAACTCCCCAGCGGCATCATGAAAATCGCCAAAGTCTACATCGCCAAGAAGCGCAAAATCGGTGTGGGCGACAAGATGGCAGGCCGCCACGGCAACAAGGGTATCGTCTCGCGCATCGTGCGCCAGGAGGATATGCCCTTCCTCGCCGACGGCACTCCCGTCGACATCTGCCTTAACCCCCTGGGCGTGCCTTCGCGTATGAACCTTGGCCAGATTTTCGAGACCGTGCTGGGCTGGGCAGGCCGCGAGCTGGGCGAGAAATTCGCCACTCCCATCTTCGACGGCGCCACCCTCGACGACCTAAACGCGTGGACCGACAAGGCCGGCCTGCCGCGCTACGGCAAGACCTACCTCTACGACGGCAACACCGGCGAGCGCTTCGACCAGCCCGCCACCGTGGGCGTCATCTACATGCTCAAACTCGGCCACATGGTCGAGGACAAGATGCACGCACGCTCCATCGGCCCGTACTCGCTCATCACCCAGCAGCCTCTGGGCGGTAAGGCACAGTTCGGCGGCCAGCGCTTCGGCGAGATGGAGGTATGGGCCCTCGAGGCCTTCGGTGCCTCGCACGTCCTGCAGGAGATCCTCACCATCAAGTCGGACGACGTCAACGGCCGCTCCAAGGCCTACGAGGCTATCGTCAAGGGCGATCCCATGCCCACTCCCGGCATCCCCGAGTCGCTGAACGTGCTGCTGCACGAGCTCCGCGGCCTGGGCCTGAGCATCAACCTCGAATAAACGCACTACGGCCCCGGCTCCGGCGGCATCGACTGCCGGAGCCAGCGGCTTTACAGATATTTTCCTCTTCTCCTCCCAGTAATCAGCAAAAGACACAGAACACAAAATATGGCTTTTAGAAAAGACGTAAAAACCAAAACCGGTTTCTCGAAAATCACCATCGGCCTCGCTTCGCCCGAAGAGATTCTCGAGAAGTCGAGCGGCGAAGTGCTCAAGCCCGAGACCATCAACTACCGCACCTACAAGCCCGAGCGCGACGGCCTGTTCTGCGAGCGCATCTTCGGTCCTGTCAAGGACTACGAGTGCCACTGCGGCAAATACAAGCGCATCCGCTACAAAGGCATTGTCTGCGACCGCTGCGGCGTGGAAGTCACCGAGAAAAAGGTGCGCCGCGAACGCATGGGCCACATCAAGCTGGTGGTGCCCGTGGCACACATCTGGTACTTCCGCTCGCTGCCCAACAAAATCGGTTACCTGCTGGGCCTGCCCTCCAAGAAACTCGACTCCATAATATACTACGAGCGCTATGTCGTCATCAACCCGGGTCCCTTCGAGGATCTGGAGCGCCTCGACCTGCTCACCGAGGACGAGTACCTCACCCGCCTCGAGCAGCTGCCCGAAGGCAACCAGCAGCTTGAGGACGGCAACCCCGAGAAGTTCGTCGCCAAGATGGGCGCCGAGGCCGTCTACGACCTGCTCAAGGACATCCAGCTTGACGAGCTGTCCTACCAGCTGCGCCACCAGGCCGACACCGACGGCTCGCAGCAGCGCAAGACCGAGGCCCTCAAGCGCCTCCAGGTGGTAGAGAGCTTCCGCGCAAGCCGTGGCCGCAACAAACCCGAGTGGATGATTCTCCAGGCCGTGCCTGTCATCCCGCCCGAGCTGCGTCCCCTCGTCCCCCTCGACGGCGGCCGCTTCGCCACCTCCGACCTCAACGACCTCTACCGTCGCGTAATCATTCGCAACAACCGCCTCAAACGCCTTATCGAAATCAAGGCCCCCGAGGTTATTCTGCGCAACGAGAAGCGTATGCTGCAGGAGGCCGTCGACTCGCTGCTCGACAACTCGCGCAAGTCGTCGGCTGTCAAGAGCGACGCCAACCGTCCCCTCAAGTCGCTGTCCGACTCGCTCAAGGGCAAGCAGGGCCGCTTCCGTCAGAACCTCCTCGGTAAGCGTGTCGACTACTCGGCCCGTTCGGTTATCGTCGTCGGCCCCGAGCTGAAGATGCACGAGTGCGGCATCCCCAAATACATGGCCGCCGAGCTGTACAAGCCCTTCGTCATCCGCAAACTCATCGAGCGCGGCATCGTCAAGACCGTCAAGAGCGCCAAGCGCATCGTCGACCGCAAGGAGCCCGTCGTATGGGACATCCTCGAGTACGTCATGAAGGGTCACCCCGTGCTGCTCAACCGTGCCCCGACACTGCACCGCCTCGGTATCCAGGCCTTCCAGCCCAAGATGATCGAGGGCAAGGCAATCCAGCTGCACCCCCTGGCATGTACCGCCTTCAACGCCGACTTCGACGGTGACCAGATGGCCGTGCACCTCCCCCTGGGCAACGAGGCCGTTCTTGAGGCACAGATGCTCATGCTGGGCGCGCACAACATCCTCAACCCCGCCAACGGCGCTCCTATCACCGTGCCCTCGCAGGACATGGTACTGGGTCTGTACTACATTACCAAAATCCGCAAGGGCGACAAGGGCGAAGGCACACGTTTCTACGGTCCCGAAGAGGCTCACATCGCATACAACGAAGGCCGCGTGACACTCCACGCTCCCGTAAAAGTCATCGTCGACGACGTTGACGACGAGGGCAACAAGGTGCAGCGCGAGGTAGAGACCTCGGTAGGCCGCGTAATCTTCAACGACTTCGTGCCCGAGGAAATCGGCTACGTCAACGAAATCATCTCGAAGAAGAGCCTGCGCAACATCATCGCCAAGGTCATCAAAAAGTGCGGTATCCCCCGCTCGGCACAGTTCCTCGACGACATCAAGAACCTCGGTTACCGCATGGCCTTCGAGGGCGGTCTGTCCTTCAACCTCGGTGACGTCATCATCCCCGCCGAGAAGAAAGCCATCGTCGACGAGGGTTACGCACAGGTAGAAGAGGTGATGGCCAACTACTCGATGGGCTTCATCACCAACACCGAGCGTTACAACCAGATCATCGACATCTGGACACACGTCAACTCCAAGCTGACCGACATCCTGATGAAACAGATGACCGAGGCCAACCAGGGCTTCAACGCTGTCTTCATGATGCTCGACTCGGGCGCCCGTGGTTCAAAGGACCAGATCAGACAGCTGGCCGGCATGCGTGGCCTTATGGCAAAACCCCAGAAGGCCGGTGCCGAAGGCGGTCAGATCATCGAGAACCCCATTCTGGCAAACTTCAAGGAAGGTCTTTCGGTGCTCGAGTACTTCATCTCGACACACGGTGCCCGCAAGGGTCTTGCCGACACCGCCCTTAAGACCGCTGACGCCGGTTACCTCACCCGCCGTCTGGTCGACGTCGCCCACGACGTCATCATCAACGAGGAGGACTGCGGCACCCTGCGCGGACTTGTCTGCACCGCCATCAAGAAAAACGACGAAATCATCGCCTCGCTTGGCGAGCGCATCCTCGGCCGCGTGTCGGTACACGACATCGTCGACCCCACCACCGGCGAAGTCATCGTGGCCGCCGGCGAGGAAATCAAGGACGCCGCCGCCGACCGCATCGACGCCTCGCCCATCGAGAGTGTCGAAATCCGCTCGGTGCTCACCTGCGAGAGCAAGAAGGGCGTCTGCGCCAAGTGCTACGGCCGCAACCTGTCCAACAACCGTCTGGTACAGCGCGGCGAGGCCGTCGGCGTAATCGCCGCACAGTCTATCGGCGAGCCCGGTACACAGCTGACACTGCGAACCTTCCACGTCGGTGGTGTGGCATCCAACGTCGCCGCCGTCAACAGCGTCAAGAGCCGCTACGAAGGTACCCTCGAGATTGACGAGCTCCGCACCGTCATCACCGAAGAGAAGGACGCCAACGACAAGCCCGTACAGGTTGTTATCGGCCGTATGGCCGAGATGCGCATCGTCGACCCCCACACGGGCATGATGCTCACCAACGCCAACATCCCCTACGGCGCCAAACTCTACTTCAGCTCGGGCGACAGCGTCAAGCCCGGCGACATCATCTGCGAATGGGACCCCTTCAACGCTCTGCTCATCAACGAGGAGCCCGGCCGCATCCAGTATGTCAACCTCATCGAGGGCACAACATTCCGCATCGACGTCGACGAGCAGTCGGGTCTTGAGGACCGCGTCATCATCGAAAGCCGCGACCGCACCAAGAACCCCGAGGCCAACATCGTCAACGCCGCCGGCGAGATTGTCAAGACATACTCGCTGCCCGTAGGCGCCCACCTCATGCTCGAGGACGGCGCCGAGGTCAAGCCCGGCGACACCATCATCAAGATCCCCCGCGCCACCGGTAACGCCGGTGACATCACCGGCGGTCTGCCCCGTGTCACCGAGCTCTTCGAGGCCCGCAACCCGTCCAACCCCGCCATCGTCTCCGAAATCGACGGCGAGGTACGCTTCGGCAAAATCAAACGCGGTAACCGCGAAATCTCCGTCGTCTCCAAGCTGGGCGAGGAGAAGAAGTACCTCATCCCCCTGTCCAAGCAGATGCTCGTGCAGGAGAACGACTACGTCCGCGCCGGCACAGCCCTCTCGGACGGCGCCATCACTCCCGCCGACATCCTCAACATCAAGGGCCCGACGGCAGTCCAGGAGTACATCGTCAACGAGGTCCAGGACGTATACCGCATGCAGGGCGTTAAGATCAACGACAAGCACTTCGAGGTTATCGTGCGCCAGATGATGCGCAAGGTCAACATCCTCGATCCCGGCGACACCACCTTCCTCGAGCAGCAGATTGTCGACAAGCGCGACTTCATGGACGAGAACGACCGCATCTGGGGCAAGAAAGTTGTCACCGACGCCGGCGACAGCGAGACCCTCAAGCCCGGTCAGATCATCACCGCCCGCAAGCTGCGCGACGAGAACTCGCTGCTGAAGCGCCGCGACCTGCGTCCCGTCACCGTGCGCGACGCCGTCCCCGCCACCTCCGAGCAGATCCTCCAGGGTATCACCCGCGCCGCTCTGCAGACATCGAGCTTCATGTCGGCCGCCTCGTTCCAGGAGACCACCAAGGTGCTCAACGAAGCTGCCATCAACGGCAAGAGCGATCCCCTCGAGGGCATGAAGGAGAACGTCATCTGCGGTCACCTCATCCCCGCCGGCACCGGCCTGCGCATCTACGACAGCCTTGTCGTGGGCGCCACCGACGACCCCGACGGCCAGACACCCTACGACAGCTACC
>SFLG01000018.1 GCA_004553485.1 Bacteroidales bacterium | reverse complement strand
CAAAGACCGCGTCTCCATCTGGAACCTCACTTGGACCTCGCTCTGACCCATCCACCCCTCCCATACAAAACGGCCACGCACCCGCGTGGCCGTTTTTTTGAACTTTTTTTGGCTGTCAGTTGTAAAAGTGATACTTTTGCAAAAAAGCTACCAAAACACATAACATACATAAAACCATAAAAAAATATCATCATGCTTTTACCTAAAATGCAAGACGCTCTCAACGAGCAAGTCAATGCCGAAATGTGGTCGGCTTATCTCTATCTTTCGATGGCCATGCACTTCGAGGCCGAAGGATACGCCGGTATCGCCAACTGGTACAAAGTACAGTGGCAGGAAGAACTTGCCCATGCCGAAATACTGCGCAACTGGATCAACTCGCGCGGCGGCCGCGTATCGCTCAAGGCCATCGACGCTGTTCCCCAGACCTGGGCTACTCCCCTCGACGCCTTCAACGACACCCTCGCCCACGAGCAGAAGGTGACCGGCCTCATCAACAAACTCTACGCCCTGGCCGAAGAAGAGAAGGACTACGCCACCCGCGGCCGTCTCGACTGGTTTGTCAACGAGCAGGTTGAGGAGGAGGAGAACTGCCACAAGCTCATCGACCGCCTCAAGCTCGTCGGCAACGACGGCATGGGCCTCTACTACGTCGACCAGGAGCTGGGCGCCCGCACCTACACCGTCCCCTCGCCCCTGGCAGCCAACTGATAAACATTAACTCATCTCCTCCATAATACCATTATGGCAGAAAAAGAATTTGACAAACTCAGCTATGCGCTTGGCCTCAATGTCGGCCTTTCGTATCAGCAGTCGGGTATCACCCAACTTAACATCCAGGACTTCGCCGACGGCGTGGCCGCCATCTTCAACGGTGTGGCTCCGCGTCTGACAATGGACGAGGCCCGCGAACAGGTCAACAAACTGGCCGAGGAGCTCCAGCGCAAGCATCAGGAGCAGGAGACCAAGATGGCCGAGCTCAACAAGAAGTCGGGCGAGTCGTTCCTTCGCGAGAACGGCAAGCGCGTCGAGGTCAAGACCACGCCCAGCGGCCTGCAGTACGAGGTCATCGAAGAGGGCAAGGGCGTCTGCCCGTCGGCCACCGACCAGGTTGAGGTGCACTACACCGGCAAGCTGCTCGACGGCACCGTCTTCGACTCGTCGGTAGAGCGCGGCGAGCCCATCACCTTCCCCGTCAGCGGTGTCATCCCCGGCTGGGTGGAGGCTCTGCAGATGATGCCCGAAGGCTCGAAGTGGCGCCTGTTCATCCCCTCCAACCTCGCCTACGGCGCCCAGGGTGCCGGCCCCATCGGCCCTCACCAGACCCTGATTTTCGACGTTGAGCTGCTTAAGGTTATTAAAAATTCATAATTTAAGCCCCCTTGGGGCCTAAATTATGAGGGTTATGGGGTTAGCGCTTATCAGAGGTATCCCGGCCTCTCATAAATAACATAAGCCCCATAAATAACATACACCACATAACCCACATACACCCCATAAGCAACCTACGCCACCTACACAACATCCCACCCTCTCCCACTATGCAATTCAAAAGCTTGCTTTTCGGTTTGCTGCTGACGGGGCTGGCTCTGCCGTCGATGGCGGCTAAGCCGGCCCCGCGGCAGGCTGCCGAGACCCCGGCCGACTCGGCCGGACGCGCCGTCGCCGCCGTCATCGGCCCGCTGATCAACCGCAACCTCTCGCAGATACAGAACCTCGGCGTGGAAATCAACCGCGAGACCTTCATCAAGGCCCTCGACACCTACCTCGCCGGCGGCGACATCGGCTTTGACGACCGCACCGGCGACGCCTACATCGAGGCCCGCGTGAGGGCTCTGCACCCGCGTCCCGCCGACACTGTCTCGGTGGCCTCGCAAAAGGCCTTCATCGACAAGGTTGCTGCCACCGACGGAGCAGTAACGCTGCCCGGAGGGGTGGTCTTTATGGTCATCACCGAGGGCGAAGGCCCCATGCCCAAACCCGGCGAGGTGGTGTCGGCAAACTACACCGGACGCCTCTCGGACGGTCACGTCTTTGACTCCACCGAGGGCGAAGGCCCCGTCGACCTGCCCGTCTCGGGCGTAGTCCCCGGCTTCGGCGAAGCTCTGCAGCACACCCGTCCCGGCGGCACATACCGCTTCATCATCCCCGCCGACAAGGCCTACGGCCCCGCCGGCATAGAGGGTGCAATCCCCGGCAACGCCGCCCTCGACTTCACCATTGAGGTCGTCGGCGTCAAGCCTCAGCATCAGTAACCCCAAGATGGATATCGACAGCTACATCGAAGCACATATCTCGCCCGAGCCCGAGCCCCTGGCGCGCCTGTACCGGCACACGCACCTCTACCACCTGTACCCGCGCATGTGTACCGACCACACCCAGGGTCGACTGCTGAAGATGCTCACAGCGATGATACGCCCCATGCGCATCCTCGAGCTCGGCACCTTCACCGGTTACTCCACCCTGTGCATGGCCGAGGGGATGCCCCGGGGATGCACAATCGATACTGTCGAAATCAACGACGAGAGCGAGGACGAGCTGCGCGCAACCTTTGACGGCGACCCGCGCGGCACCGACATACGCCTGCACATCGGCGACGCCCTCGACATCGTGCCGAAGCTTGACGGACGCTGGGATATGGTGTTTATCGACGCCAACAAGCGCAACTACACCGACTACCTCGACATGGTGCTCCCCCGCGTGTACCCCGGCGGCTGGATTTTGGCCGACAACACGCTGTGGGACGGTCACATCCTCAGCGAGGAAACCTGCCGCGACGCCCAAAGCCGCGCCATCGCCGCCTTCAACGACCGCGTTGCCGCCGACCCTCGCCTCGAAAAGGTGATACTGCCCGTGCGCGACGGCCTGACGATAATGCGCAAGCTCACCGAATAGACGCCACATCGACGCCGCGCCACCGGTGCCGACGCGCCGCACGTGCGCCGCCGCCTGCGGGCCTCTATATTATTCCCCTCCTCTAAAATATTAATTATGGAAACAACAAGACAAGCCAAAATTTCACGGCTTATTCAAAAAGAACTCAGCGAGATATTCCGCCTCGAGACAGCCCAGATGCGCGGCACCCTTGTGTCGGTAAGTCAGGTGCGTGTATCGCCCGACCTGTCCATAGCGCGCGCCTACCTGTCGATTTTCCCGTCAGACCGTGCCCAGGCCGTGCTCGAGAACCTCGAACGCCAAGCTAAGACCATCCGTTACGAGCTGGCCCAGCGTGTACGCCACCAGCTGCGCAAGACGCCCGAGCTGTACTTCCACCTCGACGACTCGCTCGACTATATCGAGAACATCGACCACCTGCTGGCCAAAGATGCCCCTGCCGAAAAGTAGGCCGGTATCAGAATTATCAGAGTTATCATAGCTAAATTAGCTACTATAGCTATATAGCTATCTTAGCTATATTAGCTGCCATAGCCCCACACACCACTCCACCGTGTTTGCCTTAAAAATCGCGGCGCGCTATCTGGTGGCGCCGAAAAGCCACAACGTCGTCAACGTCATCGCCGTCATCGCGGTGGTGGGCGTTGCCATCGCCACTGCCGCCATGGTGGTGGTGCTGAGCGTGTTCAACGGCTTTTCGGACCTGGCGGCCCGCAACCTGTCGCGGCTTGACCCGCAGCTGCAGGTGACGCGCGCCGACGGCCGCGTGATAGCCGACGGCGACTCGCTGGCAGCGGCGCTGAAGGCCGTGCCGGGGGTTGCCGCCGCCGTGCCCGTGCTGAGCGAGCGCGCCCTGGCCGTCACCGCGACGGCGCAGACGGCTGTGGTGTTCAAGGGCGTACCCGACGGCTACACCGGCGTGGCCAACGTGGGCGAGGCGATTATCGACGGCGAATATGCCACACACAACAGCAGCGGCGTGCCGGCGGCACAGCTGTCGGTAGGCGTCTCCAACGCCCTGCTGGCGCGCCCCGACGCCGAGGCTCCCCTGCACCTGTATGTCCCGCGCCGCCAGGGCCGCATCAACCCCGCCAACCCCGCCGCGGCCTTCCGTGGCAGCGAGCTGGTGGTGAGCGGCGTTTACCGCATCGACCAGCCCGACGAGGATGCCGACCACATCATCATCCCCCTCGACGTGGCACGCGACCTGCTGGCATACGACACCGAAGCATCGGCGGTGGAGCTGGCACTGGCCCCCGACACCGACACAGGGCGGATGCAAAAAGAAATATCCCGGCTGTGCGGGCCCGATATGCTGGTGCTCGACCGACTGCAGCAGCGCACCGAGGCGTTCAGGATGATTTCGGTGGAGAAATGGGTGACCTTTATGATGCTCATCTTCGTGCTGGTGATAGCCCTGTTCAACATCGTCAGCACCCTGTCGCTGCTGATTATCGAAAAGCGTAACGACATGCGCATCCTGCGCTCGCTGGGGACACGCCGCGGCACTGTACGCGCCATCTTTGCCTGCGAGGCGTGGCTGATCACCCTCATCGGCGGCCTTGCCGGCCTCCTCCTCGGCGTGGGCCTGACGCTGGCGCAGCAGTACGGCAAATTCATCCGCCTCGCCGGCGACGCACAGGCCCTCAGCATCGAGAGCTATCCCGTGCGGCTCGATGCCGTCGACCTCGCCGCCACCTTTGCCGCCGTCGTGGCAACCGGACTCGTCACCGCCGCCGTAGTGCGGCTGCTGACAAAAAAAATTTGAAAGACATGCAGACAATTCTTTTTCACGAGACCATCTTCGGCCCCATACACTCGCGCCGTCTGGGCACCAGCCTCGGCGTCAACCTCTCGCCCACCGACGGCAAGGTGTGCACCTTCGACTGCCTCTACTGCGAGGCCGGCTACAACGCCCAGGGGCCCGGCACGACGGGCCTGCCCTCGCGCGAGAAGGTGCGCGAACTGCTCGAAAAACGTCTTAAACAGATGCACGACAACGGCGACCGCCTCGACGTCATCACCTTCTCAGGCAACGGCGAGCCCACGGCACACCCGCACTTTGCCGGCATCATCGACGACACCATCGCCCTGCGCGACAAATACTTCCCGGAGGTGAAAATCTCTGTCCTGGCCAATTCGACTCAGCTGCACCGGCCCGATGTGGTGGAGGCGCTGTGCCGTGTCGACAACAATATCCTCAAGCTCGACAGCGCCGTCGAGGACACCATGCGCGCCCTCGACCGTCCCACCTCGCCGGCCTTCACCGTCGCCAAGGTGGTGGACCGGCTGGCCCACTTCCCCGGCAAGGTGATAATACAGACCATGCAGACCCGCGGCACCCACGACGGCCGTGTCGTCGACAACACCACCGAGGCCGAGCGCCAGGCCCTTATCGACGCCTACACCCGCATCCGGCCCGAGTCGATAATGCTCTACAGCATCGACCGCCGCACCCCCGAGCAGAGCCTACAGAAGGTTGACCGCGCCGACCTCGACGCCTTCGCCGCCCGCATCACCGCCACCACGGGCATCCCCGTCTCCGTCGCCTGAGCGGGGGCTGTTTGCCAGGGCCAGGCATAGAGGTTACCGTTATCGGTCGAGCTCGACCGATAACAGTCAGGCACGCGGCCCGGGCCTGCCCCACACGGCCTTGCCCCAGCCCGTGTCGGCAAAGTACCTATCAGGGCCGAACACGTCCGACTCATTTCGGACAAAAGTGCCCTAAAAATCCGAAAGCGCCAAAAGACACCCGGAAATATTGACTTTTAAGCCGTAAAATAAATTTGCTTACAATATAATGTGTGAAAGTGATGAAAGTTATCGAATTTTATTCATACTTTTGGATGTTTAAATCGGATGCTAGCATAAAGAGCGGCCAAAAGTAGAGCGCGAAAAAGATTGCGCACGGGTTACTCCTTAAAGGACATCCGGTACGGCGACGCGGATTGGCCGCGCGCCCGACAAAATTGCTTTGATACCCTTATAAACCAAATTTTCACCAATAAATTCATACAGTCCATGAAAAAACTATTCTTTTACGGAGTGATGATGCTCGCCGCACTGTCGGCAGGAGCGCAGACGGCGGTGCCCGGATCGATGCACCGCGTCGGCACCTCTGAGGGCGGCAAAGCCGTCATCAGCCCCGATGGCTCGTTCGTGGTCTCGCAGACCGTCGACGGTCTGAAGAAGACCGACCTTGCCACCGGCGAGAGCACAATCGTAGCCAAGGGAAACAACCTCTACGACATCAGCATCAGCGCTGACGGCCGTCACGTTGTCTACACCCGTCCCACCTTCAACAAAGAGCACCTGCGCTACAACAGCCTCGAGAGCGTAGACCTGCTCAACGGCAAAAACACCGTCATCGTCAAACCCACACGCAAGCTCAACGCCGGCATTGCCTTCAGCGGCAACACCGTCAACGCCGTCTCCGGCGGCAAGGCCCGCGTCAAGAGCCTCGACGGCAGCAAGGCCGTCAAAGCCCCCGTTGCCTCGATCAGCTACGGCCACCTCCAGGTAACCGGCACCGACGGCAAGACCGTCACCATCGACCCCCAGGGCCGCGCCTCATACCTGTGGCCGTCGGTAAGTCCCGACGGAACACGCGTGCTCTACCGCCTGTCGGGCGTAGGCACCTTCACCTGCAACCTTGACGGCAGCGACGTGCACCGCGTAGGCAACTACATGTTCCCCGTATGGGCCGGCAACGGCACAGTCGTGGGCGTGCGCGAGGTTGAAGGCGACAGCCAGCAGCTGGTAGCCTCGACCCTCGTGGCCGTCAACCTCGCCGACGGCACCGCCAGCGACCTCACCCCCGCCGACATGATCGCCACCGCCCCCTCGTGCACTGCCGACGGCGCCACCGTGGCCTTCACCGCTCAGGACGGCGGTATCTACACACTTTCATTAACCCGTTAAGCCACTGAGATATGAAAAAGACCATTATTGCCTCAGTAATGGCTATGGCAGCCCTCGCCGCCGGTGCAAAGACAGCCGACGAGCTGCGTATATACATCAACCCCGGCCACGGCAGCTGGACCCCCGACGACCGTCCCTGCACCCTCGTTGGCCACGGCGCATACTCGCGCACCAACACCGACACACTCAGCTTCTTCGAGTCCAACACCAACCTCATCAAAGGTTTCGCCGTGATGGACCGTCTCATCAGCTACGGCCTCAAGTTTGACCGCACCCTCAACCAGACCGGCGAAGACTGGCAGATCGGCGCCGCACGCGACCTGTCCAACAACATCGTCATGAGCCGCGTCAAAAACGGCCCGTACCACGACGACAACGGCACGGCAAACCAGCTCGGCGACAACACCCCCGCCGATCTCACGTACTACAACCGCAACCTCTCCGAAATCTGCGCCGAGGTCGAGGCCAACAACTTCGACATGTTTATCTCGATCCACTCCAACGCAGCCACCGAGGGCTCAACCTCCAACTACCCGCTGTTCATCTACCGCGGCTACGACACGCCCATAGAGGAAACCGGCGTCACTCTCGAGCATCAGACCCTCTCCAGGGACATGTGCGCCAAAGGCTGGCCCTACGCCTTCTCCAACGAGCACATGGAGTGGTCGCACTACTCGCTCACCAGCAGCAACATCCGCGGCGACATCGACTTCTACCACGGCTCGGCGACCTCGTCGCTGGGCTACAAGGGCTACCTTGGCGTGCTCAGGCACGGCACACCCGGTTTCCTTGTCGAAGGCTACTTCCACACCTACCAGCCCGCACGTCACCGTGCCATGAACTGGGACGCCGACTACGTCGAGGGAACAGCCTACGCCCACGGCATCGCCGACTACTACGGCCTCACCAAGGAGAAGTCGGGTCTCATCTACGGCATCGCCCGCGACAAGGACACCAAGTTCAAGGACACCGCCTACACGCCCAAACCCGGCTCGGACGACATGTACCTGCCGCTCAACGGCCTCAAGGTCTCCCTCAAGAAGAACGGTGCCACCGTCGGCGAGTACACCACCGACAACTACTATAACGGCGCCTTCGTCTTCGAGGTCGCTCCCGGCACCTATACCATCGAGTTCTCCGGCGAGGGCTACACCAAATACGTCGAGCCCGTCGAGGTAGAGGTAAAGGCCGCACAGGTGGCCTATCCCAAGGTCTTCATCCGCAACGACGAATGGCAAGAGCCGCCCCTGGACACCCAGGTTTATCCCGACTACGTCGGCAACGAGACCAAGTCGATCCTCCCCGCCGAGGAATATGTCTACGCCCGGGAGTACGTCGACGAGGCCATCCCGCAGCTTGCCGGCAAGGTTATCCGCCGCAGCATAGTACGCGAGGGCAAGCTCTACATCCTCGCCCTGGACAAGAGCTTCGAGCTCGCCGCCAAGCTTGAAGGCGACGCCAAGCCCGTCCCCACCATCATCGTCTATGACACCGCCGCCAAGACCGTCCTGGCCGAAGTCTCCACCGAGGGCATGCACGGCTCGCTGGTAGACGTCGGCGATATCCAGCTCACCGCCGACGGCGTGCTGCTGGCCAGCAACTACACCAAGGTGCAGAAGGACGACAGCAGCGTCCAGGCCGGAGACGAAGGCCGCGGCACCTACACCATCTACAAATGGGCCAACGACGAGAAGGGCGTGCCCACCGGCGCTCCCACGCCCTGGCTGTCGACCCAGACTGCCGCAGGCTTTGCCCGCGCCTACGTCGGCCGCTTCGCCTGGTCCGGCTCGAGCACCGACGGCAAGGCCATGGTCCCCGTTGCCACCATCTCCAACCTGCACCGCTTCCGCACCGCCATCATCTACGCCGCCGCCGGCGCACAGACCGAGGTGAAGGAGTTCGCACAGCCCAACCACGGCGAGACAGAGTTCGACAAGGACTACACCGTCTACACCTCGCCCTTCAACACCGATAACTTCATCGTAGTGGGCAGCAACGGCACCATGCGCGAGTATAAGAGCGAGGACGGCAAACAGGCCGAAGACGCCAACAATGTGCTCAACAACTACAAGAACGCCCAGGGCCTCCAGGCCTTCCGCTATGCCGGCGCCATCTACATGGCCTTACCCGGCAATAACGGCACCCTCAACGAGGGCGTCAGCCTTATCGACGTCACCCGCGGCCTCAGCACCGGTGCCGTGGTAAGCACCCGGAACACCAATGCCGAAGGCCTCGAGGGCGCAGCTCTCGCCAACGGCGAGGTAGAGGTTGTTCGCGACGCCAACGAGAGCATCACAGCCGCTTACCTCAACCTCTATCTTGTTCGCGACGGCAAGGTGTCCAAGTTCACCACCCGCAACGCCGAGCAGCCCAAGCACCGCGTAGAATACGCCTACGCCCTCACCGGCGCCCTCAGCGAGGACGAGAAGAACTATAACATCTCGTTCAAACTCACCGGCGACGTCACCGACGCCAAGGTCATCCTCAGCCCCGTCGGCGACGAGTACGGCTCGGACGTCGAGGTCAACCTCGGTGCCCTCGCCTCGGGCGACCACACCGTCAGCGTTCCCCGCACCGACCTTATCGAGGGTCAGGCCTACTCGTGGGCCGTCCGCACCGTCTCGGCCTCGATCCCCGTCAGCGGCGAGTACAGCGCCGACCCCAACGGACTCACCGTCCGCGGCGGTGTAATCACCATCACCGACCCCGAGTACGACTCGTTCGGCTACACCACCGTCTGCCACGGCAAGAACAACGGTCTTGACGTTTACGATCCCGCCGGCAACAAGGTAGGCACACGCCTCTTCGCGGGCCACGCCACCATGGGCGGCACCACCAACCAGAGCAACCCCTTCCGCGGTCACGAGCGCGAGGGTAAGGTTCTGCTGGCAACCTGGGGCGACGATGCCGAGGGCATCGTAGTCTTCGACCCGGCCAACCTCACCACCGAGCCCTACAGCCTCTTCGCCGGCACCAAAGAGGCGTCGGGCAACCACGTCTACGAGGGCGCCAACCTCGGCGGCGGCACATCGGGCATCTGCGTGGTCGGCAAGGGCGACGACACCCGCATCTACAGCCACTCCGAAGACCACGGTGCCGAGACCGGCGCAGCCAACGCCATCGTCCGCTACGACATCGGCTCGGCCTGGCAGATTACCAAGGCTCCCGTACTGGTCGGCACCGACGGCTTCAAGGGTCTGCTGGCCAACGGCCAGGGCGAGATGTCAGCCTACGGCAACGGCTTCTTCATCAGCCAGGCCCGCAACTCGGGCAACAACGCCAAGGGCGTTCCCTGCTTCGTATACGTCGACGCCGCAACCGAGGCTGTCACATTCAACAGCGGTGTCCTCAACGACGCCGAGACCTACGGCGTCGCTCTGGACGGCAACAACACCTCGCTGGCCATCACCCCCGACGGCAAGACTCTCGCCGTAGGCAACTGCGACGGCAAGCGCATCTTCGTCTACGACGTCACCTGGAACGGCACCACGCCCTCGCTGAAGTTCCGCTACACCATCCCCGGCGGCGCTGCATGGGCTCACATGCGTTTTGACTACGCCGGCAACCTCCACGCCTTCAACCGCGACGGCAACGGCTACCACACCTACGTGCTGGCCCAGGTGAAACCCGCCGTCACCGTTCCCGCCCGCTCGACAATGACCGTCACCGGCGCCGCTGACGCCGGCGTCAACGACATCGTCGCCGACAGCGACGCCAACGCTCCCGAGGTCTACTACAACCTCAACGGCGTACGCATGCCCGACGGCGCCACCCTCGCCCCCGGTGTCTACATCGTCCGCCAGGGCGCCAAGTCGCGCAAGGTCCTCGTCAAGTAATCTGACCCTTCCCTGTTCCACCAAGGCCGTGCCCCCGGGGGCACGGCCTTTTTTGTTGGCCGGGGCGGGGTTGACTGTTATCGGTCGAGCTCGACCGATAACGGCAGCGGGCGCCGGGGGCCCGGCCGCCATTTATTTTTTGAAAATTAGCGTTTGCATTTGCAAATTTTTCGGCGAAAAGCAGTAACTTTACATGCCCGAATATGCCCGTGCCGGAAGGCAAGCCCGCGGGGCTCGCGCTCCGGCGCCGGTGAGCATACGCATTTCATTGACTATCACCCGAC
Organism: Bacteroidales bacterium; assembly: GCA_004553485.1. Taxonomy (GTDB): domain Bacteria; phylum Bacteroidota; class Bacteroidia; order Bacteroidales; family Muribaculaceae; genus CAG-873. Next base: position 18,394 of record SFLG01000018.1, on the reverse strand, counting down.
TATGAGCGACCAAATGCCATATCACATCCCGGCGCTGCTGCAACAGTGCCTCGAGGCGTTGCAGGTGCGCGCCGACGGCGTGTACATCGACTGCACCCTCGGCGGCGGAGGCCACAGCCGCGCCATAGCGTCGGCGCTCACCGCCGGCGGACGCCTGCTGGCCTTCGACCAGGACACCGACGCGCTGGAGCGTGCCGTCGCCGACCCCGCCCTCGGCGGCCGCAGTGACGGCGCCGTGCAGCTTGTGCACTCCAACTTCAGGTACCTGCGCAACTTCGCCCGCTTCTACGGCGTGGACGGCAAAGTGGACGGCGTGCTGGCCGACCTGGGCGTGTCGTTCCACCACTTCGACGACCCCGCCCGCGGCTTCTCGTTCCGCTGGCCCGAAGGACCGCTGGACATGCGCATGAACCGCGAAGGCACCCTCACCGCCGCCGACGTCGTGAACACCTACAGTGCCGAGCGGCTGACCGAGCTGCTGCGGCTGTACGGCGAGCTGCCGCAGGCACGCCGCATGGCCTCGGCGATAGTGGCGGCACGGCCCCTGGCCATGGCACAGCAGCTGGTGGACGCCGTCACCCCGGCCCTCAACCCGCGCCAGACCAAAAAAGAGCTGGCGCAGGTGTTCCAGGCGCTGCGCATCGAGGTCAACGACGAGATAGCCGCCCTGCGCGAACTGCTGACGGCGGCCGTGCGCGTGCTGCGTCCCGGCGGACGCCTGTGCGTAATAACCTACCACTCGCTCGAAGACCGCCTGGTGAAGAACTTCATGCGCACGGGCAACACCGACGGACGCGAAGAGAAGGACTTCTTCGGCCGCTCGTCGTCGCCGCTGAAAATCCTCACACCGCGCCCCGTCGTCCCCGACGCCGCCGAGGTCGAGGCCAACCCCCGCAGCCGAAGCGCCAAAATGCGCTGCGCCGAAAAAAAGAACATGCCGGACAGTTAGCCAATCAGTCCAATTACCCACAAATTCAACTCCTCCACACCAATTCTTGCAACTTAAACCGCTAAATCGTGAATCCTCTCGTTAAAGCCTGGAAATACACCGACACACTGCGTCAGGGCGGCACAATACGTGTCGACTTCTTCCTGCGCTATTGGCTGCAGCTGCTGATTCTGCTGGTGCTGGTGATGGTCTTCATCACCTCCAAGTATCAGCGCATGACCAAAATGGAAGAGATACGCCGCCTCGAGAACGAACTGATGATCATGCGGACCGAGCGTGTGCGCGAGCGCAGCACCTACATGAGCCGTATCCGCGAGAGCGCCATGCAGCGACTGGCCGACTCGATCCGCCCCGGCCTTACCGTGCAGGAGCAGCCTCCCTACGAGCTGAACGCCAAACCCTGATTTCTTTCTCCCTCCTATGAAAACCTACGACGAAGACGACATCAACAACCCCCGCTCACCGCGCCGGCGCGGTGGCGACAGCGACAGCGACACCGTGTCGCGCGCGCGTCTGGGCACCGACGGCAAAGGCAACGAGATTGTCGGCACGGGCCTGCGACGTTATATCAAATCGAGCATGCTCATCTACCTGCGTTACTGGTTCATCGCCCTCTGGGTGATGGCCGGCGCGGCGTATATCGTCAGCCATGCCTACGACACCACCGTCACCCACCGCCAGCAGTGGATGGACAAAGCCAACGAAGAGCTGCAGAAAGAGGTGGTCATACCGCCCCGGCGCGGCGAGATACTCGCCGACGACGGCTCGGTGCTTGCCACCAACCTCACCTACTACACTCTGCGCATGGACATGCGCGCCGCCTCGTTCAAGGAGAAGCAGTTCGTGGCCTCGCTGGACTCGCTGTGCGACTCCCTTGCCACGATGACCCCCGGCGTCAGCAGCGAGGACTGGCAGCGGCGCTTCAACCGCGAGCTGGGCAAGAAGAAGGGCGAGCGCAACCGCCGCCTGACGCTGCTGCGCGACATATCGTACGCCGACAAAGAGCGCGTGCGCACCACCTGGCCCTTCTTCCATATCTGGTCCAACCCCAACAAGACGGGCCTCACCATCGATCCGCGCGAGATGCGGTCGTACCCCTACGGCGAGATGGCCAAGCGCTCGATAGGCCGCGTGGGCCAGACCAAGGACAACTCCGAGGTGCACGGCATCTCGGGCCTGGAGAAGGCCCTTGACAAGAAGCTCTTCGGCAAACCCGGCATAGCCCGCAAGGTGCCCCTGACACACAACATCGTCAACTGGACCGACGTCCCCGCCGTCGACGGCGCGACACTGCGCACCACCATCAACGTGGGAATGCAGGACATCGTCGACAACGAGCTCAACAAGGTGCTCCTCGACTGCGAGGCGCAGTGGGGCGCCGCCATCCTGATGGAGACCTCCACCGGCGACATCAAGGCCATCTCCAACCTCGAGCGCGACTCGGTGACGGGCACCTACGGCGAGGCGATGTATTATGTCCTCCAGGGCTACGAGCCCGGCTCGGTGATGAAGGTCATCTCGATGACCATCGCCCTCGAGGACGGCTTCGCCCCCAACCTCGACCAGATGTACAACACCGCCCCCTACCGCTACGGCGGCGGCAAACCCATCAAAGACACCCACGGCCCGGTGATGAAGCCCGTGCGGCGGTTTCTGGAGTACTCGTCCAACGTGGGCATGACCAAGCTGATGGCCCCGCACTACGAGCACGACATCAACAGCTTCCGCGAGCGCGTGCGCAAGTTTGGACTGCTCGAGCCCTTCAACACCGGCATCTCCGGCGAGCAGCCGGCCTACTTCCCCACCCTCGACCCCAAGCGCGGCGGCAAGCGCACCATGGGCGACCAGACCTACGGCTACGGCACCCGCATCCCGCCCCTGTACACCTGCGCCTTCTTCAACGCCATCGCCAACAACGGCCGCTTTGTGCGGCCACGCATCGTCTCGGCCGTGCGACGCGCCGACGGCACCGACTCGCTTCTGCCCGTCACCTACGTGCGCGACCGCATCTGCAGCGAAAAAAACGCGCGCATCCTGCGCGAGATGATGCACGGCGTAATCTATAAGGAGGGCGGAACCGCCAAGCACATCAAGAGCAAGCTGGTGGAGATGTGCGGCAAGACCGGCACGGCGAAGCTTACCCACGAAATCACCCCGGCCCAGCGCAAGGCGTGGCTCGAGGCGCTGAAAAAGGCCAAGACACGCGAGGACAGCATCGCCGCCCGTCCCGTCGTGCCCCCCGGCTACCGCGAAGGCCACTACCGTCTGGCCTTCTGCGGCATGTTCCCCTACGACAAACCCAAATACACCTGCATGGTGCTTATCTCCGACCCCAAGCCCGGCGTACGGTCGGCCGAGATGACCAGCGGCACAGTCTTCCGCAACATCGCCGAGAAGATGTACTCGCGCGGCTGGCTGGACAACTCGTCCAACTTCCACGCCGAGGCCGACGGCACCCCCGTCAGCGCCAAGGGCAAGACGCCGGTGCTGTACGGCGGGATGGACGGCAGCCGCCGCGGCAAGGTAAAAGGATTTATCTCGGCCGCCAGCGTCGAGTCGTTCCGCACCCCCGCCGCCACCGCCAAGGGCACCGTCCCCGATGTGCGCGGACTGAGTGTGCGCGACGCCCTGCGCATCCTCTCCAAGGCCGGCTACAAGGTCAAGGCTGGCGGCTCGGGATATGTGGCCACACAGACCCCCGCACCGGGAACAGCAGCCCCGGCCGGCTCGCGCGTGGCACTGTCGCTCGAAACATACACTTACGCCAAGCCGGCGGCCAAGAAGAAGCCGGCGATAAACAAAGAACCGGCAAAAAAAGAAGAAAATGAAACTAAGCCAACTCCTTGACAATATAATTTGCGAACGCATCGCGGGCGACACCTCCATCGCCGTCACCGGCGTGCAGAGCGACTCGCGCCAGGTGCGCCCCGCCAACGTCTTCGTCGCCGTCAGCGGTCCCGCTCAGGACGGCCACCGCTTCATCCCCCAGGCCATCCGGGCCGGGGCAACGGCAGTGGTGTGCGAGAAAATTCCGGACAACGCCCCCGGCGACGTGGTGTGGGTGCAGGTGCCGTCGGCCGCCGTCGCCCTGGGCTATATGGCCTCCGAATGGTACGGCAACCCGTCGCGCCGTCTGACGCTGGTAGGGGTGACGGGCACCAACGGCAAGACCACCGTGGCCACGCTGCTGTACGAGGCCGCGCGGATGGCCGGACATGAGGCCGGACTGCTCAGCACCGTCGAGAACCGCGTCGGCGACGAGCGCTTCGCCACCACCAACACCACGCCCTCGCCCCTGGAGATAAACCGCCTGCTGGCGATGATGGTGGACAAGGGCTGCACCTTCGCCGCCATGGAGTGCTCGAGCCACGGTCAGGTGCAGAAGCGCACCGCCGGCCTGCACTTCGCCGGCTGCGTCTTCACCAACCTCACCCGCGACCACCTCGACTACCACAAAACCTTCGACGCCTATCTCGCCGCCAAGAAGAGTCTGTTCGACGACCTCCCCTCCACGGCCTGGGCCCTCGTCAACGCCGACGACGCGCACGGCCTGGTGATGCTGCAGAACACCCGCGCCGCCCGCCACACCTACTCGATGCGCGCTGACGCCGACTTCCGCGGCCGCGACATCGAAAACCGCATCGACGGCACCCTGATGAGCGTCAACGGCATCGAGGTGGAGACCCACTTCGCCGGCAAGTTCAACTGCTACAACCTGCTGGCCGTCTACGGCGCCCTGTGCCTGATGGGTGCCGCCCCCACCGAGGCCGCCCTGACGCTGAGCCGCCTCGTGCCCGTGGCGGGACGCTTCCAGTGGTTCCGCTCGGACGACGGCGTGACGGTGGTGGTGGACTATGCCCACACCCCCGACGCCCTTGCCAACGTCCTCGACACCATCTGTGCCGTCCGCTCCCGCGGCGCCGCCGTGGTGACCGTCACCGGCGCCGGAGGCAACCGCGACCACGGCAAGCGCCCGCAGATGGGACGCGAGGCCGCCCGCCGCTCTGACCGACTCATCATCACCTCTGACAACCCGCGCGACGAAGACCCCGCCGACATCGCCGAGGACATCAAGGCCGGCGTCCCCGTCGACGCCCCCGTGCAGACCGACGTCATCCTCGACCGCGCCGCCGCCATCCACGCCGCCGTGATGGAGGCCGCCCCCGGCGACATCATCCTGGTGGCCGGAAAGGGACACGAGGACTACCAGGAGTTTGCCGACCACCGGCGCATCCACTTCGACGACCGCGAACAGGCCCGCGACGCCATCGCCGCCCGCAACACCGACCTGGCCGAAGGCAGCCGGTAAACCGGACGGCCACATACACCACATACACCACATACGTCTTATATATAAACCCCTAACCCCCTAAACCTTAAGTTGAGCAAGCTCAACTTAAATAAATACCCATGTTTTACTACCTCTTTCATTACCTGCTTGGTGAAGGCGTGCCCGGTGCCCGCCTCATGGAATATGTGACCGTGCGCTCTGGCGCCGCCTTTGTGCTGGCGATGCTCATCGCCATCGTCTTCGGCCGCCGCGTCATCAACATCCTGCAAAAACGTCAGGTGGGCGAGATTGTGCGCAACCTCGGCCTCAAGGACCAGGAGAAGAAGAAGGGCACCCCCACCATGGGCGGTATCATCATCATCCTGGCCATCATCGCCCCCTGCCTGCTTGTGGCCAACCTGTCCAACCCCTATATGCTGCTGATGCTGCTGTCCACGCTGTGGCTGGGCACGATAGGCTTTCTGGACGACTACAAGAAGCTGCAGTACCACAACAAAGATGGTCTGAAGGGCAAGTACAAGATTGTGGGCCAGGTGGGTATAGGCTTCATCGTGGCCGCCGCGATGTACTTCACCCCCGCGATAACGACGGTGGCCAACGTCGAGGTGTCGGGCCAGGCCCCCGACAAGGAGACGGTGGTGGTGTATGAGGGTACGCCCGAGAAGGCTCCCGTCACCACCATCCCCTTCATCAAGAACCACAACTTCGACTACACGTCGCTGACCCGCTGGATGGGCGACCACGCCGAGACGGGAGGCTGGATAGCCTTCCTGCTCATCACCATCTTCTTCGTCGCCGCCACCAGCAACGGCGCCAACCTCACCGACGGCCTGGACGGACTTGCCACGGGCTGCTCGGCGATAATCGGCGTGGCGCTGGCGATAATGGCCTACCTGGGGTCGAACGTCATCTACTCGTCGTACCTCAACATCATGTACATACCGGGGTCCGAGGAGCTTGTGGTGTACATGTCGGCGTTCATGGGCGCCCTGGTGGGCTTCCTGTGGTACAACGCCTACCCGGCACAGGTGTTTATGGGCGACACCGGGTCGCTGACGCTGGGCGGCATCATCGCCGTCTTTGCCGTGCTCATCCACAAGGAGCTGCTGCTGCCGGTGCTGTGCGCCCTATTCTACATCGAAGACCTGTCGGTGATGATACAGGTGGCCTACTTCCGCCTCACCCACGGCAAGCGCGTCTTCAAGATGACGCCGCTGCACCACCACTTCCAGAAGGAGGCCGGGACGGTGCAGGCGCTGATACAGAAGCCCCTGATGCCCGTCCACGAGGGCAAGATTGTCGTGCGCTTCTGGATTATCGGCATCATCCTGGCCGCCCTCACCTTCGTAACCCTAAAAATAAGATAAGAAGTTAGCACTCAGACAAGACAATAGTACAATGAACAACAGAATAGTCATATTGGGCGGCGGCGAGAGCGGAGCCGGCGCCGCCGTGCTGGCCAAGGACAAGGGCTTTGACGTCTTTGTCAGCGACTTCGGCACCATCCCCGCCAAATACCGCGACCTCCTCGACAGCGAGGGCATAGCCTGGGAGCAGGGCGGCCACACCATGGAGCGCATCCTTGACGCCGGACTGGTGGTAAAGAGCCCCGGCATCGCCAAGGAGACCCCCGTCATGCAGGCCGTGGCGCAGAAGGGCATCCCCGTGGTCAGCGAGATAGAGTTCGCCGGCCGCTACACCGACGCCAAGATGGTGTGCATAACCGGCTCCAACGGCAAGACCACCACCACGCTGCTCACCCACCACATCCTCAACGCCGCCGGCATCGACGCCGGCCTGGCCGGCAACGTGGGCCGCAGCTTGGCCCTGCAGGTGGCCCGCGACCCGCACCCCGTCTACGTCATCGAGCTGAGCTCGTTCCAGCTCGACAATATGTACGACTTCCGCGCCGACATCGCCATCCTGCTCAACATCACCCCCGACCACCTCGACCGATACGAGCACAGCATGGACAAGTACGCCGACGCCAAGCTGCGCATCCTGCAAAACCAGCGGCCGACGGACGCCTTCATCTACTGGAAGGACGACCCCGTCACCGCCGCCAAGCTGCGCACGGCCACCGTCACCGCCGCCCGCTACCCCTTTGCCAAGACCGACAACGGCGACGACAAGGACGTGGCGGCCTGGGTTGACGACGCCGGCATGCTTAACGTGCGCACACCCCGGGGACTGTTCGCCATGCCGCGCGCCGAGCTGAGTCTGCCCGGCCTGCACAACCTCTACAACTCCATGGCGGCGGCCCTTGCCGCCCGTCTGTGCGGGGTGGAGGCCGAGAGCCTGCGCAAGTCGCTGGCCGACTTCCCCGGCGTGGAGCACCGCCTCGAATTTGTGCGCGACCTCGACGGCGTGCGCTGGATAAACGACTCAAAGGCCACCAACGTGGCCTCGGCATACTACGCCCTGCAGTCGATGACGACGCCCACGGTGCTCATCCTCGGCGGCAAGGACAAAGGCAACGACTACTCCGAAATTCTCGACCTGGTGCGTCAGAAGGTCAAGCACATCGTGGCCATGGGTCTGCACAACGAAAAGATTGTCGACTTCTTCGGCGGCATCGTCCCCGTCGACGACACGCACACCCTTGCCGACGCCGTCGCCGCCTGCCGTGCCGCAGCCCGTCCCGGCGACACCGTCCTGCTGTCGCCCTGCTGCGCCAGCTTCGACCTCTTCACCAGCTACGAGGACCGCGGCCGCCGCTTCAAGGACGCCGTCCACGCCCTCAAATGACAACACCCCTCTGACATCTCTGATACCTCTGATAACCCCCACCCCATGACCGGAGAAACCCAGATAATTACCCCCGGCGCTCAAGCCGACCCGCGCACTCGCAAACAGGCCGCGCAGGACGAGATTGCCGCCGTGCGTCCCCGCCCCCGCCGCGACCCGGCGATATGGGGCATATACGCCTTCCTGATTTTTGTCTCGATAGTGGAGCTGTTCAGCGCCTCGTCGCGCGAGATTGTCGGCGGCAACATCCTCGGCCCCATCTCGCGCCACGCCTTCCTGCTGTTCGTCGGCTTCATCATAATGATATGCCTGCAGCGCGTGCACTACCGCGTGTTTTACCGCTTGACCTACGTCATCGTGGGCCTGAGCGTGCTGTCGGTATTCTACACCATGGCCAACGGCGTGGTTATCAACGGCGCGCGCCGCGCCTTCTCGCTCTTCGGCCTGTGCACGGTGCAGCCCGCCGAGCTGATAAAGTTCTCGGCGGCGCTGATTATCGCGCGCATGCTGTGCAACTACCGCGTGCACTACAAAAAGGGCAAGGTAGACGAGTACCGGCGCTACAACCGCCGCCTGGTGGCCGTCGTGGCCGTGGTGGTGCTCTTCTTTGGCGCCCTGCTCATCAAGCAGGGCATGACAAACACACTGCTGATGATGGTGATTTCGGGCGCCATGATGGTTATCGGCGGCGTGCGCGCCAAGGAGCTGCTGTGCGTGTTGGGCGTCTACGCCATAATTGCCGGCGGATACTACTTTGTCAAATACAGCGACGCCGGCGAAAAGATTTTCGGCACCGAACAGGCCGACGGAATGACCGATGCCGAGGCCATCTCGAGCGGCAAGGAGTTTGACCGCCAGGCCACGCACAAAAACCGCGTCGCCAACTTCCTGCGCCCCAACAAGTTCAACGACGAAATCACCAGCGAGAACTCGCAGGAGATGTACTCGTACATCGCCCAGGCCAACGGCGGGGTGATGGGCCGCTTCCCCGGCAACTCGCGCGAGACGGCCCGTCTGCCCCTGGCTTTCTCCGACTATATCTACGCCATCATCATCGAGGACACGGGACTTGTAGGCGGGTCGTTCCTGCTCTTTGCCTACCTGTGCCTGCTGTGGCGCGCCGGCTACATTGCCTCGCGGTGCAAAAAGGCCTTCCCGGCCCTGCTGGTAATCGGTATGGCAGTGTTCATCGTCTGCCAGGCCCTGGTGCACATGGGTATCGTCACGGGCTGCCTGCCCGTCTCGGGCCAGCCCCTGCCACTGATATCGAAGGGCGGCTCGTCGGTGATTGTGACGTCGATAGCCCTCGGGATGATGTTGTCGGTAAGTCGTTTCGCCCTGCGCAAAGGTCAGCGTCAGGAGGCCAACGACCGCATCTCGCGTCTCTCCGACGACGACTCGATGCCCGACAACCCCACGCAGATATAATACACACATAATATATTGTAAAAAATCGGTGTCAAGGGCGTAGCGTTTACCAATTTTTCGTAATTTTGCACAAAATGACAAAATCAGAATACAACAATCCCGACCGTCCGCTGCGCGTGCTTGTCAGCGGTGGCGGAACAGGGGGACACATCTTCCCCGCCGTCTCGATAGCCAACGAGGTGCGCCGTCGCCATCCCGACGCCGAAATACTGTTTGTGGGCGCCGAAGGGCGCATGGAGATGCAGCGTGTGCCCGCTGCGGGCTACGACATCAAGGGTCTGCCCGTTGCCGGCTTTGACCGTCGCCGCCTGTGGCGCAACTTCGCCGTCCTGTGCAAGCTGTGGCGCAGCCTCCGAATGGCCAACGGCATCCTGCGCGACTTCCGCCCCGACATCGCCGTCGGCGTGGGCGGCTACGCCAGCGGCCCGATGCTGAAGGCCGCCCAGCGGCACGGCATCCCCACCCTGCTGCAGGAGCAGAACGGCTATCCCGGCGTGACAAACAAGCTGCTGGCAAAGAAGGCCGACGCCATCTGCGTGGCCTACGACAACATGGACCGGTGGTTCCCCGCCGACCGCATCGTGATGACGGGCAACCCCGTGCGCGCCGCCATCACCGCCGTGACGGCCACCCCCGCCGAGGCCAAGAAGGCCCTGGGCTTTGACCCCGGACGGCCCCTCGTGCTCAGCGTCGGCGGCAGCCTGGGCGCCCGCACCGTCAACGAGGCCATCTCCGCCGCCATCCCGCAGATAGAGAAGGCCGGAGCGCAGCTGCTGTGGCAGACCGGCAAGCTCTACGCCGACGAGTGCTCGGCAAAGGCGCAGGGACATCCCGACGTCCACGCCTCGGCCTTCATCGACGACATGGCCATGGCCTACCGCGCCGCCGACCTGGTGGTGAGCCGCGCCGGTGCCGGCACCATCAGCGAGCTCGAGCTGGTAGGGGCGCCCGTCATTCTCATTCCCTCGCCCAACGTCGCCGAGGACCATCAGCGCAAAAACGCCCTCGCCCTGGTGGACAAGGGTGCCGCGGTGATGATAGAGGACGCCGAGGCCACCGCCAAATTGGGTGCCGAGCTGGAGCGACTGCTCGCCGACGCCGACACGCGCCGCTCGATGTCGCAGTCGATAAAGGCCATGTCGCGCCCCAACGCCGCCTCGGACATCGTCGACCGCCTCGAGCAAATCGTCGCCGACCGCAACCAACCCAAAAGCCAACATAGCTAAAACAGCTAAGATTGCTAAAACAGCTATTATAGCTACCTTAGCCAAACAGCCCAAACACACAATAACACACAGGGGCCCCGCCCCTGACGACAGTCACTGAAATTATGAACAAAATGAAACCCAAAGCATACTTCGTAGGCGCCGGCGGCATAGGCATGGCGGCGCTGGTGCGCTGGTGCCTGAGCCGGGGCATAAAGGTGGCCGGATACGACCGCACGCCCTCCGACCTCACCAACACCCTCATCCGCGAAGGCGCCGCAATAAGTTTTCTGGACAGTATTGACGCCGTTCCCGCCGACTTCCGCGACCCGGCCGACACACTGGTGATATACACCCCCGCCGTCCCCAAGGACAACGTCCCCCTGAGCTTTTTCCGCGACAACGGCTTCGAGGTTGTCAAACGCTCGCAGGCCCTGGGCCACATCACCTCGGGGATGAAGAGCATCTGCTTCGCCGGCACGCACGGCAAGACCACCACCTCGTCGATGGCGGCACACATCATGCACACCGACCCGGTGGGGTGCACGGCCTTCCTGGGTGGCATCCTGCGCAACTACAACAGCAACCTGCTGCTCAGCCAGACCTCGCCCTACGCCGTGGTGGAGGCCGACGAGTACGACCGATCGTTCCACACCCTGCGCCCCCACATCGCCGTCATCACGGCCACCGACCCCGACCACCTCGACATCTACGGCACCGAAGAGGCCTACCTGGAGAGCTTCGCCCACTTCACCGAGCTCATCGAGCCGGACGGCAAGCTGCTGGTACACACCGGCCTCAAGCTCAAACCCCGTCCCGCCGAGAGCGTAAAGACCTACACCTACTCGCGCGACGAGGGCGACTTCCACGCCGCCAACATCCGCCGCGGCGACGGGTCGATTGTCTTTGACTTCGTCGGCCCCGACGGCCTGCTCATCAAGGACATCGAGCTGGGCGTACCCGTCGAAATCAACATCGAGAACGCCGTCGCCGCCATCGCCGCGGTGATGCTCACCGGCCGTGTGTCGGCCGAGAGCGTGCGCACCGCCATGGCCTCGTTCCGTGGCGCCGAGCGCCGCTTCCAGTTCTGGCTCAAAGAGAAGCTGCCAGGCGGCCACGTCGTCATCGACGACTATGCCCACCACCCCGACGAGCTGCGCCAGAGCATCGCCTCCGTCAAGTCGCTCTATCCGGGCCGCCGGCTGCTGGTGGCCTTCCAGCCCCACCTCTACTCGCGAACACGCGACTTCGCCCCGCAGTTTGCCGAAGCCCTCAGCGCCGCCGACCAGGTGCTGCTAATCGACATCTACCCCGCGCGCGAGCTCCCCATTCCCGGCGTGACCTCCAAAATCATCTTCGACGACATAAAATGCGACCAAAAGATGATGATAAGCAAGGAAAAGTTGCCCGAAACGGTAAAAAGTCTTAACTTTGACATCCTGCTGACGGTGGGAGCCGGAGACATCAATCTCCAGCTCCCCGCCGTGGTTCGTACCCTGCGCAAGGTAGAGCCCACCCCCGTCGACAAAAAGAAGTAACCACCAAACAAGCAAACCCCAAGGTACCAGCCGACTACCATAGCCACCATAGCTACTACAGCTAAATCAGCTACCTTAACTACCTTAGCTAAAAGCCACCAGCCACCGGCCCCCGGGCCCTGCAGCCAGCCACCACGACGCACCGATGAAGATGAGTAAACAAAACATAATGTACATGTGCGGAACAGCTCTGCTGCTGCTCTATACCGTCTTTGCCATCGCGCTGACACGCGCCGAGAAGCGTATGTCGCTGTACTCGGGCGTCGACATCGAGGTCGCCGACAGCGTGGGCACCGGCTTTGTGACGGCCGCCGACATCGACCGCAGCCTCGGCGGCCTGCGCGCCATCTGCGCCCGCGAGCCCCGCGGCAAGATAAACACGCTGGCGCTCGAACGCCGTCTGCAGGCCATGCCATCGGTGGAGAGCGCCTCGGTGACCGAACTCAACAACGGCCGTCTGAACATCAGCGTCAGGCCGCTCATCCCCGTGCTGAGGGTGCTCGACGGCGACAGCTCGTACTACGTCAACGCCGCCGGCAAGACCATCTCGTCAGACCTGGGCAACTTTGTCGACGTCCCCGTCATCGTGGGCCACTTCAAGTCGGGCAAGGAGGTTGCGCGTATGGTGCCGATGTTCTCGTACATCCACCGGCATCCCGACTGCGACGCCCTGGTGTCGTCGGTGTCGGTGTCGCCCCGCGGCGACATCATCATCGTCCCCGCCGTCGCCGGCCATGTCATCAACATGGGCGACACGTCGCGGGTGGAGGACAAGTTCAACCGTCTGCGCCGCTTCTACAGCGAGGTCATGCCCGTCAAGGGCTGGCAGTACTTCGACACCCTGTCGGTGAAATATAATGGCCGCATCGTGGCCACCCGCGCCGACAAGCGCCCGGCCAAGCCCGCCATCCCCGTCATCACCGACTCGCTGGCCGACAACGCGCCGGAGGAGGCCTTCCAGGGCGGCTCGCCCGACATCGAGAACCTTATCACGGTGGAGGCCGAGGAACAGCGCCGCAAGAAAAACGGCTGACCCGGCCCCGCGCTCTCGTCAGGCCGCCGACAACGAATAAGAACGATATAAATACAACGATATAAAATAAAGCAACTCTCACTCTGCAACTCAAATGAAACTGATTTCGCTTGAAATAGGCAGCTCGGCAGTCAAGGCCGGCCTCTCGGAGTACGACGAAAGCACCCCCGGGTCGCCTCTGTCGCTGCTCCAGGTAGCCACCGAGCCCATCGACAACAGCGTGCGCTACGGCCGCATCCTCAACGTCGAGGACGTAACCCGATCCACCGCCATGGTGTTTGCGCGCCTGGGCGACAACCCTGCCCTCAAGAACGGGGAGATTACCGGCGTATACGTCAGCGTAGGCGGCCGCTCGCTGTCGTCGCTGCGCGACCGCGAGTCGCTGCGCATCCCCGAGGAGCGGCTTATCACCGAGGACCTTATCGACCGCCTCAACAACGAGGCCCTGGCCAAGGTGCCCAAGGGCAAGGAACCCCTCGAGATTGTTCCCATAGGCTACCGCGTCAACGGCACGCGCGCCGACCGTCCCGTGGGTTCGTACGGCACGGCCCTCTCGGCCGACTTCACCGTCGTCTTCGCCGACCCCCTGAACTCGCGCAACATCGAGCGCGTCGTCACCGAACGCCTCAACCGCAACATCTGGGGCTTCCTGGTGCGCCCCATCGCCATCGCCGACGCCGTCCTCACCGCCGACGACCGCAACGCCGGATGCATGCTGGTGGACATGGGTGCCGAAACCACCACCTGCTCGGTTTACGCCCAGGGCGTGCTGCAGTACGTGGCCACGATCCCCATGGGCGGACGCAACATCACCCACGACCTGGCCGTAGGCCTTGGCGTCACCGAACAGCGCGCCGAGCAGATTAAAATCAGCGTGGGCAAGGCCATCAACGAAAACGGCACCGCTCCCGCCGAGGAGGTGCAGGTCGACAACATCGTCCAGGCCCGCGTGTACGAAATTCTCCAGAACGTCATCGCCCAGATCGGCTTTGCCGGCTTCAACGAGGCTGACATGCGCGGCGGCATCGTCATCACCGGCGGCAGCTCGCGCCTCTACGGCCTCAACCAGCTGCTGCACATCCTCAGCGGCCTCAACGTGCGCGTGGCAAACATCCCCGCGTCGGTACACATCAGCGATCCCGCCGACAACACCTCGGCCAACATCGACATCATCGCCCTGTCGCTGGCCGCACGCCAGCTTGCCGAGAGCGACGGGTGCGAATGTGTCACCTACTCCGCCAAGGAGGAAGAGGAGGCGCCCGCCGACGAACCCGCCGAGGTGGTGGAAGAGACCGTCGAAGACCGCGTCGAAATCCCCTATGACGACGAGGAGGACGACGAGGAGGACACTCCCGCTCCCGCATACGGCCAGCGCGTAAAGGCCGACGTTCCCGCCTACGACGACTACGACGAGGAGGACCTGCCCACCCGCGAGAAAGACTTCGACGACATCGACGTCCTGCTCAGCGATGAGGAAATCGAGGCCCGCCGCGCCGCCGACCGCAAGAAAAATGCCGATGAACGCCTCAAGGAAGCCCGCCGCAAGGACAAAGAGCAGAAGGCCGCCGAGAAGAGACGCAAACTGGGCAACTTCATCAACCGCTTCGGCAACTTCCTGGCCGGCAAGGACGATGATGGCGAAGGCAACGACATCTAATAAGACGCCGTAAGCCATCCGGCGCAAAGCGGCCGTCACCCTGTCTGAAAAGTACCCCCGGAAAGACGTCCCCAAAACTGATTTTTACACGTCATTAACACGACACTCACCCTTTCTCCCGCAAACATTCCCACGAAATGTCACCCAACGATATACTCAACACCGACTTCACAAAGCCTGTGAAGGAACAGAGAACGCAGAACATCAAGGTAATCGGCGTTGGCGGCGGCGGCAACAACGCTGTCAACCACATGTACGAGTGCGGCATCCGCGATGTCGACTTTGTACTCATCAACACCGACCGCCAGGTGCTCGACGAGAGCCCCGTGCCCACCAAACTCACCATCGGCCCCGGCCGCGGTGCCGGAGGCAAGCCCGAACGCGCCCGCGACTACGCCGAAAAGGACGCCGAGAAAATTGCCGAACTCTTTGACGACCACACCGATATGGTATTCGTCACCGCCGGTCTGGGCGGAGGCACGGGCACCGGCGCCGGACCCGTCGTTGCCCGCATCGCCAAGCAGAAAGGCATCCTCACCGTCGGCATCGTCACCATACCCTTCAGCTTCGAGGGACGCAAGAAAATCCTCAAGGCACTCGAGGGCGCCCGCGAGATGAGCGAGAACGTCGACGCCCTGCTCACCATCCGCAACGAGCGCCTGACGCAGATTTACCCCGAGCTGTCGATTTTCAACGCCTTCCAGCGCGCCGACGACACGCTGCTCAACGCCGCCCAGGGCATCACCGACATCATCACCATCCGCGGTGACATCAACCGAGACTTCAACGACGTCGACACCACCCTCCGCGAGGGCGGCACGGCAATCATCTCCACCGGCTACGGCAGCGGCGAAAACCGCGTGCGCGAAGCCATCAACGAGGCCCTTAACTCGCCCCTGCTGTGCAACACCGACATCCTGCGCTCCAAAAAGCTGCTTATTGTCCTCTACGTCAACAAGGACGACGAGAACTTCCCCTTCAAGATGTCCGAGACCGACCAGCTCACCGACTTTGTTAACGACATCGACGAAGATGTGGAGGTGATGTGGGGCCTTTACCGCGACGACTCGCTCGAGGACAAGGTGAAAATCACCATCCTGGCCTCCGGCTTCGACTCGGAGGTCGGCGACGACGACCCGGCGCAGATCAAGGAGCCCGTCAACCGTCCCACCGCTCCCATCAAAAAAGATAAACCAACCGACCCTCTCAGCGGCGTCTACAACGGCAAGCCCCGTCATCCGGCCCTCAGGGTGCCCGTGATGAAGCCCGAGGACTATGACAACGAAGAGGCCATCGCCGCCTCGGAGGTGCCCACTGTCGACCGCATCCCCCGCCACGGCCAGGCTGGCACACAGCGCATACGCACCTCGGCGCCCGTCATCACCCCCAAGGCCCCTGAGACAAAGGAGGAGCCCCGGCCCGAGCCCAAGAAACCGGCCGACGACACCCCCGACGACAAGGGCATCACCGGCTCAATATCCTTCGCCGACGTGTAACACCTCCGGCCTGTCGGTCGCGTCCGGACCCTCCGGTCGCTTCCGGCCGATTTGGCCCCATTACCACCCAACCCTAACCCCAATTTACACCCTCACACCGATGAACGACTCGCCGCGCTGGTCAGAGATTGAGTACCTCCCCGCTTGGGACGAGGATTTCTATGACGTATACACCGCAAAAAAGCTTGGCAAGTGGGTGATGCTGAAAACTTTAAAGAAACAGTATCGCGACGACCCACGCATGGTGGATATGCTCAACAAGGAGTTTGACGCCCGCTACAACCTGTCACATCCCAATATTGTTATGATTAATGACTTTGAGGATGTTCCCGGTGTGGGCCTCAGCATCATCTGCGACGACGTATACGGTACGTCGTTGCGCACGCTGCTGGACAAAAACGAGCTCAACGACCATCAGTACGAGCAGCTTGTGACGCGTCTGCCGATGGCTCTCGAATATATCCAGCAGAACCATCTTGCCCACCGCCCGCTGCGTCCCGAGAGGATAATCTTCACCCAGGACATCGGCAACCTCAAGCTCATCGATGTGGGCTTTGACCAGCGCTCGTCGCTGAGTCGCAACGACACCGACAGCGACCTGCGCGCCTACGGCGACATAATGACCGAGGTGCTCGAGCGCACCGGCCGCCAGGACAGCCATATCGCCTCCATCGCCCGCCGGGCGTCGGCCGGAAAGTTCCACGACGTCCCGCAGCTGGAGATGGCAATCGGCGGCAACACGGGCATTCGCCTGTTCTCCACCGTCGGCATCGTGATGCTGGCAATAGCCGCCCTCGTCGGCTACGTCATCCACCACCACGGCATGTAACGGGCCCCCCTCCCCTCCGGACATCACCGGGTAACTGAAACAACATACCTACCATTTAAATACGACGCTTTGAAAAATAAATCCAATATAGAAATTCGTCCCGTAGCCCCCGTTAAGAGCGAGCTGCGGCGTTATGTGCAGTTCGGCATCGACCTTTATGCCGGCAACAGCTGTTATGTGCCGCCCCTGGTGTTTGACGAAATCAACACCTTCATACCCGACAAGAACCCGGCCTTTGACTACTGCCGCTCGCAGTCGTTCATGGCCTACCGCGACGGCGTGCCCGTGGGCCGCATAACGGCAATCGTCAACACCGCCGCCAACAAGAAATTCGGCAAGAAGGACGTCCGCTTCGGCTGGGTCGACTTCATCGACGATGAGGCCGTCGTCGACGCCCTGTTCAAGGCCGTAGAGGAGTGGGGGCGCCGCCAGGGCATGACCCGCATCGTTGGCCCGATGGGCTTCAGCGACATGGACCCCGAGGGCATGCTCATCGAGGGCTTTGACGAGATGGGCACTATGGCCACCATCTACAACTACCCCTACTACAAGCAGCACATGGAGCGCCTGGGGTTCCAAAAAGAGGCCGACTGGGTGGAGTACCGCATGACCGTGCCCGACAAGGTGCCCGACAAGTACATGCGCGTGGCCGACATCGTGCGTCGCCGCTTCGAGCTGGAGACGCCCAAGTACACCTCGCGCAAAAAGCTCAAGAAGGACTACGGCACGGCCATCTTCAACCTCATCAACGAGGCCTACGCCAACCTGTACGGCTTTGTCGAGCTGACGCCGAGGCAAATCGAATACTACGTCGACATGTACCTTGGCCTGCTGCGCCTCGAGGACGTCTGCGTAATCACCGACAAGAACAAGGAGCTCGTGGGCTTCGGCATCTCCATCCCCTCGCTGTCGAAGGCCCTGCGTGCCTGCGACGGCAAGCTCTTCCCCACCGGCTGGTACCACCTGCTGCGCGCCATCCGCGGCCACAGCGACGTTGTGGACCTGATGCTGGTGGCCATAAAACCCGAATACCAGGGCAAGGGCGTCAACGCTCTGCTGTTCTCGGTGCTCCTGCCCAACTACATCGCCAACGGCTACAAGTTTGCCGAGAGCAACGTCGAGCTTGAGGGCAACGAGAACGTGCAGAAGCAGTGGGAGTACTTTGAGCGCCGTCAGCACCGCCGCCGCCGCGCCTGGGGCAAGGACATCCGCTGACGCCG
>SFLG01000086.1 GCA_004553485.1 Bacteroidales bacterium | reverse complement strand
TGGAGGTCGGAAGTTCGAGTCTTCTCACCCCGACCCTTTAAGGGCAAAAGCCTGCAAACCATCCGTTTGCAGGCTTTTTTGTCCTCCCACCGGGACAAAAACGGGACAAGACGTTTTTTCCTATTGGCGTGGGTATTGACGCTCCCTAAAGACACGCAAGCAACTCCCTCGCACAACGGGGCGCAGCTTGCTTTGTGGTGTGGCGTTTTTATCGTATATTTGTCAGCGAAAATATACAAACCCTTATAACCTATACCCTATGAACTTTGAATGGAACCGTATATCCTCATGGATGAACGTAATTGCCATGCTGTGCTTAGCGTGCGGAATTATTTTTTTCTTCGCGGCCCTTTTGTCTAGTTACAGCTCGTTCCTTCTATCGTTAGTTCCCCTGCTTTATGGCGGGTTAGCCTTCCTGTTCTGGCGTGGCTTCGGCATCATCGTTAAGGCCGCTGAATACTACATCGCCGACAAAGAATACAACAGCTACGAATCCGAAGACGAAGGCTAAATTTGTCCTAATAACAGATATTTGTATATTTGCAGACGATAAACGGGACAATACCTGATCGATATTAATACCATTATCGACCTTTGCAATAAGTTTCATGTGCGCAAGCTGTGGGTTTTCGGTTCGATTCTGACAAACCGCTTTAACGACAACAGCGACATCGACTTATGTGTCGATTTTGACCGGGAAAATATTCCGCTGATGGACTCGGTCGGTAACTTCTTTGACTTTCAGTACGCCCTCGAAAGCTTATTGGGCCGAAAATTTGACCTTACCGACGACAGCAGGTCCCACTCGGAATGTATAAAAACGGCCATCACCGGCAATATCCTCAGATACAAGACGCTGTATCTTTGACTGTCCATCTGTTATTCTATGACTCTGATAACATGATATCATCCGGTGAATACTGAGCCTTATATGAAATTATCTTGAAGATACCTCAGTCCCGATAACCGTTGCTTAAGAAGTCTCACGGCGCGTTTGCTTTATTGCGGAGTTATAAACGCTTCAATTCGGCCGACTGTAGCCTTAAGGTCAAACTGCTCAGCCGACTGCCGGGTTTCTTCTTTTAACTTTTTAAGTTTTTGTGGATTATCAATAATCTCCTTTATCTCGCCGGCAATTACTTCAGCCTGACCTTCCATCATTATTCCGCCACCGCGCGACAGCATTTCGGTTACGCCGTTAACTCGTGTCGACAACACCGGGGTACCGGTAATCAGGGCCTCTGCCACAACCATGGGGTATCCCTCCGATTCGGACGTCAGACAGAAAAGGTCAGCGTTCTTTATATATGGATAGGGATTTGAAACGAATCCTCTGAAATTGGCATATTTCTCTATTCCGAGACTGATAGCCAAGTCTTTCAGTTCCTTTTCGCGCGGGCCTACCCCAAGTATATCCAGGCTAATGTCGTAACCCTGCTTTTTCAGAATTGACACTGCCTCGAGCAGAAGCTCCTGTCGCTTTACCTCCACAAGCCGGCCGACCGTTACCAGACGAAAGCCTTCCGACGCCTTTTCAGGGGTATACTCCACCCCTTTTTTAACTATTTCGTCCGAATCCTGTAGATTGCCGATAACAACTTTATCGGCGGCAGTCTGATAAATACTCTCAAAGGCTTCTTTTGCACCGATTGACACAAACGCGATTCGATCTATCTTTTGGTAGATCTCTTTTTCCTCGCGTCGCGACAGGAACCGCTCGTACCAATAATGTGTTTTTATATTACAATGTATCCACGAGCAATTCAACGAGGCAAGATGCATCAAATCAGCATGAAGCAGCAAAGGCAGACCCTCCATAAAAGACACTACGACGTCGAAGCTCTTATTGCCAATTGCTTTCAATGCCCGATGGCGCAGTACGCGGTTACGCGTATATTTTGAATGAAAGATAAGGCGAGTGTATAGACTTTTATTATCCTGAAACAGATACTTCACTTTTATATTGTCCGGTATAACATCAAGTAAGCGCCCGGTATTGAATATCAGCAATAATGTGATATCGTACTTATCGGCCGGAAGATGCTTTAGGATTGAAACAAGGACATGTTCGGCACCGCCGCCGTCCATTGATTCTTGTATAAAAAGTACTGATTGTTTCATCGACGTATTATCTTTTTTACCGCCTGTTTTATATAGGATCGTTCACGGCCAGTCAGACCGAAAATATAAATTGAGGCACTAAGGCACACTATCCAAAGTCCTGTTGTTGTCACTAACTTTATTAAATCTGTCATTACGACGAAATTCGCCATGTATACCGGGACGACTAAGGCGACAGCCACAGTTATCGTCACGGTCAGAACAACATCCTTAAAAAACTGATATACCGGTATTCCACAATGGCGCTGTGTGAACAATGCACGTATAAATAACAGCGAGGCACTAATAATAATTGTAACTATTATCAGTGAATAAGACGGCATTCCGAGTCTGTATGCCAAATACGTCATCGGCAGCGAAGTCATCCACACAACACCTATGACAATCTGGTACATGGCAATCTTTCCCGATGCCTGCATAGTCACCCAGAGAGGGCCCGAAAGACAGTCGACCAAACAGAACACAATCATAAATTGCACAAACATTGTACCTTGTGGCGGTATAATGGTGAGCCATAATTCCATTATATATTCGGTATTCAGCAAAATCGGGACACCAAGCATTGCCACACAATAGAACGATATTTTAGAGATGCTTAGAAAAAGCAACGAAAACTCCTGCCTATTGCCTACCGAGTATGACATTATAATCTGCGGTGATGCCGCCAACTGCAGACTTCGCGCAAATGATGATACTGCCGATTTTACCTGATTGGCAATTCCCATGGATGCGTTGAATGTCACGCCGAAAAACACATTCATAATCATAGATGTTCCCTGCTGGTATGATATATCCGACAACGAAGTTATGATATTCCAGCCAGAAAACTTGCCAATTTCGATAATCTGCTGGCGCTCGGCACGAATAGAGAACCGCAATTCCGGTACGATATGACGAACATATAAGACATAGATAATGTTGATCATCATGGCTACACCCACAAGCAGCAACATATATATAGTCAGTTTATTACCGGAAATCATTATCAGCAGTATGGCAGTAATCAGCTTCAACGAAACCTCCAATATCGAGCTGTAGGCATAGAACGACATTCGCTCAAGCGATATTATAAGCGAATTATACGGCACGCGCACCATCTCAATCAGCACTATGACAAGCGACAACTGAAATACAACATGGGCATCGGACAAGCGACCCGGCGGAATATTGAGCTTATTGTTTATAAACCACAAGCCCACTCCTTCGGAAAAAATTATGAAAATTACGGCCATTATGAAAACCGTAGCCCAGCACGCCGAAAATACCCCTTGCAGTTTCCGCCCCTCATTAACTGCAAGTTCCACACTCATATAGCGCTGAATAGCCGATGCCAAAGCATAGTTGAAGAACGACACAATAATGGCCACACCGGCCACAACCGAATAAATGCCAAAATCGGTTACTCCCAACTGTTGCAAGACTACACGGCTCGTAAATAGTGTCACAATCATAGACACCATCATCCTTATGGCCATATAACCGGTATTCTTTGCTATTCGTTTATGTTCTGACATTTTTGGACGCCTTTGAGCAGCCTTCTGAATCGTTATTGTGTAATACACGACAAAGTTACGCAAAAAAAATTATAATGCTTAAACTTCCATAACAATTGCACCGCCCTCCGCTCTACCGTCATTCTGTTTTCCCATATAGAATAATACACAAAAACAGGCTCGGCGGCGCGTGGCGGCCGAGCCTGTTTTTATGGGGGGAGGGAGGGTTAGACGGCGGTGGGGCGGCCGAGGTAGCGGTAGACTATGCCGGTGAAGCAGATGTTAAGCGTGAGGAGGACGGCGATCAGGACGAAGAAGACGAGGAAGGAGATGAAGCCGACGCCGATGGCCTGTGCGATGCCGCCCAGGATGATGAAGGCGACGAGCCAGATGATGCCGATGAGGACGGCGGAGCCAAAGATGGACCATTTGTGGCCGTAGGTGCACTTGGTGGACAATGTCATGGCCTCGGCGGGGTTGATTTCTTTGTCAATCATCAGGCAGATAGCCAGGCACCAGCCGATGGAGATGATGATGCCGGGGACAAGCATGAACATCATGGCGGGGATGATAGATACGGCCATCATACCGATGATGTTGAAGAACTCGCCCATATATTTGCGGTATTTGCCGTCAAAGATGGACAGGGGATTTACAATCTCGCCCTTGCTGATTTCGATGGGAATGGCGTAGAACAGGCAGATGGTGGTGCCGACGTTGATGTAGGGGATCCAGCATGTGAGCAGCCAAAGAATTGCAGCGCCGAGGAACGAGGGGATGTTTTTCAGCGAGGCCATGAATGTTTCCTTCACGACAGTCATTATTTCAAATTGCATAGGATTAAGTATTTAGGGGTTAATAATGGTTTGGATTTAAAGCTAATACTGATTTTGCAAAAATAAGCAAATTTAACTTGAATTACCAAATTTTAGTAGAAAATTCGGTCAATGCAGGTGGCGGCTGACTTTGTCGGCGAGGTAGCGTTTGAGCCAGGCGGGCCAGCGGGCGTCGGTGCACGACGACTCGTTTTCGAGGATGGAGACGGCCTGCCAGGCGGTGACGGCGCCGGCGCTGAGCTGGAGGACGCTGGTGGAGGGGGCCAGCACGATGTCGATTGCCGCCGACACGAGCAGCAGGACATATACCTTGCCCAGGCATACCAGGGCGCGCCCCAGGCGGCGGCTGTGCACACGGCCGGGCTGGCCGGGAGCGTCGGGATGTTTGTGGCGCACGCGGCAGCTAAGGCGCCAGGCGGTGAAGGTGTCGATGGCTATCATTGCCGTGCAGAGGGCGACGGCGGGGAGGGCTGGACGAATGACGGCGGCGAGCGACGTAGCCAGTGCCGCCGCAAGGGGTTTCAAAAGATTTACTTGCGTTTCCATTTCATTCAAAAGGTTAGTTGTGCTTCCTATTCAAGTGGTTTACTTGTGTTTCCATTTCAGCATTACGGTTATCAGAATACAGGCGGACAAAAGGGCTATTGCCGGTACGGGAAAGCCGGGCAAAGCGGGCCGGGCGTTGGCCTCGGTGCGGCTGGCGGAGGCGGCGCGGCGACTTACCGTATCGTGGGCGGCGACAGCGCTGGCGGCTCGGCGCTCAAACCGCCGCGTCTTTATGCCGCGGGCGCTGACGGTGACCGCTCCGGCAGTGTCGCGGCGCAGTATCACCGAATCGATGCGTATCTCCGCAGCCACGTCCTCGGTGGCGGTGACAGCGGCGACGGTGGACGCCGAGTCGACCTCGTAGCGGCTGACCTCGCGCTCAGCCTTGCGCGTTGTGCGGCACGACGCCATCAGCAGGCATACAAATGCCGCGATAAAGGTCAGACGTCTCATAGGCCGGCATATTCGTTGGTTGCGTCAAAACAGGGGCAGGCCTTGGCGGCAAAGTCGCGGTGGCCTCGGACGACGGCCGGACGACGGCGCCCGGGTAAAGCCTCTTCAGCGCCGCTAGCAGCCCGCGCAGGGCGCCACGCTGCTCCGGCGTGCGCGTGTCGGCGGGCCGTCGGGCGGCGTCGAGGCCGCCGACATAGCATACGCCGATGCTGTTGCGGTTGTGACCCCGGCAGTGTGCCCCGGCGATGTCGACGTCGCGGCCGGCATGCACCGTGCCGTCGAGGGCGACGAGGTAGTGGTAGCCGATACCGGCAAATCCACGCTGACGGTGCCAGCGGTCGACGTCGGCGACGGTGACGTCGCGTCCGGCAGGAGTGGCCGTGCAGTGCACGATAACCTCGGTGATATTACGAACCGATTTCTTTAGTTCTTTCATGGCAGATAAGGGTTTAAACGGTTAAAAGTATATTTATACATACGATTAGCGCCGCTCCCGGGCGGGAACGGCGCTGCAAAGTTAAGGGCGGCAGGCGGGCTTGTCAATGGCTGTGTGGCGCAGGCGATTATCGCCCGCACAATTATCCACGGTGTCAGCCGTGGGAACCGGCGACATCCGGCGTCACTGCCTCTTGCGGCGTGAGGCGAGGCCCTTCAGGCGCTGCCACAACGGCGAGGCTCCCGTGGCGATGTCGCTCGACAGCGGGTCGGAGAACGACATCGGCGGTGCGGCATTCTCGCCGAACTGCTCGGGATATATCACCACAATGCTGTTGGAGGTGAAGTAGCGCTGCAGGAAGGTGGGCATCTCGGACATGTCGGCGCTGTACGACACCGAGGCGGGACGGGCCGAAATGACAAACAGCAGGTCGTCGTCGCGCACGCGGGGCGAGAGGGTGATGAAGTCGTCCCAGCTCTCGCAGGGATAGAACTCGCACCGCACGTCGTAGTTCTCCTGGTACAGCACGCCGCGGATGAGGGGCTGCACCGAGTCGGTACAGCAGAAAATCACGCGGCAGCCCAGCTGCGTCGTCAGTCGCGCCACGGCGCGCACCCAGCGCGAGAAGCCGCTCTCGTACTCGGCCTTTGCAGGCACGTACACGACGATGCGGGCCGTGGTGCTGAGGTTGCCCAGCAGACGCGAGATAAGCATCATCTTGTTGGTGGATTTGAGCAGCTGCTCCACCTTTGCGCCGAGGAACGAGTCGATGAACGACAGGCGGCGGTGGAGGCCCAGGATAACCTCGGTGATGTCGCGCTCCTCGATGACGTTGAGGATGCCGGTGGCGACGTTGATGTCGTACCGCTCGAGGCAGGTCACCGGCGTATCGGCGGCCTGGGCCACGCGGCTTGCGGCCTGTAGTGTCTCGCGACTGCGCGAGCGTGCCAGCGGCGTGTTCTCGTTGCGCACGTGCAGGGCATACAGCGAGCTGTGTCCCAAGAGGTTACGCATCAGCACGGCCAGCTCGGTCAGCTCCTCGGCGCTGCGTACGT
The DNA here is from genome assembly GCA_004553485.1 of Bacteroidales bacterium. Taxonomy (GTDB): domain Bacteria; phylum Bacteroidota; class Bacteroidia; order Bacteroidales; family Muribaculaceae; genus CAG-873. The sequence goes on along the minus strand of SFLG01000086.1, from coordinate 1,878 downwards.
TGGCGCAGGGCACAAGGGTGTTGTTGATGCGGTTGCGGGCCGTCAGACGGTGCGGGTCGCGCGTCTCATCGGCCTTGTGTATCATCGCCATCTTGACGCGCGGGGCGTTGATGTTGGCGATGATGGGGGCCAGGGCGCAGGTGATGAGGATGACCACGATGGTGGCGTTGAGGACGCGCTGGTCGAGCAGCCCCATATCGTGGCCAAGGGTGACGACGGCAAGGGCAACGGCCGTGTGCGCGGCGGTCAGTCCGAACATCACGCCCTCGTCGGCGCGGCTCATCTTCTCGGTTATGGCCGAGATACGGGCGGGAATCCATTTGCTGACGATGGCGACGGTAAGCATCACGGCGGCCACCATCAGCGTGTCGGGGTTGAAAATCACGCCCAAGTTTATCATCATGCCCACCGAGATGAGGAAGTACGGGATGAACAGGGCGTTGCCGACAAACTCTATCGACCCCATCAGCGGCGACGAGGCGGGCACATAGCGGTTGAGCACCAGACCCGACAGGAAGGCGCCGAGGACGGGCTCGAGGCCTATCAGCTGCGACACTGCAGCGGCAAGGAAAACCATCGTCAGCACATAGACGTACTGGGTGACCTTGTCGGAGTATTTATTGAAAAACCAACGTGTTATGCGCGGATAGAGCCACATCACGGCCACGACGAAGACAAAGAGCCCGACTATCAGCCGCAGCAGCCCGAAATAGCTGTCTATGCCGTAGCGGTGCGCGTTCACCACCACCGCCATAACAAGCAGGGCGCCTATCACGGCTATGATTGTGCCCACGACGGCAATAAGCACGGGCCTCGACTTGGCGATGCCGTAGCGCGTCACCACGGGGTAAGCCAACAGCGTGTGCGAAGCGTACATCGAGCCTAAGAGCAGCGACGTCAGCCAGTCGAGCTTCAGCAGCCACAGACTCGACGCCACGCCCAGCACCAGTGGGATGAAGAGGGTCATCGCGCCAAACCACAGGCCTCGCCTGAGGTTGAGCCGCAGATTGAACATGTCAATCTCGAGGCCGGCAAGGAACATCAGGTACAGCAGACCCACCTGCCCGAACACCGCGAAGCTCCTGTCGCTGGCAAGGATGCCGAGGCCGTAGGGGCCTATCACCAGTCCGGCCAAAATGAGGCCGATGAGGTGCGGTATCTTGAGGCGGTTGAACACCACCGGCGCGAGCAGAATGACCGCCAGCACGATGAAGAAAATCTGCACCGGCTGCGTGACAAGCGGGGTGAACAACAGCAACATAATAAGGGTGGGGGGGGTAAGGTAAGGTTAAACTTTAAGGACCTTAAGGACCTTAGGGACTTTAAGGACCTTAAGGACTTTAGGGGCTTTGCTTTAGGGGCTTTAGGGCTGCGTCAGTTGCGGTGGGCGATGACGTACTCGGCAATCTGGACGGCGTTGAGGGCGGCGCCCTTGCGGATTTGGTCGCTTACGGTCCAGAACGAGATGCCGCAGGGATTGGTGAGGTCGTGGCGCAGACGTCCTACGTAAACGGGGTCCTCGCCGGCGAGGTCGAGGGGCATCGGGTAGACGTTCTCGTCGGGATTGTCGAGGAGCACCACATTCTCGGCCTTGCGGAAGGCCTCGCGCACATCCTCGAGCGTCAGCTGGTCGCGGGTCTCGACCCACAGCGCCTCGGAGTGGGCGCGCATGACGGGCACGCGCACACAGGTGGCGCTGACCTCGAGGTCCGAGGCGTGCATGATTTTCTTTGTCTCGAGGTACATCTTCATCTCCTCCTTGGTGTAGCCGTTGTCGGTGAAGACATCGATGTGGGGGATGACGTTGTAGGCCAGCTGGTGCTGGAACTTCTTCACTGTAGGCTCCTTGCCTTCGACAATCTCGCGGTGCTGTGTCTC